>CAYPRG010000001.1:0-95109 GCA_964413025.1 uncultured Planctomycetales bacterium
ACCGCTCAAAGATTCTTCTATCATCCATTTTCTCACCTCCTTCTTCTTCGGTGGGGACTTTCCACCATTCTTTATTCACCTGTTCCGGAAAATTGTTACGGATAAACTTAAACATCCTTTCCTTATCAGTATCTCTTATTTTCGTGAAATAAATCCCGTAGAGGTTGATTCCCTCCCTGGCTTTATGCCAGGCCACCCATGCATCTACCTGGAAATTTAAATCCGCGGATAAATTTATATTTAATTTAAAAAACGCGTCCTGGGCTAACTTTCGCTCCAGAGAAATCCTTGCGCCGCTAAAACCCATATCAAGGATAATGCAGTCTGTAAATGCGCCTGCCAGTTCTATTTGCGCTTTTTTATTTATTTGCCAGCGGACACAACGCCTGTGTATTTGCATGCTTAGTTATCTAACCTCTATTATATTCCTATTCTATTTTTTTTCAACTTTTACCTTTTTATTCTCTATTTCCTTGACCGGGCCCTTCCATAATTCCCTTACTATATAATAGCCCTTCCTGGGGACGCGTTTATTAAGCCCGTTTTCTAATTCTTCAGATAGCGTCACAATACCAAACCACTCCTCGTTCATATTTTTATTACCCTTTGCCAGGATATCATGGTAGTAGTTGCCATTGGACCAGTTTGATTCGGTATTATGCCGCTTCCATCCTTCTGCGTTATTATCCACCTGCATAGATTCGTTATATTTCCACCACTCATCCGTCCATTCAAACATTATGCCGCCTAAACAATTACCCACGCCCTCTTTATTGCCGGCTAAATTCTCATAAATCTGGCGCCACTGCCATTCCAAAAAGTATGCCTGCATGTTCTGGTCTTCTTTATTTAAGTAGGCATCATAAGCGTCCGCGCCGAATTCCGCCACTATAAGAGGCTTATTAAAATCTGTCTTTAGGGATTTGAATAAATTTCCGAAAGTCTTACCACGATAAATCATACAGGCAATTAAATCAATATCTTTCGCAACAGAAGAGGCGATGTTTAAATATGTGAGTTCACAATTACCCAAAGCCACCGGATGGCTGGGGTCTATTTTATGGATCTCTTTAGCCAGTTCATTGACAAAAGAATAATAGGCTTTAGCGCGCATCTCTATTTGTTTTGAGGGATTTGGCTCTTTGTCTATTTCGCTGTTGCACCAGGGCCTGAGCTGGCCGGAGAATGTACGGTTATTTTCATTACCCAGGATCCACATCAGGATTCCCGGCTCATCTTTGTAAAGATTAACCATTGCTAAAACTTCTTTTTTTACTTTTCCCTGGAAAGCTTTATCGTCATAACTGGGACAGGGCCCTTCCCACAATCCCACCCAGTTACCCAAGACAGTGCGGATACCAAAAAGCTCGTAGAAGTCTTTGATTACCTGCTTTACTGCCTGGGGATTTTCCCCGGGGTTATAAATCCTTATTGTGTTTATCCCCATTTCTTTCATTAATTTACCATCGACAAGCCAGGGTTTAGCCGGGTCAAGCCACCAGTCATATTCATGGTTCTGGCCTATAGGCACGGGGCTGTAACAAACACCCTTTACGATATATGGTCTACGCTCAACCATCAACTCGTAACGGCTGTCTTTGAACTTTTTGATATAGACATTTGACTTGGGTATGGAAGCCATACCCATCATAGCCATCAAAGAAAAGGAGAGGAACAAAACAAAACAGTATTTCCCGAACTTATGCAGCGGAGGAATATACTTTTTCACTTCTCCTTGCGGTTCCTTCTTATCCTGATTAGTGCCTTTAAAATCCCCCCTGCTCCTCTCAATCATAACCATACTGTTATGCAATTCAACTAAAGCATGGTAGCACTTTTGCTTAATCTCCTGATATAAAGAAGCTTCCATAGAATATTTTCCGGCAATATTAACCAGGTCTATCAATGTCTTTTCTATGCTTTCCAAACTCCCTTTATCCTCAAGGCATAAATTAGCAAATACAGCCAGCTCCTTTACAGGCTTAATCATATTTTTGACAGCCCGGGAAACAAACTCTTCCCGGCTTAAGCCTGTCTTGCAATTTATTGAGGGTTCTGAAAACAATTTCCTTAATTCATCCCCGGCGTTCATTAATCCCTTCAAAATCATAACCAACTCCTGCTTCAGCGAAGTAGTTATGTAATTAGCCAAATACAGGGAATCATCCCCATAGACATCTTCAAGCGGCTCTTCGCTTCCGATGGCCTTAAATTTACGCTTCTGGCCCAACATGGAAGATTTAAATACCCTGGCCAGATTTTTAATTGCCGTCTCTTTATCAGGAGACTTTTCCCAGATGGTGATAATGCGGATCATCTGAGTGACCTCTCTGGGAGAGTATTTTAATTTTTTAAGGATACCCCTTACATCATCCCGTTTTTTCTCTTCGCGCCAAGTCAGGCTATCCGATACCGGGTGATAGGGTATGGCGCGGACTTGCTCCCTGGATAAACCCCGGATCAAGCCTGCTAATTCTTTCCTCGTCGGCCAAGGCGGACCGGTGAGTTTTCCGGAATCAACCAGGTATTTTACTATGGCTATTTCAAGGAGCGGGCGCATCCTTAACCTGTGGAACCCTTTGTATTCATCAGACCCTTCCTTAACACCCACCTCCGCCTCAAAGATTTCCTGCAAAGTAAGGAAATGAAAACCGGGGTCAATATTGGGAGCGCGCGTGGCTTTATAAAATCCCTCTTTTTGCCCCAGGTAAAGCTGGTGTTCTTTTGTCGGGAATGAATTTTTAAGGTGTTCATATCCTGCCCTTTCACGGGCGATGTAATCTGAAATGGCCGAGAATAGCATGGAATCGGAGAGCGAAATAAATGCCGCCTGGTAGAAAAGCGCCCAATATAGATTAGGAGAACCCCTGACCGCGTTAGACTTCTGTAAATATTCCAGGAAAATAGTGTTAAAGGCATCCTGGCGGGTCTTTATCCCCTCTACCCCTTCCATTTGAGACTTAATATAAAGCAGGCGGTAATCCTGCATGAATTTAGCCAGGAGTTTACCGGCCACAATCCTATCACGAAAAATCTCAAAGACTTCTTTTGCCTGTTTAAGTTCTTCGCTGCCAACGATCCCCCTCTGGAATCTCCTGCCGATTTCTCCTAACGGGTTAAGCAAACAATTAAATTCCGGCTCATTAAAATAAATTTTATGCCGTATGTCAAAGAGGTCGTTGTAGAGGATTATCTTTGTCAATTTATAATGCCCGTAATTCAAATTTCTTAATATTTTTACGATCTTGCTCATCAGATAATCGTTCCTTGAGTCCACTTCCTGTCTCAACCTCTTTAGCCTCACTTCTTCTAAGCTTCGGATTATCTCTTTGCTTTGTCCGGCCCTTAAGGCGAAAAATGTCTGCGTCAGATGCAACAGCCCCTTGATTTGTTTAAATTTCCCCAATCCTAGAAGTTCTTTCGCATAGGAGAGCACAATACGGGCTAATTTCTTCTCCTCGCTTCTGATGCCTTTTAACTGGGAGAGTAGTCCGTCAATTTCTTCCCCTATCCCGGGAGCATCCTCGTCGGAAAGGCCTATCAATCCTTCAAGCGCTTTCGCGCAACCTGTAAGCCAAGCTATTTCTTCAAGCTCCGAATCTATCTGATGATCCTGGGCCCGGAATGCTACCCAAAGATTTTCATAAGGGATATATTTATAAGCCAAGACGGCGCTGCGGCTAACTTCCATTTTTGAATAAACTCTCTCCCGCACCAGATACTTGGAGTCTCTTACCATCAGCCAGCTGCCATCCCCTTCCTGATTAATACGTTTTACCAAAAGCCTGTCTTTTTCTTTTTGAATGCGCACGATTGCCGATACCAAAAGAGTATTGGCTGCAGTTTCATTAGGAGAACGTTCCCCCTGCTTGTCAGTTCTCTCCAAGAAAGGCAAAGCCCGCCTGGCTTGAGTGGTTATGTCCTGCGGGATTTTGAGCATCCTGAAGTAAGGTAATTTTTTCCTCATTTGAGCTGTGACCGCGTCAAGCTCCTTAAGCACAGAAAGGCTTTCACCTTTTTTCTTTGAAGCCATTCTTCTGGCCTCCAGGATATATATTTTAAGATTCCAAGACATAACTGATTCGTGCAGATTCTTCAAAGCGGCGATATATTCCAAACGGAAACGATTTGCCTGGGCCCGGATAGCTCTTTCTTCGGTAAAATATAATTCATGAATGTCGATTGAAGATACAACCCATCTTCTTGCGGCAGGTTGATATCCCAAACTGATAAGAATAGCATCAATTTTTTCTCTCTCTTCTTTATTCCAACTCTTGTTATCAGCTACAACATAAGTAGCAACCATTTGTTTTTGTTCTGGGGTCAAAGCAAAAATTAATTTTTCTATGCCTTCTCTTTTGGGCGGGCCGGTAAGCTTGCCTGATTCAAATAAATACTTCACCAAAGCTATTCTGAAAGTAATCTTACCCAATCTCTCAAACGCGCAAGATATGTAAGGCTCGTCTTTATATTTTAAAGCCGCGTCAAACATGGCCTGGGCTTTGATAGGATGCATGTTTTGCGAAAGGATATCTCTACTTCCACACAACGCCTCTTCAAAGACCTTGCCGGGTTCTGTTTTAAGGAAACGCTTTACCGCTTTGGTAAAGCTCTTTTGTTTCTTTATCTTCTCCCAATGATAGAGGACCTTCTCTCTGCTGTAGTGAGCTAAAAACATCACCCTCTGGAAAACTAGTTGCCGTTTTTCCTCTGAAGCGCGCTTCTTCCTTAAAAGCACCCGAATGTGCCACTTAAATGTTTCACCCTGAGCGGGAAATACAAAACCAGCCTTACAGCCGCTCTTGAACAGGCTGGGGTTATCCCGCATTACTGCGGAAACGGTAATACTGTGCCATTTGAATCTTTTTGCCCAAGCCTCGACTACATCTTCCCGGGTGGAATAGTCAATGTGTCTATCGATTTTTGCTATTCCGAAATCAATAAAACCGAAACGCCGCACTGCGGCGCTGTAAAGGGCAACGTTTTCTTGCTGTAATTTCCAATAAGTATTTTCTTTACCGCTATTGTGCCTCTCTGCCAGCGCACGCTTGACCATGCTAGGGGCGTGATATTGGAAAGAAGCCCTGCTAAGAGGCCTTAGAGCGGCCAATTCCAATTCATCCTTATTATCAGTTAATTGATATGCCTGAGATAACCTCTCAACTTCCTGCAATAAGAATTGTGTTCTTTTTTGATACGAGGCAAGAGACTTAAACGCTTCTTGGTTACTAATCAGGTAATTTTTTAATTCTCCGGATGCTTTTTTAGCATTTTCGTCTCTAATAACCGCGGTACGCACCAACTCCATCCAATTTACTAAATGTTTGACCGTGCCGCCATTCTGCGCGTTTAAACGGAAATTCTTATACACCTGCCAGGCCTTCTTCATCCTGGATTGCAATGAAGCCTGAGAATTTTCGTTTTCCCATTTCTTATATTCTTCAACCGCTTTATCTAATCGCGATGGCGAAAGCGGCTTTTCCATCTTTATCCCGAAAACAGCATATAAGGCCCAGTAAAGAGCGGGGTTTTTCTTGTTTAAGATACTCGGCTTATCTACCCCTTCCTTGGCTAAAGCCATCCTGGCGGTTCCTGGAGTGGGATATTTCGGGAATACGGTACTCATCGGCCGCAAGACGGCAAATTCTAACTTATCCTTTTCTCCCTCCCCGTCCCCGTATTTCAAATCATATGCGCCGGAGATTCTTTCGGTTTCCTGCATCAGGAATCTTATTCTTCCAATATAAGACATAGACTCAAACTGTTTTTGATTCTCTAAAAGATAAAGCCTGGTTTCTCTTATCGCCCTCTTCGTATTCAGGTTCTTTATAAGAAGAATATTGACCATATCCATCCAAGTCGCCCATTGATTGGCCAAGCCGCCGTTTTGATGTCTAAGACGGTTGCTTCTATATAACTCCCATAATTTCTTTATCTTTATTATTAAAGCCGCGCCGGCATTCTTCTCTTCCCAGTTTTTATAGGCAACTAATATTTTCCTGAACGCCAAAGATTCACCACCGCATAAATCAATATCCAATAACCAGGCAGCCCTGTTCAAAACCGCATCTTCGCGCATTCCGGCTTTAATAAATTCTTCTATTGTCACTCCCGGAGTAAGATACCTGGAGAACCTTCCATAAAGAGGGCGAAAAGTAGCAATCTCTAATTTATCTTTTTCTCCTTCTTTATTGCTGTATTTTAATCCGTATTTCTGGGATAACTCTCCAGTCTTACTGATTAAAAATATTATCTTATTCTTGTAAGACAACCTCATGAAGTAGCCGCTGTTCAACCCCAGAAGCAGGATCATCCTTTGCGCGGCTTTCCTGGTCGCAGGTTCAGAGATGAGTGTCTTGTTGATTAAGGCCGTCCAAATCACCCATTCATAAATAGGAGTATGGTAGCCATTCAGTTTATTAATTAAATAGAGCTCATAAACTTTTTTTGCTTTTTCCAATAAAGGCAATTCTCTATTATCCTTCTCCCAAGATTCATATTGAGCCACTGCCCTATTAAAAGCCTCCGAGGGTTCAAAATTTTTGTTCAGTAAGAATATTTTATTTGCTGCCCTGCAGAGGCGGACCGTAAAATAAGCGCCGAAATATCCGGCGCTAATCTTATCGCTATCAGCCAATCGCTGCATCGCCCTCCATAAGGCTTTACCGAATCTACTGTCTAATCCCTTCTTCTGGGCTACGGCTTTAATGTGCCGGGCAACTGCCGGAGTGAACTCCTTATCGGACATAATCAAAGTCAACGCCCTGGCCAATCTTGCCAGAGGCAGGCGATTGGACTTTTCGGCTAAGATATCCACGGCTTCCCGCAAGGCATCTTCTACGTTAAACGCTTTGTTAATAAAGGCATTACCAACGGATTTGTTCTTTGAGCCATAAATCTCCAGCATCCTTCTTGCCCTCTTGATTGCTTTTGCCTCTATCTGCCTGATCCTTTCCCTGGTCAAACAGAGCAATTCTCCTGTTTCTTCAAGAGTCTTCGTCTGGTTAGCATCACCGCCTAATCCGTAACGCAAGGCTAATACAACCCGCTCATCGTTCTCTAACTTTAAAAGCACGCCGCCTATATTTTCTTTTATTATAGCCTGACAGGCTTTCTTTTCGGGAGAGGCGAATGTGTTTTGTTCGATGAAACTTCCCCGGCTATCTTCGCTTTCCTGGCTGACCGGAGCATCCAATGATATAGGGTCGCGGATTGCAAGGAGTTTCTTGATTATTTTTCCGGGTAGCTTCATTATCCTGGCCAGCTCTTCAAAGGTAGGCTCTCTCCCATGTTCCTGAACGAACTTCTGAGAAATCTTTTCTAATTTAAACTTCTTCTCCAACATAAACACCGGTACTCGTATTGTATGGGCTTTTTCCGATAATGCCCGGGTAATTGCCTGGCGTATCCACCAAGCAGCATAGGTGGAAAATTTATTACCTCTCTTATGATCAAATTTTTCAATAGCCGGAAACAAACCCAGTCTTCCATAGGCAAACAGGTCTTCGAATGCCATAAAACGGCCAAGGTATTTTTTAGCCTTATTGCCCACTAATCCCTGATTACACACTACAAGGCAATCGGTAATGGTTTTTATTTCTTCGGGGGCCTTTGTAGAACGCAAAGCCATAAATAATTCAAATTCTTCTTCTCTGCTTAAAATATAGCGGCCATTCATATAAATAAGATTGGCCAGTATCCTCCTGGCTAAACTTAAGCCGTCTTCCCGGATATTCTCTAAAAGGTTTGTTGCTAAATATTCTGCTTCTTTTACATCTTCTCTACCGCCTATAAAATGCTTTTCTTCGTGCTCAAACAGCTTTATTAAAAGGTTTTCTTGGTTTAATTGGGTAAATCTGGTTATTAGATTTAAGGGAATAAAAATCGTGGAATTATAGGTGCAGGCGGCTAAAAATCTTTCATTATTCTCATACCAAAGTAAACCCGGAGGGCCCTTTGATTTAACATCTGAATCGGGAAGGACTAGATAAATATTATCTTTACTCAACCACTTCAATATCTGCGGAGTAAGGACTAGCTGTGCTTTCTTATCCTGCGGTAAATCCTTATAGCGGAAAAGGCGGTTCTCTTTCCGGGCTTTAGAGATGACTTTCTTTGTTCTCTTCTGAGCTTTCTCATCCACCGCGCCCTCTTCGGTGTAAATGCCTGAGCCACAGGCAGAAACAGAATCAGCCAGATAGTCATCTAACCTTAACGTTCCGATTAAAGAATGCCACTTGCCCATCGCGTATTTTACGCAACCGCTCTTTAGGATATCTTTACCTGTGGGATTATCCTGATAAATCTCACCAGCAAAGAAAGGCTTTTTGATTATGGAAGAGGTATCTTTGAAACATTCGACAATCAATTCAAAACAGTAGAAATCTATACGATGCTGCAGGAGGTTATGGGCAAAGGCAACCCTACCCAGACCTGTCAGCCTGAATAAACTGCGCCATAGCACACCCCAGCCAAATCCAACTATAGCTGGCCAGTCATATTTGCGGCCTATCAGATTTTCTGCGCGGCTACAAGCTGTCTGCATAGCATCCTTATATTCATCTGCATCCTTAAATGCCTCCTGCTTAAGACGCACCACCGTTAAGCTGGAATTTTTATTTTCTAAATAACCGATTTGTTTTAAATATTCGGCTAATCTTTGTTTAATCACGCCTCTACCCAAAGCATGGACAATCCATCTCTTGCCTATATTTAGAACTCCATGGTTAACCGGGCTCTGGGTTGAGATCCTGATTAAATTGCTAAAGCTAAAGAATCCGTCGCTCTTAAATAAAGAAATATCTCCTTTGTTCAGTTTTAAAGCAATATAAGCAACTTTTATTTCCTTAAGCAGCCTCAAAACATTTTGCACATGGCCATAGTTTATCTTGCCAATCTTTTTCTCCTTTATCTCTCTCAACTTCAAAATAAGCTCAAGTAATCTATCTTCTAAAACATCGCCGGGCTTCCTGTCTGAAAACCCAATCACAATAGCCTTGATTTGCTGCCTTAATACTTTAGCTGAGGCACCTTGTAACCCTCGGGAGAGATGATTGAAAAGAAAATCCACATCGCCCTGCTCAATCCGTCTCTTAACCTGTTCTATATTCGCCATACCGCCTTCTTTAAAGGGCACGGAGAGCTTAATATTATTCTGCCCAAGACGAAATAAACCATATCCCCAGGCGGGGAGTGTAACTACCATTTTTTCTTGGTCGATAACAAACTGAACATCCTCCGAACAAAGTTTCGACGTAAGTTCGCCGTTTATTTTCTCAGGGACGTTCGGCTCTCCTTTATAATAATTAAAAATACTGTTAAAATTAAGGCTAAGGCGCACCGGATAAAGCGAATGATTGACAAGAACTACGGCGTCTTCCTTATCCAAGTGCCGCACAAAAGGCACAACCCCGGTATCTTCTATGCCGACTTCTTTTCCACAAAAATCTATTTTTTCTAAGAAAGCGCTAAAGAATCTTCCTTTACGAAAAACAGGATGGGACACGAATTTAATCAACTCAACAAGCGGCTTAACCACCATAGAATTGTCTTTTAAAACATCCGGGTATGAAAACTGATATATGCCCGCGTCTGGATTCTTCATCTCCATACGCGCTCCCTCAGGGATTCTCATGCCGAGAATCTGACGTAGAGGAATAAGTTTATGCCCGGGGATGGCATAGGTAACCACCGCCGCGCCCATAAGGCGCTCCATAGAGCCGAAAGCGTCTATTGCCGGAGGCTCATCGTGATCCTCAATAAAATGAGTGCAGTGCCTTAAAAATTCTTCCTTATGCTCACCCATAAATAAATATCCCCTCAAAGATGCAATATTCCCTTCTCTAAGTAAATCATAAAGGTGCTTATCATAAGGAAGCATTCCGCATTTCTGCAGCGTATCATGCGTTCCGTAATCGTAAGTTTCGGCAGGCATCAGCATTTTCGGATACTCTCTGCGGGCTTCCTCCCAGAATTCATTAGGCATCGTTTTCTGGAACTCTTCCCAGCTTACGCCCAAAGGAGCAATCCAGGTCTTCCAAACATGCTCCCTTAACCCCAAATGTGCCAAGTCCGCCCTGAATCCACCGTTACAAGTTAGATAGGCGATTTTTCTCATAACTTTTTTTATCATAAATCTACGGGCTCTCTCATCAAAATAATTTACCTGAGCAAGATTTATCATAGACGGATCTTGCTCAAAGGGAGCGTTTTCCCGGGCGTGCATAAAGATAAGATCGGATCCGTTATGCCGCGAGAATGAACGGCGATCACCTTCCATAAAAACTTTTAACTGCTCATCGCAAAGCCCTCGTGACCAATTAGGAAAATATTTTCGCACTAACTGAACAAACCGATTGTAATCTCCGCTGATCACCAGGCCGGGGGCTTTCTTAAGCAACGGCGAATCAGCGGCGATATGGTTAGTCACAAAATCAACAATCACCCTCATGCCCTTGGATTTCAAATTTTTGGCTACTGCCCGGAAATTACCATCATTGCCGGCAATCTTCGGATTTATGCGGTATCTATATACATCGTAACCGGAAGGTATTCTTTCCAGGGTCTCATTGTGTTGCTTGCTCCAATTTTGCATGAGTTTTTCTGAAAGCTTGCTCTCCTGCCATACCGCTTTCATCCATACAACACCGATACCCAACTCAGAAAGCCATTTCCAGAATCCCGCGGGCACCTTATTTATAATCCCGTAAGTGTCGCTTAAAGCGCGACCGTCAATTTCGGTGATTATCTGCGTAGATTCATCAGCCGGCCTGCGTAATTCACTGCTCAGGATAGTTATGGTAGATATTCTTTTCAGCTCGCGGATATAATTTTCATCAATCTCCACGATATCTTTTAATTCCTCGACGCCGGAAAGGAATACTTCTAATTCTTTTCTGTGGTCTCTATAATAAATATAAGCCTTGTGGCAAGCGCGCTTATGCGCTTCTTCTGGGGTGCAATGCAATTCTTCTAACTCTACTGATTCATGGAGTTTAAGATCGGGGAGTATTTTTTGCAGGCGGGGATCTTTAAGCAGCCGATGGATAACAAATACCAGAATATCTTCAAATCTTTTGATTTCAAAAAGTTTTCCATTGCTGTCGCCAATAAGCTCAAACCGGGTTTTTACCCGCGGAGGGGCATGGACTAAAATACCTTCCAGCAACTTAGATATTGCCGGATCCGGCTCTTCTTTTTCCGAAAGCACCTCTGGTTTTTTGATTTCTTTTTTCGCTTTGCCATAGTAACTGCGGAGGCTAAGAGAGATGTTTCGCCCAGAATCAAAAACCGCCTCTTCTTTATCTATCCCGACATAAATAGGGTGGTATACTTTCGTGTGGAACGGTATCTGTTTCCTCATCTTATATTCTAACAATTCATCCCTTGTTGCCGAACTTGCGTCTTTGCGGAATATCTCCCACACACACTCGTGAGCATATTCTTCAAGCTCGCCGTTTTTGGTATTAAATATAAAACTCCTGGGAAGCGTACCCTGATATCGCGAATCATGAAGCAAAGTTTCTTTTATAAAGTCATCCTCTAAATTAAAATTATCGGTCAGCCATATATGTATAACTTCTTCTTTACCGGGCTTGGTTTTTATTGCCGCGAACATCTCATATATCAAGGTAAAAAGGTCAAAATTATTATTAATGTGGGCAGCCGCCGCCTCTTTGGTGGCAGGATTGTACATCAATATGCCTCTGCAGGTAGCAATACCGTAACTGGCTAATTTATAATTCTCATCATAAGCATTAGTCACCGCCCATTCTCCCTCAATCGCTACCGCGGTATTATCAAAAGGCCTGATCTCTACGTCAAATTCCCTGCGGTCGACCCCGGGATATACCCAGAAAGTGCAAGCGTACCCCCAAGGAAGACAGTCTGTTTTTCTCCTCCAAAAAATATTTGTGCTATTGAGAAGGTCAGCTATCTTCTCTGTTAACCTGCTGGAAAAATCTTCTTCTTTTACAAGAAGCCATATCCTGTTCTTGTCCTTCCGGACGACCTCTAACCCGTTCGACGCCGCCAATGTTGGTAAAATAAACTGCCATTCTTTTTCTGAAACAGACATCTCAATATTTGCTTTTAATTCTGATCTGCCTTTCTTGATGGTTAATAAGCTGCCTATCATTAACCCGGCGGGAAATAAGGTAGGCGAGTGATTATAGAACAAGACAACCGCGGCCAAGAAAGCTAAGCATAAAAAGATAATCAAGGGGGAGAATGCCTGGCCGGAACGGTTGCCCAATGAAGCGCTCCTACGCACCAGAGCCTGTTCCATATTCTGCCTTATTTGCGGTTCGATCTTCGCATAGTCAAGGAAAGAGAAATCCGGTTGCCTGTCTTTCAAGTAAAGGCCGTGTATCTTCGAAGAATCTACCGCCGTCTGGATCATTGCTTCTGATATATAATCCGGGTCGTCTTTATATTCAAAAAGCTCAATTCCGACTTCAGCAAGGCGCCTTTTGATTTCTTCTTTTGGTACGGCCCTTAATCCTCCCTGATGGTTTATGCAGATATTCATTACGAATTGCGTATTCTTGACAAAATATTCAAAGAGAGCGCGCTTACCTAAGATTTCCTGCGGCCGGCGGGCTATCCATAAAGCCGCGGTCCTTAATGTTTTTAAACGCAGATAAACGCTACTGATACTACGCTCCATTATCTCTCCACAATTCATGCGGTATAATTCAACAGAGCCATAGAGCACCTTGCATCTATCGATATCCCTGTCGCATACAGTATTAAAACGGGATATCCGCGGGAATATATACGCGGGTATAACATTTAAGGCCACTTCCTTTCCTTCTCTGCCCTGCACAAAAACCCTGCCATCTTTAAATGTTAAAGCCACCCCCTTCAATACTTTATATGCCGCATCTAAATCTTTTACTACCACCCAATTATCGAAGTCCGCGAATTCATTCTTCTCGCGGGCTGCCGAACCGTATAAGACCACTGCTTTTAAATTATCCCCCAATCTTCGCTTAAGCCAATTTATATACCCATAACGCTCCTGTTCCCCCTGGGTAAGACAGGCATTCACAACGTATGTCTCTTCAGAAACGCAAGCCATAGGCAGAAGCTCAAGATACTTGATCATCCTCTTTTTTATCTCAATGAGCAGGCTCGTAGGATCATCCCTTGAGAAACGATAAGGCATAAAGGAGGCGTTTTCTCTACGTAAGAGCCCCAGAGCGATAAGCATCGCGGTTATTCTGTTATACACGTATATTTTATTGAGGAAGGTTTTATATACGCCCCTGTTCTGGACAATATAGGAATCCATAGTGGCGATCCTCTGCGAGATCTCGGTCTGCAGCTGCAGTATTGCGCGCAATATTTTTTTTCTATAAAATATGCCGTTGATGCCGGTCAGCGCGGATAATTTTTCTCTTCCAATATTCTGTTGAAGCTTATTTACTACTGAAGGTAAATATACCGCGAAGTTCCTGATTTCATCCACAGTCCAGGGTAACGGCAGGGTATCTTCCGGGGTTGTCTTAAGAAGGCCCTTTAGATATGAAGCGGTGGGAGAACCTTTTATAATAATCGTCCTAAATGCCCCTACATCATTATATAATGTCTGTCTCCGGAGAGGCTCGGTCCTATCAACAAGCACGCGCGGCGCAGAACTAGCGGAAGATTTGGTATCTTTAACGTAAAGGCTGAAAGCCCCGGGGAATTCTCTCCTATACAGGTTGGATATTTTCCGTACCGTTTTTAATCTGGTAAAGGAATCGGACATTCCGCATTTGACTATAAAAATGACCGAATCCTTGGCTTCTCGTATTATCTTTTCCTCTAATTCTTCCATACCTATGCTATATGGGCCATAGTATAAAAATATGAAGTCATAATCCGATATATCTACATTCCTTAAATCCTTATACAGCCACTCCACAGAACCGCTTCTTATTAAATTCTCATCAAGAGCCTGTCTTTCTGATATTTCGACTAAGTTCTTAAACCTTTCATCAATTTCTACCCCGGTTGCCTGCGCGCCAAACAGTGCCGCTAAAATGGCTACGCGGCCATCACCGGAGCCGACATCGAGGAATTTTTTGCCTGGGCAGAGCCCTATCTTCTTAAAAAAACCTGCTACTGTCGCCACGTCCGACGGAAAGAATGTGCCGCCTCTTTCTCGTTGCCCTGGACAGGTCCCATCAAAAGGCCTGATGCCTGCCTTATTATCTTTTAGCGTATGATCGCAAATCTGGGAAAGCCTTTTAACTGCTTTATTGTGTTTACTCCTTTCCCATAACTTGTCCGCATTTACCAACAGGGCAACCAGAGTAGTGCCGATAGGTATTAATATAGCAAGAGGAATAAGCGGGCCTCCGATAAAAATGATTATAGATAGAGCTATTATTGCTTCGATTGCTACTACGACTCCGAAGAAAGTTAAATTTGTTTTATTTAAAATTAGCCATTTTAAAAGGAGGGCCCCCGGGAAAGATAGTAAATGAATGCTTGCTTCAAAGATTTCCTCGAGTTGTTGCCTAGTTAAAGGAAGGGATGAAAATATTGCTGCGCTAAGGAGTAAAACCCCTATGGACATGGCAATAAGCAGCGGCGAGAGTGTAAAGCCGGAACGGTTAGCTAATGGATTGGGCCCGCGTTCTTTTTTAGGGTCGCTGTCTTTTTCATGAACAACCTTAATCGCCCTTTCCACCGGCGGTAATGCATCTTTTTTGCGTGAACCGACTCCGGGCAGCTCCATCTGCCATACACCTTTATCAATCTGCTGTACCTTCATTACCTTAGTCATATTCAAAGATGAACCGACTTCCCTAAAGACGCCTTCCAGCTCACGGGCAATATTATGGGAAATAAGCGGATCACCGATTTGCGGCACATTATTTCTTAGTACGCCTGCTAGCAGCTGGACTAATTTCCTGGATGTTCTCCAGTCCAATTTTTTGGTAAAATCATGCTCTAATTCCCTGATATACCTGGTAATATCAATATTTTGCAAGTGGGCCTGCTTGACTTGATGTTTCTTTATCGCGGGCTTAGCTATGACGCTACGGACAAAAGAGGTTTTAATTTGCTCGGAATGCGAGACTTCCCTGATTATTGCCCGCATAACCTCTTCATCCGCCAGGACAATCAACCGGGTGCCGTATTCTTCGCTATCCATGGAGGTAACCATCCAGAAGACCGCTTTGAGGTGTTTCTGTGCCCTTTCCTTCTTCATAAAATCCACTATCGCGTCAAGATGCTCCTGCGTGTATTCAGACCAATTAACAAACTTTGTCTGGCCTATACAAAATCTGACTTTGCCCAGTGGAAATAATTTAGAATCCCATGTTAGGTCTTTAACGTTTGAATGCCTGGTGCAATAATTATGAATAGCCAGTTCATTTAAAAATGCCCCCATATCCTTAATATCTAAAATCTTCCTTAGCCGCTCTATTTCCTCTGCGTCTGCTTTAGTAGCAGTAGAAGACTCAAAAACATACCTTAACAGGTTGTGGGCATAACTAACCACATCTAAATCCCAACAGATGGCGCTTACAAGCATAAAAGCATCTGCCCGGGAAATATCAATGTTACATTTACGGTAATCTTCCGCGACCATACTGCAAGTACATGACTCACAAGGCCTTAATAAGAAATCCTTCGGCAGGATAACCCCTTCAGGCACAGAATGATGGTCTTTTCCATTAATGACTTCGAACTTCTTCAGCTCATCTCTTTCAACCTTAGTATGATCAAGCGGGATTAACTTTAATTTTTGCCGTATAACCGAAGATCTCTCGGATATTTTTTTGATCAGAGGTTCTATTTCTGAATAAAAGATTAAATCGCTCTCTTTAATGCCGCATTTCTCTAAAATATATTTTGACCCGCTATCAAGGCCATCCTGGGTAATGGGAATATACTTTATATTCTTAAATTCTGACGGGTATTTTTTAGCAATCTCCCAACAACGGTATGCTTCTCTATCCGCAGAGACTACTGCATCCGCCTCCGGGTAACGGTGGCCGATGCAGAGGACTATCTCGCCGGCTATCTTCCCCTTATAAACCGCCTTAAGATAAGCCTTTAACTTTTGCTTACATTCTTTACGATACATTTGAGAAGCAACCGGCTCTTTATAAGCAGGTATGACGCTGATATGATTGTGATTGGCTTTGACAGGATTGGCCTGTGGTAAATTGTAAACAACCCTGTCCAGATCCTTACTGAGCGTATCCCGGAATATACGGCTTGCCTCTATAAAATTATGCGTGAAATCCAATTCTTCATCCTTGACTTGGCTCAATAGAAGGATTTTTTTATTGCGCGCCTTATCGTTAAGTTCAGCCGGATTATTATACAATTGCAGGAATTCCCCAAAATCGTTAACCCCGAGCTGGCCCTTGGTAAGCTGGTAATATCTAAAAACCCAGAGAAACATCTCAAATGACTGCCAGGCAATCGCCGCAGCAAGCAAATTTGGACGATCTTTAATAAGATTATAAACGGGTTCGCTGATATAAATCACTCCTCTTCTTAAAGAGTAACGCATATAGAAGAGCCCCTCAGCAGCGTTTCCTGCCAGAAATGGCGCTGGCTTTCCTTTTACCTCCAGGGCAACTATGCCAATATTCCTCTCATTCAGGAATTGTTTATATGCCCTCTGCAGTTCCAGTATCGGCAACCCGGTAAAATATCCTGCGTAGATTAAGCCGGCAATGACCTGTTCTGATTCTCTCTTTATCCTGATGATAGATTCATCTATGTAATTTTTTTCCTTATAACGCCTGTCTTCATAGGCTCTCTCGCGAGGCGTAATCTTTATTTTCTTTTCTCCCCACAACAAATACATCGCCCTGCTTCTCTCAACTGCCTTTCTCAAAGTGGACTCAGGCATCCCTGGCCGCTTCATAAATAATTCATGTATTCCATGAGCTATATCCGCCGGCAGAATATGCGCTAACAACGGCTTTACCTTAACAATGCGCCTGAATATTTTTCCGTGGCCATTAGTCCCGTTTATGGCCGCCAAAACATCTTCTTTCTTTATCTCTTTGTTTACTTCTTCAAACAGCTTCTCTATTTTCTCGCGGGGTATATCAAACTCTACCGTGCTCACTCTGTCGCCCAAATCTATGTTGTATATATGCTGGCCCCAACGCCGCATATGTGAATCTGCATCGTAAGACTGATTAGCCAGCTCAATTGACCTCAGGAATATATTCACCACCGGGACAAAACGGCTGAGAAGCATCACCGGATTTACAACCAATGATTTAAATAACCAGTTCTCATTAATAGCAACTAGCGCCTTCTTTATCACTTTGAATATGGTGCCATTCATTGAAGTAGGGTTTGTTTCCTCGCTTAGAAAAACGGCTACAACGGAATGATTCTTATCCTGGGGAAAATTCTCCTGCTCCAGTAAGTAAATGGGGAAATAACTCTTAGGATGCGCTCCGCCGTCAATCAACCGCCATATCTTATATTCTCCCTTGTATTTACCTTCCCAAACCACAGGATTAAAAATAATTGGCAGGGACATAGTCGCCCTGATGGCAGTGCTTAAGAGCATATCCGGGCAGTTTTCTGCATTCAACTCAAGCAGCTTTCCGGAAGTATGATCTACGGCCGTAACCGTAAGGCTGATAGGGTAACCTGCTTCTTGGAGTTCTCCGAGGGTAGGGATATGGCTAAATCTATCTTTTATTTTATTTTCTATCCATTCCAGGGCTTTTTCGCCTTTATATATACCTCCCTGGGAAAGCAAATTCCAGACGTTATCAAGGAACCCTTTCGGCGCGTCCATAAAGGTAGAAATGTTCATACTCAACATTTCTTCTTTTGCCGTTTCCACATCATAACCAAGCAAGACAAACAAACCAAAAATACCACCTGCCGAGGTTCCGCCGATTTTATTGATGTAAAAACCCTTACCCGGGCCAAAAAGATTTCCCAACATGCTTAAAAAAGAAGGATAAGCTATACCCTTGACTCCGCCTCCCTTAGCCACGCAGTAGGCAAGCGGCCTTTTTCCATCCCTGGATTTATTGATTCTCTGGATTAACTCCTTAATTCTTTCTTTTTTCCATTTTTTTAATTCGTTTTCAATATATTCGGTGAATTCTTTGGCGGTAGAGTGGAGCGGTTGAAGATTCGCGGAAGCAAGAATTTTTTGAAGCAGGATTAGTAATTTTTCCGGAGGGGCATGGCTTTGTAAATACGGCAGATATTGGCTTTTGAGTATTTCCGCCGCGCTTCTATCTGTCTTTAAAAGCCCGCTTAATATCTTCAGGCACCTATCATAACTATTCCTATTCAACCACTCCAGGAATACCGCTTCTGAAATAACTCCATCCTCCCTGTCCGGATTAACTTTTTTTAAAACACTGTACGCCTGCAAAACTTCATCCGGAATACTAACCCCTACAATAAAACCCTTAATTCTGTAAGCAATCAACTTCTCTATCTCTTCTAAACTTAATTTAATAATTAGATTTAATAACTCCGGGCTTATTTCGCGTAGCTCTGGCATAGTCGCAGCATAACTGACGCGCTTTACTTCCCAATCTCTATACTCCGGCTCGCTAAATATCTTATCAAGGGTAGCCCTGGCTCTTTTTTGAAATATAGGGCAATGCATAAATATAATAGTCCTGACATTCTCTGGCCCAAAACCATTTTCCCTTAGTATTTTTATGCTATTACGGATATTCTCTTCTGTGTTGGTAGATTTATCCTCCACTAAGATTGCGTTTTCAGGGACGCCGTTTTTAATCAGGCTGTCTTTACAGGATTCTGCCTCGGATATTGTTCCTTCCTTTGTTGCTATTCCCACTCCCCCGGAAACAACTATCATTTTTACCAGCCCCTCTTGATAGATTCCGGCGGCTTCTTCAGCAATACGCGGCGAATCAAGGCTGCCGGGGATTAATAATACATCCGCCTTTTCTCGCGGCAGTTTTTCTCTCTCAGTAAGAAAAGAAACTATATATCTAAGCGCCTTTTCTTCGCGGGCTTCTTTTTTAAAATCAGCTATGCCTGTGATTAACCCGTGCCAGATACAATATACGCTGAATATGAGCATAGGGAAGACGAAGAAGACTACTGTCAGGAATAAACAAATATCTTCTCCGCTGATAGAAGATAAACCGCCAAAAGGCATAGCCCAACAAAGAGTTGTTCTTAGTATAGCCGTTAGAAAAACAACTAAAAATACAATTGCCAGGCCGCGGGTTTTGGAAGCGTTTTCAATAAACCCAAAATTTTTTGCTTGCGCTTTTATTGCTTCTTCTTCGGTGGGATATTTTTCGTGAATCCTGATCTGTGAAATAATCCAACTTATCTGGTAAAAAGGATAATCCAGGTTATTAAGGATTTGCTCGAGTTCTTCTTTCTTCGCTTTACTAAAGGTTGTATTTGTAGCAATTTCAAATTTATTTACTAAATTTTTAGCTTTTGAAGTTAATGCCGGTATTAATCTCTCTATCTCTTTTCTTAATTCCTTTTTCTCTATGGCGGTAAATTCTCTGGATTCACGCAGCAGGCTAAGTTTTTTTAATCTGGGGGGGCCGGTAATTTTGCCTGATTTAATCAGATATACCAGGGCTATCCTGAAGACCGCCTGCCATAATTTCAAAAATGCCTGGCCGATTACGGGTATATTTTTATATCTTAAATATGCCTTAAATATTCCCAGGGCAGCCATGGGATGCGTGCCTTTGCGGATTTTTGCCAAGATACTTCTGAATTTACCGGCTTTCGGCTGGCTGTTGGCTTTATCCTTCCGGGCTTCCTTTTGCGGCTGGGGTGGCTGCTGATCCATGAAAAGGATATTTACTTCGGTATCCTTATCAAAGAAAACCAGTTGATTAGTATTAAAAACAAGGTCCAACTCTTGATTTAACTCAAGCTTACTCTCGCTTCCAAGTAAAGCTACAAAAATATGTTTATCATTTTTAAAATGGACTATCTTTTTATCGCCCATATTCTCTATTATATCCACTTTTCCTTTTACTATATTAACGAGTGAAGTATATTTTGACTCCACAAACATTTTATCCTGGATTTCGTGCGGCCTTATGCCCAAGATAATTTCTTTATCTTTATAGGGCGCCAGATAGCTGGCTATTTTATCATCGGTTTTTACCTGGAAGCTCTCGCCGTCAAAATAATAACCATCTTCCCTCTGGATAATTTTTCCTTCAAAGAAATTCATTTCCGGAGAGCCGATAAACCCGGCGACAAATTTGTTAACCGGATTTTCAAAAACAACCATTGGCTCACCGATTTGCTGGATAGCCCCATCTTTCATTACCATTATCCGCGAAGCCATAGTCATAGCTTCTATTTGGTCATGGGTGACATAAATAAAAGTGGTCCCTTTGCCTAAACGCTTATGCAGCTTGTTAAGTTCGGTGCGCATCTGGACACGCATCTTAGCGTCTAAGTTACTCAAGGGTTCGTCAAAGAGAAAAACCAGCGGCTGACGCACAATGGTGCGCCCCACAGCCACACGCTGCCTCTCCCCTCCGGAGAGCTCGCGCGGCCTGCGGGCAAGCTTATCTACAATAGATAAAATTTGGGCTGCCTCTGTAACCTTAACTTTGATTATCTCTTTTTTGACTCTTCTTAACTTTAACCCGAAGGCCATATTCTCAAAAACAGTCATATGCGGATATAGAGCGTAATTTTGAAAAACCATAGCAATGTTACGGTCTTTTGACGGCACATCATTTACTCGTTTATCCCCTATATATACATCTCCTTCGCTTATCTCTTCAAGGCCGGCAATCATCCTTAAGGTGGTAGACTTACCGCATCCTGACGGGCCGACTAAAATGAAGAATTCCCCTTCATCCACCCCAAAGTCTATAGATTTGACCGCATAATTCTTCGGCTCTTTCTTATCTCTTCCGGGATAAATTTTACTTAGCTTAGCAACTCTTACGCTTTTGCCTGAGCTTGAAGTGCTTGTTTTATTTGAATCCACCGGCAAAAAGTTTGTTTGGCTGGCCTTCTTTGCTTGATGAGCCCTTATCGCCTTGTAAATCCTATAGCCCAAATAAATCAATAACCCGGCGACTAAAACCACTTTTACTAAAACTGGGATGCTGCCCAAAACCGGGAATCCGGCGAATAAGAACCCGTTAGCCAGAGAAGAGGGACTTTCACAATCCCGCATTTTATTATACTGGTCGTTTAGAGAAGCTTTGTTCGCGCGATAGAAATCAAGAGAAGGCAGCTCTCTCTCATCATTAAGTATCCTCGCCTTCTTTGTATTCGCACGCATGAAATCATCGATTAAATCAATCCTTAGCTTACCTTGCGAATCTACAGGTAAGAAACGCTCATCAAGCAATGAACGCTTTCCCGAGGCAATATCTTCCCAATGTTTCTTCCAATATTCATTACCGCCATTATCATCTCCCAGCAATCTTTCCTGCTTCTGTTTTTCTACTCCGGGATAAGGGAACTTTCTTTTTGCAATCCAGCTAAGGATTGATTTCTTATCTTTCCTTAATTGTTCCCAGGCAGTTTGCTCTTCCTGCCACTCTTTGCCGACATTAACAAGTTCCTCCCTGATTGTTTTCCATGTCGTCTTCATATTCCTTGCGATATAAGCACCCTGCCTATCGCCAGTTTCGGGAGTAGGATCATAGGTATAGAAGTAACGCGCTGTTGCATGCAAGAATAGGCCATGGATTCCGGCGACTTCCCTGAATTGCTTGGCATTGAATAATTCCGGATATTTGGCATGCAGCCTGACTATCTCAACCCATTCTTTTTGGGCGTAAATGCCGGCTTTTTCCGCTTCCATAACCGCTTTTTCAAAATCAGGATAAATTCCGCTGGTGGCGATGTAATTGTCAATTACCTGGTGGACCAGATTTTCATTTTCGGGATAATAATAGTGGAGGATTTCTTCGGCGAGAGTAAGCACTGCCAGTAACGGAGGCGCACGGCTCTGAATGATATTATGTATTTTAATCAGCATGGCAGAAGCAACGGCTAATCTTTCCAGATCTCCTGTTTCTTCCAGGAAGAGTTGCGGGCGGCTTAATATGCGCGCCAGCAGGTCATATACCCTGGAATCGTTCTTTTTGATCAGGAGCAATTCTTTAAGCGCCCGCTTAAGATATCTATCAAGCTTTCGTGGCAGGTTTCCGCTCTGTAAGCCTAAGGTATTTTTGTAACCATTAGCCTCTAAAGCAACCTCATACTTATTTGCCATATTTATTAAATCCTTCTGGGCTTTTACAAAACAACGCGAGGTATGGAAATTGCTCCTCCAGATACGGTAATCAAGCGACCCAAAAATATTATCCATCGCCTCAATCGTCTTCAGAAATTCCAAATCAATCTGACCGGAATAAATCTGATCGCAGAGTTTATTGAACCGGAATATGTGGTCTACCGTACGCTTATTTGAATACGAAGGCGCGGTGCCGGTAGTCATTAAAAACGCCCAGTCCGAACTCTGAGCAAGGAAAAGCTCTCTTCCCGTCTGGTTCAATGCCCGCAGGGTAATCTCATCAGGGTTATTAAAACGATTAGCCAGCTCAATCATCTTCTGCGCGGCTTTTAACAGATGCCTGTATATCCAGGCATTCCCGCCATTAAGCCAAACCGAGAAATCCCCTTCATTTCCCCAGGAGGAGAGCGCAGGTTCAGAGCGCTGAAGGGTCTTGTTTTCATCAAGATATTCAGAGATAGTCACCGGCCGCACAGTCCGTTGGTCAAAATGGAACTTGCGCATGACTAGATTGATAAAATCCTGCCCCTCGTACCACCAATGGCCGAAAAGTTCAGCGTCGTAAGCGCAGGTAATCAAAGGTTTACTGAAATGCCATGTTTGACATCCTTCTTTTACCCTCTTAAAATGCCCATCCAGGAATTCCGCCTGTTTGCCTCTGGCCCAGACAAAATTACCAGAGTGGCAATCTACCTTGCTAGCTGCCCATCCCGGATGATAATATGCTTTCTGGTTAAGCGGCACATTTTTTCCGGTAATACGGAAATATTTAAGCCCAATCGCGTGCGGCCCTACATTTCTGAAATAATTATTGAGGCATCCGCTATCTCCATCATAGCCTAAATCGCGGTGAAATTCCTTGTAATCGGGATCTCCGGGGTAACCTCCGTCACGCGACCAGATACACTCTCTAGTCTCAGGGTCACGGCTGACAGCCACGCATCCCGCGGGAGTAATCACGGGAGCATAGGCGGCGTAACCGGAATCAAGATGGCGGCCGAATACAGGTTTGGGATTAGCGTAGCTCAAAGTATGCATATCGGTCAAAAAGAAATTTATCCCCGCTTCTCTTAAGAAAACATCGAGACCAGGGTAATATGCGCATTCAGGCAACCATATACCTCTGGGAGAACATCCGAAAACTTCTTTATACTGGCTGACGGCTTGAGCCAGTTGCGCCCGTACCGCCTCAGGAAATGAATTCATTAAAGGTAAAAATCCGTGGGTAGCTGCGCAAGTGATAATCTCAATAAAACCTAAATCCTGGAAACGGCGGTAAGCCCGGGTAAAGTCCTTTTCATAACGCAGGAAAATTTCCTTGCTTTGCTTAAACTGCTCAAGATGAATCTGCACTGTATGCTCCCAGGGAGACTTATTGCGCCTGGCATTCTCGTATTCACATTCAGCGAGTTTAATCAACTCGTTTATATGCCTTAAGGTGCGCTCCTGCAGGAGCGGGTCGCGCATCATGCTTAAAAGCGGCGGGCTCAAAGAAACCGTCATCCGGAAATCCACGCCATCTTTCAGCCAAGATTCAAAATTAGCGATCTCTCTAGCGTAGACCTCAATCACAGCCTCAAAATACCACCATTCTTCAAGAAAATTATCGTATTCAGGGTGGCGCACAAAAGGAAGATGATGATGAAGGACTAACGCCAAGTTAGCTTTTTCTGCGTAGTTATCAAGACGCGCATCGTGAAGGCCACGATAATGTTTAACCGGCGGGTCAGGGGTAAAACCGCATTCCGTATTGGTAAAAGTTGGGCTTCTCTCAACTTCATGGTTACGAGCAGTCATAATGCGGTTAGACGTAGCCAGAGTTTCGTATTGACATTCTATATAAACGCCCAGCTGGGCAATATATTCCTTCTCGGCGGAAAGATTATTGAACCAGAATTCCCGGCTGGTATTTCCCGTAATCCCTTGTTCCTGATAGCCATTATGGTTAAACCCATTAAACGCGCCCTGGCCGCTGACATCATAGAGACGGATGGCCAAGCGGGCGTTCTGTCGGTAATAATCTACTTCGGGCATATCCCAGAAAACGTAAGCATTAGAGGTATTCCCCTGGCCAAGTAAATGAATCCCCAGCTTATTATAAAAAGTAGGGATATCTCCCCAGGTTGATTCAGGATTAATTTTTTCTTCGCTTTCTCCGATATAATCTTCATCAGAGAGATTCTTTATGGCGAGCTCCAAAGAAGAAATCCCTGCAGGAGTAAATACGCGTGAATAACCGGCACCCTTTCTAGCGTGCCACTTGAAAGGCTCGATTTCTCCCAGATAAACCGAGCTAAAATGCCCTCTCTCAAGTAAAAATTCCATTTCCAGGCTTTCTATCCTCTCGGATACCGCGTTCGCCCTTATACTAGAATGATGAATTGTATCTCTTAGTTTTTCGCAGATAATCCCTAATGCCTTCTTCAAAGGTATCTGGTTGCTTTTCAGGTCAGCCGAAGTTATCCCGCCCTCAATAAATAAATCTATAATTTTTTCAATTGGTTTTTCAGATGCTTCGGCAATTGCCTTAACTAAACAATTCTGTTTTAGGGCATCGCTTATTTTATTTTCTTGCTTTTTGGATTCTTCCGGCGAATAAGCTTTGCCCGGAGCAGGAGAAGTATAAACAATGCCTGGCGCAGGCTTAATCCCGTTATTATAAAAAGCACTGAGCGCCTCTTTTTCTTCTGTTACTATCCGCGAAACCGCTTTCTTCAAAGATAAAAATAAAGACTGGCCCGCGGCTTTAGCATATACACCTTCGGATTTTGGCTTACCGTGTTCCAAGATCAACCTTAAAACTTCCACCACCCCTAAATCTTCTAATTCTTTATTAGCGGCTTTAGGGTCGCGCGCGAACTCAAAAATCCTGAATAACTGCGTTTGATTGGCCAAAGATACACAACTTGGCAGGCCTTTACCTGTCTTTAGCTCCGACAAGACATCCTGCATCAGGGAATATGTCTCAGGCTCTATATCTAATCCAAATTGATGCTTTAAACGTAATAACCTCAGTATATCGCCCAGCAAAAAGTTAACCCCTTCTCCCACTATCCGGACTTTATTATCCAGGAGGTCTTCCAGTGCCTGGCGGTAATGCCCATATAAATTACCGTTACAATCCACGGACATCTGCAACAAAGCAGCGCCTGAGTGAGTGGCAAAACTTTCCTTTGTCGCTGAATCAACTACATAATTTTTTAATATGATTTCTTTTCCGGGAGCATATTCCGTTTTTATCAGGCCGGCGAATTGGACTTTGAGCCCTTGGAAAATTGCTTCTCCGTATGGTTTTCTGAAGGTATCCTTATCGGCTCCCAGCGCCAGCGCTAGTTTTTCCAACGACTGCATGGCGAAGGAATACACTCTTTCATTGGCAGGATATTTGAGGCTTCTGAAATTATTCCTTTCTTCCTCGGTGAGTTCTACTTTTGCGGCTATATCTATATCGCCCGATTCATTACTGAAAAATATATCCCTGACCGCTCCGCCCATCACTAAAATATCTTCCAGGCCCTTTTGCTTCAGGAAATTTATGAAGTCTTTTATATTCTTATCGTTTATATCGCTTATGTCTATCCTGCCCAGTGCCAGGCCTTTTTGGGCTAACGCACGGTCGCGCTTGACCACGACTTTTTTAGCCAGCCATTTCTTAAATGCTAATATAGTCAATACTCCTAAGCCGCAGATAATGGCAGGCAGGACGAAATGTTTAATTATGCCTAATGATTCCGGAGTTATGAATGCGAAATATGTACCCATGGCGTAGATATTAGCGGTGCTGCCGGCTTCCATCTTAGCAATGGCTTCTTTTAATTCTATATATTCAGGGTTATCCTGGATGATTGTTCCGCCGGCATGGGGAAGGTTGTCTATTTCGACGGTAAGGGGAGTGGCGCTTAAGAGTTCTCTTAAGGCCTCAAGCACGCTTTTATCGTTGAATCTTTCTAAAGCTTCGGCCGCGGCAAAAGCAATGTAATGCTCTTTATCTTTTGATAATTTAATTAAACAGGGTATTGCTTTTTTGCTGCCTATCCTGTCGAGCGTTTTGGCAGCGAAATGACGGATAAGGGCAAATTTATCTTTTGATACATTAACCACGGCTTTGACCGCGGGTGTTCCGATTTTGACTAACCCTTCTAAATCCTGCCTGGCAATTAAGAAAATTATTTTTTCTCCCTCTGTCTTCGCTATCCAGCCTAATTGGCCTAACGCCCAAGCAGCTTCTAAGCGGACATCGCTATCTTCATCTTTCAATTTTTCTTTAAGATACGCTATTGCCCAGACATTATGGATTTGGCCTAAAGCCCTTGCCGCGGCTTTACGCACAGAAGAATCTTTGTCTTCTAATAATTCGGTTAAGATATCTGCTGCTTGGCTGTCGCCGATATTACCCAATATTTCAGCTCCTGCTTCCCGGAAATCGGCGTCCGCATCTAAACTTCTTAATTCTCTAGCCAATAAAATTTCTGCCGGCAGGCCAACCTGGACTAAAGCATCTATTAAATCTTCACGCAAATGGCCTCTTTTATTTTTTAACAATAACTTCACCAGATAATCAGCTGCTTCTTCTCCGCCAAGCTGCCCCAGAGTTTCAATAGCGGCAATTGTTTCACGGATATACCAATCCTCTGCTTTTAATTCTCTGATAATATGGGTAGCTGAGCGTTTATCACCAAGCCGGCCCAAACTTTTAACAGCTTGCTCGCGCTTTACCCAATCCTGGTCTTCCATAGCCTTAATATGATATGTAGACTCAAACATCATCCGGTTATCCGCGGAATCAATCAGGCGTAAGAATAACCCCCGGCCTCCTTCTTTCTGCCTGACTTCAATCAGGGCGCGATAGGAAGCTTCGGCAAAGTAATCACGCACCATATGAGAAGGAATATTATGCAGATAACCTTTGGCAAAACCGATTGCCGGACGGACTGGTAAAGCCTTTTCAGGGACAAATGAAATAATAAACGGCAGATACTTCTGAGGCTGAGCTAACACCTGTTGATAGCTGATATGCTGGTCGCCTGTGCCCTGCATCACCCATTCAATCCCAACACTGATCAGATAGTCCCTTAAGCTGTAGAATTTATCGCCTTCCAGGTATATAAAAGGAACCAGCTTACGGTTGTTTTTCTGGGCAAATTCAGTGGCCTTACCAACCAAATAAATAAAATCTTCAAGGTTAGCGATTTTGGCAGAAGAATTTAATTCAGGGATGTTAGTCTGCAGGTATCCTGCTCTGGCAAAGTTTTTAATCTCCTCAAAAGCCTTTTCAATTGCCCCCGGATTTTGCGCTTCTTCTTTCTGCAGCTTTTCCAATTTTTCTTCCAGCAGGCCTTTACCTAACTCAACATAAGGCTGGCGCACAAAAAGATTTTCCTGGACAATTTTCGTCGCCGGATTATCCAGGTTATTCAAATCAACATCCGATGCTGAAAATTTAGCTTTCAGCAGGGCCCTGGCGATTAAGCGATTACCTATAGTATTAGTCATTCCGTAAAAAACAGTAAAGAGTTCGGCAAATGTATTGGCTAAATCCTGCTTATCCAGCTTTTTGAAATCAGGAATGCTTATTTTAAAATTTTTGGCTGATTTACCTAATTCAAGGCCTAATAAATTGATGATAAGCTTATTAGGTTTATTTTCATAATGCACTTTTTGCCCAGTCCAATAACTTTCTTTAACCGCGATAAGGTTGACAAAACCTTCCTGCCAGATGCTTTCATTAAAGTTTTGCTCAATGGACTTTCCAAACCAGAAAAGGTAATCCGGGACTAAAAGGCAGATATCGGTTATCTCCGCATCCAGGATCATATTCCCTAAGATATTGGCAGTGTGAGCTTCCGAACGCACTTTCTTTATGTATTCATGACGAAGATCCCAATATTCTTCGGCATCAAGGTCATGGTAAGCCAGGAATGTCATCATATGCAAGTCGCCGGTCCAGCGTCCGCCTACATTATCAAACATTGCCCCAAACCCGAGAGCATCTTCTCCGAGCTCTTTATCCAGCCCGGAATTCCGGATAAAAGCAGAAAGCCTGCTGTCTGCCGGCCTATCAGTAGTTTCGAAGAACATATTTCCTAAGACCTTAGCAAATATCTTTTTAACCTGGCCATAATTGACATCCAAACCCGCGGCCACAGCATTATTAGCTATGAGAGATAGATTAAATCCTTTAAATAATTCCTGGCCTTTACGTTCTTTACCGCTGATAAAATTAATCTGGTGCAATGCGGCCAAAACGATATCGGCGAACTTCGCGCCATCAATGCCTGATTTGGCGGAGATGCGTTTTAGAAGGACATAGAAAATCTCAACAAACACTATCATTGTTTCATCGGTAGAGCCTGATTTTGAACTTGGGATGACCGCAATCTGATCCCAATCCGCGTTATTACGCGCCAAGGCCTCTGCCATCGCAGTTTCAAAATTTTTACCCAGTTCATATTCACCGGCTATTGCCGCTGTACGCAGGTCGATTACCTCAAAACCGCTGGCAATGCCCTGGAATGGAGTATGCTGGCCGCCGATGCCGGTCTTAATAACGTATTTGATGGGCTTTCCTATTCTTTCTGCCCGCAGCCGGAAGAACTTTTTCATATTGCTGACACCTTCCAGGAATATTACTTTCCCTTCTTCGGTAAAATAACCCTGGCTTCCTTTTAAGGCATGCGAACCATCGACTGCCGCGCCTTCAGGAACACCATACCCATCCTTTTTATATCCACCCCTAAGGAAACGCGCTGCCATTTCTATATCCCCTTTGGCATCCAAAGGAGTAGTAAGCTTTTCAAAAATTACCCGGCTTTCTTTCTTTTCTTTCGCCATCTTTACATCCATTGCTTCTTCCACGTTTACCTCCGCATTTTGATGAGAAGATATCCCTAATAAAGCCATGCCTATTTTACCTAAAAATTCCTGCCTTGCAATATCTGTTACTTCGGTATAAAGACGAGCCACGTTTTCTGTCCCGGAAAGCCGGATACACAACCAATCTCCGCTTTCAAAAACTACTTTTAGTCCATCGGATGTGATTACTACCGCTATCTTTTGCGCCATTCCCAAAGATTGCAATTTCTTAGCTAAAGACATCTCTTGGAAGCTGACTTTTGCGAGTTCTTCCCGCGCCTGCTTGATAAGGCTAGAGGCTTTATCTTTTAACTCCTGGGTCAATATTATGTTATCCCGGCGATAGAAAAACTTCCTGCCGATAGTATTCTCGATTTCCTCTTTATAGCTGGTCAGGCTCTTATTTTTATCCGCGGCCATCCAAAGGCACATTAAGCCAATAACAATACCGTCATCCCATGACTGCATAAATGGCCCTACCCCCACATGCGCGGATTCTTCGCCGGCGACAATAAACTTTCTATTATTCTTTATAACTTCTTCAACCGACCACTTGAACCCGACTTTTGTCTCTATCAGAGACAACCCTAAATAATCGCAGACCGCGTTAACAAAATTAGAGGTAGCTACTGTTTTTCCTACCGCTCCGCGGAAACCTTTCTCATGGAGGAAATAAGCCAGCATGGCGATAATCTCATTAGCAGACATCTCTTTTCCGCCAAAATCTATTACTCCGAACCTGTCCGCGTCCCCATCAGCAGCAATACCCAAAGTAGTATTGTTTTTGTTCACCTCGGTTAACAAATCTACGATACTTGCTTTTTCCGTAGGATTAGGCGCGCCGTTTACCTGGTAAAAATAAGGGTCTTTATTACAGTAATGGATTATGCTAAATATTCTATTTGTTTCCATTTCTATCTGGGCGTATATAGCCGCGAAATACCTCACTGCCGCGCCCTGCATAGGGTCTAAAACTAATTTAAAATCAGGATTACGCTTTATATACGAAACAATTGTATCCCAGGCGCCGATTTTTTTAAGCGTAGGAATAATATACTTCTCCACATATATATCTATTGCATCCTTAAAGGTCAATTCTTTGATTAAGCCCGAACTCTTAGCCACAGCATAATCAATATAGCGGTATACATTGCTCTGGTTAGCGCAATCAGAAATTAGTTTTGTAGCCTCTTCATCCGCCGCTCCGCCGTGGTAAGGCGAAAATTTAAACCCGCCATCGGTATATTTATTATGAGAAGCCGTAAGGTTAATCACCCCGCTGATTCCTTTGTCTGAATTTGCCAGATACCCCAACACCGGGCTGGGCGCGGGTTCATTGATGATTATTCTTACCGGAATATCATTTGCCGCCAGGATAGAGGCGATATTCTTGGCGAAATCAGGATTCCCTCTTCTAGCATCATAACCGATTAATATCGCGCCTCTACCGATACGGCGTCTATAATATTCTGCTACACCTTGAGCCGCGCGCCGGACATTAGCCGAAATAAAATCCTGCCCTATGGTTCCGCGCCAACCAGAAGTGCCAAAACTTATCTTTGTGCCGGTAGAATACAGGTTCACGGTAACCGGCTGAATAGCTACAAAACCCAACAACTCATCTTCTAATTCAAGGTTCTTTTCGTGAAGCTGGCCCATGGCCGCGCCTAATTCATGGATTATGGTTAAAGCCAATTCAAGGGTGTTATAAAGGATTGATTGGTCAATATAGAGAAGCTTCTCATGGATTGCGCCGAAGAATAAATCATACGGCCCTGCCCTTAAATAACCTTCTTCGGGCAATAATTCATTTAATTTCATCAGCCGCTTTTCGGCTTCTTCGGATTTATATTTAAGTTTCAGGAAATCTGCGGCGAATTCTTTTGCCCGCAGGACAAAGGGCAAATCTTTTATTCTGGATTCTTTGTAGCCTTTTTTGGCTATTTCCTGGGCAACTTCTTCTGCTGTTATCTCTAAGCCAGACTTGGAGCGGCCAAAATCAACCGCCTCTATTACTGAATACCCGTATTTTTTAAAAACCGCGGTAATTGATGAAAAATCTGTCATCATGATCACCCCTGATCTGGATATCTCATCAATAATCGACCTGCGAATAAAAGCGTATCCGGAATCTCTAAATTGGTACATGGCTAATTTTGGATTCCTCTCAAATTTTCCAAAAATGAGCTGCAGCAAGTCTTCAGGAAGCGTATCTACCATATTTAAAACTTGGGCGACCCTTCTTTCTCCTCCGCAACCATATACTTCCATAAATGTCACTAAAGCCGGGGGCGCAATTGAAAAATCCAAATTGAAATCTTGTACATAAGTATCAAAAAGCGCCGATGGCTCATGGGTTATACCTTTGGCAATATGGCTGATAAGTTCATGGTAGAGTATCTCTAACTGTTTTGATTTCGCGTAGCCCGGGAAGCTTGGATGGATAAAAACGGTGTTTTCCGGATAATCTTTACTTATGCGGAACCCAAGATTTACTGCCGCTACATTCCCCCCCATCTGTTCTAAAATCTTTCTATCAGTAGTAAAGATAAACGTGGCTTCTGGAGGTGCGCGTTCGGCGACTATAGCCAAACGCTCTAGAATATGTTTTAATCTACCTTCGGTATCTTTCCAGAATTTCCTTGCCTGCGGCGCATCCAAAAGATATTCAACCTTGTTCAAACCCGTATTAACCCTGACTATATCCCTTTCTCCGAATAGCTCAATGAATACCTTCTGGATCGCGGAAGAAACAAGAATAGGATAAGTATTCGGCTTAGCGAATTCATCCCACTTCTTTTCCGACCAGATCTCCAAATGGTCAACATTGCCGACGAAAACAATCTTTCCGCCCTTTTCTAATCCCGCTTCATCAACCAATTCCGGACAAATAACTATTCTTCTCTGCTTATCTAGGGTCACCGGGAAACTAAAAACACTAAGCTTAACTTTTTCTTCTTCCGCGAGCGCGTCTATCTTTTTGTTATAAGAATCTACCGTGTATATAAGGATTTTTTGTACCAGGGGATTACAATACAAATAAAGCTCTGCTTTATCTCTAAAATTTCCGGCAAAGGCTGCGGGGATAATTGCCCGGTTTTTATTATCTAAGGTCGACTTATAGTGTCCGGGGAAAGAAACCCGCTGCTCTTTTACTGTGCCAAAGAGCTTCACCCTGTTTCTGCCTTCGTTTTTGGCCTCATAGAGGGCTCTATCTACATTAGCTATCAGGGTCTCCATGGGCATATCCTTCTTAAAACTGGCTACCCCTATACTTACGGTGCAATTCAAGATTATTTCTTTTCCTTCATTGTTCTTCACCTTGAATTGATTTCCTTCGACTATCTTCCTGATATCCTCGGCAACGGTATAGTAAGCCAAATCCTCTTCGGTGTGAGGCAAAATAACCGTGAATTCTTCGCCGCCGATCCTACAAGCAATATCAGGTCTTCTCACCCTTTTCTTTATCAGTTCTGATATTTCTTTGAGCATAGTATCGCCTGCCGGATGGCCATAGGTGTCATTTATTGATTTAAAATGGTCGATATCCAGCATCAACAAAGATAATGGGTGGTCTTCATGCCTCTGGGCATCTTCTATTTCATTAGATAAGGCTAAATCAAAATATCTGCGATTAAAAAGATTAGTTAAAACATCCACATAAGCCAAACTATCCAATTCATCAGCTATGGCCTCAAGAAACTCTATCTGTAACGAGGAGTTTTCCGGGCAAGACAGGCCTTTACGCGCCCCCGATTCATGCAAGACTGCTGACTTCAATTTACGGGCGTTATTAAAAATGGCTTCGTTAAGGTAATAAGTCCCCTCATGCGCCGCGATATAGAATTTCTCAAAATTCCCCACCCTTGCCGAAGCGGTATCGATTAGCAAATCCTGGAGGCCAGAGAGCAACATGTCTCTTTTTGTCACTTCCAGGAAGTCTTTTACCGCTTTAGAATTGAATACTATTAACTGGTATTCCGAAGGAGAAATCGTCCGGCTGGTTTTTTCTTTAACTTCCTTCGAAACTTCTTCCTTAGTCAGAGGCGCTCTGGATTTCGGGCAAGCGTAATCAGGGGAAAGCGTTTTCCCGGAGGGGAAAACAAAAAATCTCTTTACTCCATTAATTAAGGTTGTAGATAAGGTTCCTCTCGCCGAGGAAGATGGAACGGACCCTTGTTTGGACGAATAAACTTGTTTCCTGGCTAAGCTCCAGCCAATTACCGCCTGAAGTCTTGCCTTTAACTTTTCCGTCAGATTCAATAAGGAAATTATACTCTTGGCACCAGTGCGGGTATTTAGCGGAGCTAAAAATCCCTCTTTCTGTCGGGATAACTTTGACAAACTCAAGGTTCTGTAAATTAAACATTTTACCCCCTCCTTTCCATTTTCTAAAAATCTTAACCAATCTTCATCCGGGACTAATCCGATATTATTATTCTTCAGGAACGCGATGTGGCTTTCTAAAAGATTATATTTAATGAGGTACTTAAGGGTGAGCTTTCTGGCTTGCTTTTCATTCTTGCCGAGCAGATGGAATAATTCGTGGCCTTCGAAAATTATTTTTAGCTGCTCCGGTGGGCCGGTCAAGAGATTAGGATTGACGAAAATATAAAGGTTGCCGCCGATTCTTTCTACTTCTATAGGCTCTTTCTGGGATGGGCTCATTATTACCACCACGCCTTTTCTCAATAACACAGCCATTCCCTTAGGGCCAAAGGAATTACTTACTATCTCCTGCTCTTTTACAAAAGGGGACCTATCAGGCTCATCGCTTCCCATCATAGTGGCGGGGTAAGGCAAAGGAACTCTCCAATTGCTTCTGCGTTTCTCAATCCCTAATTTGTCCAAAGCTTCGGCTGCGAACTTGCGCACAAATTTATCCTTATCTCTCAGTCCTCCGGCGAGAACAAGGATAACCTGTTTATTTTTAAAATTTCCTAAGGCTTCAAGAACCGCGGCGCGGATATGCCATTCTTCATCTTTGGCAAGTTTGATCAAAACTGGGATTGCCCTAATGTCGGCAATTACCCCCAATGCCTTTATGGCAAAGTAACGGCCATTTCCTCTGCAATTTTCTACCAGCTCAATAAGCGCCGGGACCGCTGCCTGGCCTTTCTTAATTAAGGCCTTGTTTATGGCTTCCTGTAAATACCAGTCTCCGTTTTTGAGCCCTTCAATAAGCGCCGGAATCTCCTGCTCATCTCCATTATCCCCAAAGGCATTGCTAACAACGATACGCACATCACTATCTTCACTTGCATCCTTTAATACCTCGGATAAGGCTTTGACCCCTTCACTGCTGTCAATTTTTCCTAAAACCCCGATTATTGCTAAGCGAATACTCTTCTCCGCCTCCCGATCCTTAAGTATTTTAATTAAGTATGTCTCTGCGGCCTGGCCGATTTTTACCAGAGCATCCCAATCCTGCTTTGCGATTAAATAAAGTATCTTCTGACTTTCCGTCTTGGGCTGCCACTTTAATTTATCCAACCCCTTGGCCGCGGCTAAACGGGTATCTGCATCAAAATTCTCCAGCCTCCATAAGTAGTAACGGACCTTAGCTATCGGCGATAAATAATGCCAAATGATAAAAAGCAGCCCGATTTTTAAGGCTAAATATACAAAACCAGCCTGAAAAGGATGCTCATGAATATTGGAGAAGAACCGCCAGATAGACGAAAATTCCTGCACAATCCCGGCATGGGTAAAGATTTGAGCGGTTAATAATAACAACCCTACGCCCACAGTTCCTGCAGCCATAAAAACCAACAGCCCCGTAAACGCGCTGCCTTTTTGTTGGGTAGATTTAGCAGGCGGGTTCTTTCTCACAAAAGAAGCTATGCCTTTTAATTTATTCTTCATGCCCTGCAACGAGGCCTTTAAGGTACGGACAATTTTACGAAGTATTATTATCGCTGGTATACTGCTTACAACCAATACGCGGGCAAAGCCTGCGGGATAACGCTGGTGCACGATAACACTTTTCTTAGCAAGGCGATCCAGTATTTTAAAGGCCTGGAAACATATTCTTCCTTTGTAAACAGCAATGGGGACTGTCCTGCCAAGCCTCCACGATGCGCTGATAACTTCAGGTTCGCTCTCCTGAATTAACAGGCTCACAGATAGAACCCGGCCTATAAAAGAGGAAGACTTTAAGTATCTACCAAGATACTTCTGGTTAAACGGATTAAAGATTAATGTGTTGGAGGTACGGCAAATCTCTTCATTACATTTACTAAAAGGAGTTATTACGGTTACTTGAGCAGGTATCTGCTCAGGATGTTTACGGCTGGCTTCTTCATCCAGGTACTTATGGAATGCTACGTGGTCCTGATAGTTAAGCGCGGCAGAGCCTATAATCAGATAACTTAATGCTACGCCCAGGCCGGCTAAGATAGTTATTACCCGAAGCAGGTTATTCGCAGTCAAATAATGAATACCGTATCCGGATACGATTGCCAGGATGGAAATAATGATACTGTCCCGATAAGTAGCAAATGAGGTGAATGTTTTAGCGCTATCGGCTTTCTCCTCTAACCCTTTAATATAATCTGAGCTTGAATCAAAACCCACTTCCGTGAATCTTTTAACATAAACGCGCGCAGATAGATTCTTCTTCCTTAGTAATTCCAGCGTATAAGTAATATCCTTCTGGTTCTGCTCTTTTTCAAAAGCTGAGTCAAAGCTATTGGCGATAAGATGGGATATTTCGTGGTTAAGCATCACCTGCGCAACAATATGTCTTATATTTTTACCGGGAATAGAACAGATTTTGCCATAATGGACAAAGATTATGGCCTGGCTTGGATCGGGGATTTGAATGACATAGGGAGAGTCTTTTCTAATGTTATGTATGCCGATGACTTTAATGGTTAGCCCGTTATCCAGCCTGGTCCTTGATTTAACCGCCTCTATAAGCGCTCCTCTGGCAGCTTCGGAAAGAGCATCTTTTAGTGCTTCATCCATAAAAATGGTTATTCCTTTTTCTTCAGCTATTTTTTCTAAATCTTTTTCCGCGGCTGCGATAATATTTTTCTCGCCCACAATACCGCTCCTGCAAAAATCATCTGCTAAGAGAGGGTTATCTTGCGACAAACGCGAAGCTTGCCAAGAATTACATCTAATGTTCTCCATAAATATTAATTTTCTCTTCTCTCGCTGATAACACCTCAATTGATGCCAAGAAGACTTATTATCGCTGAATCCATCGTTTACTAATAAAACTCCTCCCTCTCTAAGCGCGTTGCCAATCATATCCATAAACTCTTTCCTATGTATATTATTATCCAAATGGCATACCACATGATTAACGGTAATCACGCTTGCTCCCCCTATGCCATCCTTTGCGGGATTATTAGTAACTACCAAGCGCGCCCCCCGCTTTTCAAGATATTTCTTCGCCGGGTCAAATTCAATGCGTAAGTTTTTATAATCCGCGTCTTTTTTGCTTTTAATCAAACGCTTAAGGGCCTCTTCTCCTAAGAATGAGGTAACATCTCTATAAATATGCGTCCTGCGTATACTTTCATTCAGCACATCTTTAACATCCCGGAAAACCACTCCGGGAGCAACCGCCAATGTTCGGTAACTTATTTCAGAATCAACTATCTTGACTATAGCCTCGGCAATCTCATCTTCGCTATTAACAGATAATATTACCTCTTCAATTTTGCTCCCCCAGCTGCCAAACAAAAATAGGTGGTCATGGATATCTGTTCGAATTTTTTTAGGAAGGCTTATAAAAGGAACCCTGATAAAAGCCCGAGGAACGGCAACAGGAAGCTCTGTTCCGATAATATTGATACCGGGGTTTAATTTTCTTAATTTACTTGCCAATTCGCCGGTTGTTACCGGCAGGGCACCTACACCAATGTCTAAAACCAGATGTTTACCTTTACGCAAATCAATTCCGTAGATTTGTTCAAATCGAGGGGTTAAGATGTACTCTCTCACCTGCCTATTGCGGCCATTAAATGTCAGCTTATTAAAAGCTCTCGGCAAAGATTGGCTCACAACATCCCAATCAACTCCGTTTAAATTATCTAATAAAGCTTTAATTTCTTCTTTCTCTTCCCACGCGAAACTTCGCACACTCATCACCTTACCAGAAACCTCCCATTTATGCCGGGTAATTTCTCTCAACTCTTCTCTTATGAGCTTTGCATCGCGGTTTTTCAAGGCCGCAATAAGAACTTCACCTTTACGGGCTATATAATCTCTATTCTTTAAATCCTTAGCATTTAAATTTGAAAAATACCGCTTACCTTTCTCCTGAAAAAACAAGGTTGTCCCTTTATAAATCCAATCACGTAAGAAACGGATAAACAGGTTACTCCTGGAAGAAGTACTAATACTGCATAAGGCCAGCCCTGCCCAACCGGCATTGTTAATTAACGGTAATTTCAGTCCGTCTATTGGTGAGGCAGCGGCAAAGGCGGGGGTGGCAAAAAGCATAATACCGGCAACCATAATAGCCACACGCGCCGCAAACGCGCCAGCGTTCCTTTCTCTGAGAGTTCCGCTAAAATTTGCAGCGTTATAGCAATTTTCTGTTATTATCCTTTCCCTTTCTCCAGGGCTTAATTTTCCCAAAAAGAAACCTGATTTTTTTACTCTCGCAGACGTTTTAACATTAACTAATATGTCTTTAGAATTAAATACCAACTCTTGCTCACAAACAGGCCTTACCGGAGCAAAAATACTCCTGGCTTGAGGAAATACTTCTTTGAATCTGTTGGCCATGTTTACTTGGCGATCCTTACCCTTACCGGTAGAACAACTATTCAGGACTATTGCTCCTTTGTCTTCTAATAAATATTGGGCCTCCCCTATCTGCTTCTTTAGATCCTTTGATGTCAACCATGATTCCCTACCTAAATGCATACTATCCCGCGACCCGTGAGCAAGAATAAAAATTAAAGAAGCTTTTTGTTCTTCTGTACTTTTTCTAAGGCTTCTTACCAGAGCTTCAGCATTATCAATTATATTATATAAGACCCGATACCCTCTCAAATTTAATTCTTCTTTGAGAGACCGGTCATATATAAATGCTCCATTATGATCATAGGCCGCTACCAGAAAAACAGCCAATCGATAACTACGCGGATCCATATATAAATCGCCTATCGGCCATGTCTTGGTTGATTCTTGGCTTTGCAGGCTACTCCCTATCCGCCTTGTAAGAGTGTTTGCACATTGAATAAGCGGATAGATAGCCGTATAAGGAGCGACAAGAAAGTTAAATACCATTTGGAGATGGATAGGCAAGTCACTAATATAAATTTTCTTAAAAACGCATACAATCAATCCCAGGGAAAAAACTGCAAATAAGAAACGCAGAAAATGACCAATGATTGTCTTCGATGCCGCATACTTAAGAATAATCCAGCTTAAGAAAAATACACTGATATTAGCTACGCAGAAGTTGGCTGCGGATTGATTTACCCCTATGGCAAGGGCGAGGATGGTAATAAGCAGGCTACCGGCAACCATAAAAGCTAGAACCTCTATGCATGTGCTGCCTTTTTGTTCAAGCTGCGCCAATCTTTTCTTAAGCCCTCCCAAGAAATCATCATTCGGAATTATCTTAATTTGGTAACACTCTAAAAATACGATGTGTTCTCTTAAGAAGGCGTCTTCAATCTTCCCTTCTAAAATATACTGCAGCATCGCCTCAATTTGTTCAAAAGGAGCCTTAAAGATTTCCGGATTGACTAATAAGGTTCCATTAAAAATACCAAAATAAGAACTTAATTCAAATTTATCAATTCCATTTGCTTTTAATTTCTCTTCTCCCCCCGAAGCTTCCACGATTATGCGACACTCCTGCTCTACAGGCTTCTCTCCGTTTCGTTCCTTAATCATCGGCCAGGCAGCGGGATATGTCCTTAAAAGGCAGGTTGGCCCTAAATACACATCAATATTTTTGACTAAACCCGCTCTTATTTGTTCAGCGTATGATGAGGGAATTGTGTCAGAAAGTATTTCTACAAAATTACCGTCTTTGTCTTTAAAAGTTATCTTCTGTGGACTCACGCCATCTTTGCCAAATGTATCTTTTCTGGCAGGATTATGGTAAACAACTTTGGTTTTGCTTAAGAAATTAAAGCTATATAAACCTTGTTCGTTAAATAACCAACCGGCTAACAACGGTCTTAGCTTAAGATTTAATTCATTTCGCTCATTTAAGAAGAATGGCCTATTGCCTAAATTCATTAGAAGCCATATATGTAAAAATTCTACGGTTGAACCTGACAGGCGGGCCACAAAGCCATTTCCCCGCAAATTTTCATCTGGATAAACGCTGCTTGCCAAAAACGAGGAATTTTCCAAAATGCTGCGGCCGTATCTTTCGGGATTCTGGAAAGGAATGAACGCGGATTTAAAATCCTGGTAAAATTGTTCTACGAGGCCGCATTTTAAAGTTTCCAAAAGATACTTATATTCCATATGAAGCCAGATAGATTCGCGCTCTAACCATCCTGGGGGGAATGTCCGGCACCTTCCGATCTCTTCGGGCATTTCTTTGAGAGAAGCGCATACTTTATACATCCTAAGTTCTTTATCATAGAGCTCGCTTTTTCTTACTGCTTCATATAAAGCTTGTGCTTTGCCCATACCTCCGGTTGTCCTCAGGGCGTGCACGAAAGACTCTAAAAATAGAGGGAGTTTTTTCTGGGTGAATTCCTGGGCTTTTATGTATTTACCGTCAAGAACTTCATATTTAGTAACTTCGTTTATAAAATAAGCCGGATAGATATTTTGTTGTTTGTCAAAAGCTCTTTCAATGCCAGATTCTATTTTCTTTAAAAAGTTATTTAGAATTAAGGTAAGCTCGGGGGCGGATATTTCTTTTTCTTTTCCGCTAAAACCAAATTTTGTTTTCAGGCGGTATTCCTCTTTAGCCGAATATGACTTATCCCAATATGTGTAATCTTTTATACCAGATGTGCTTTCAAAATATTCTCTGGTTAAATCATCAAGCTTGGCCAGGAGGCCATAGACCTCTTCTGTTATAGGTAAAGCTCGTATAGCTGCTTGCTCAAGGGAATCCCTGATGAAGATAAGAAGCCTTTTTAGCTCGAAGGTCTCGCAGAGCGAAGAGCCAAAAAGCGCAGGCAGCCCATTCAAGGCATCATACCAATTAGGTTTACCAGCCTCCATCTCGATTCCCATTCCAAGGGGGTCAAGGCTGGCCATTTTATTGGCTGCAAGGCAAAATAATTTATTGATAAGGGTGGTCTGATAAATCTGGCCTTTACCATAATCTGTTCTTGCCAGATGAGGTAATACCGCTCTCCCCTGAATCATTTCTTTTTTATCATTATCGGCGCAAATTGAGTTGAGTTGTCTTGGCTGGCCGTTTAACAAGACGTATTTTTTTGACCTGGGATTAACAACCTCAATATTGTCAAAATAAGTACATTCCCTCTTCTCAAAAATTATGTTTTTGAACTGTTCCGGATATACCCCTAAGAAGCTATCAAGAAGGTCAAGGTTATAAGTCCAGTGGTCTGACCAAAAACCTTCACCGTGTTCGGCTTCCTGATTTTTTTCAGCATGAGAAAGGATTAAGACAATAAATTCTTCGCGAGAGACCTTTAGTCTGACTTGGTTTTCTTCTATGAACAGGGCTAACTCACCGGGAGTAAATGATTTGCCAAAGAAGTACTGTAAAGCAGGAATATCCTCTTTTTCGGTAGAATCTTTCAGGATTGTCTTTATATCTATATCTTTTTTGAGCATAAAACTTACTCCCTTTACCAACAAGGGGTTGAATCCGTCTGTCTGCAGAAGATTAAAGAAACAAACTACGTTTTCCTCTCTTACATCGGGATTAAACCAGACATCAACTCTTCTGTTCTGGTTTATGTCGCGGTAGCTGCCGTTGCCTTGCGAGAAATAGGATGGCTGTATCAAGAAACTATTGTAGTCCCTCTCCAAGTCGCCGTGCTTACGCCCATAACGATAAAATACCCCGGATTTAGAATTTGATTTAAACACGACTGGGTAGCCGCCGCGCATGATATTATCCAGATAAGTTTGTTTTGTGTAGAGATCTAATTCTTTTGAACTGCTTTCGGTAGCAATATCGTTCTGGAGTTCTGCGATAACTTTTGCGTTCTCTTCTCTCTTCTGCCTGAGATAACCGGCTGCCATAATTTTAGAAACAGAGGAACTAAGCATCTCTAAATTCCTCATATTACCTATTACCGAATAAAATGTATTTTCCTGGTCTGGAGCTATTTCAATGCTAAGCGGAGAAAAGGCGCATGGAGTTTTGCCTATAATCACCTGCTTTGCGGGATATTGAAAATTTTTCACATCTAAGAATTGAGAAGGAGTTGAGAAATCGGAAATCGGGCCGAATATTTGCTGCGGGTCAACGATAGGCTTTATGATTTTTGGCCCGTTTTTATCATAGTTGAAGCTTAGGTAAAAATTGCCTTCCTTTATGCGGGTAACTTCGGGCTTATCCGCCACCTCTACATCCAGCTTAAAGAACGGAACGCCATTCTCAAGGTTTTTAACGGTAAACCAAGCCTCAACGGTCCTGGATAAATGTTTCAGGAGGTAATCAGTAATATAGCTGGGTATAATTTGCGGCAGGCCATCTAATAATTGCATTTTTATCGGCTTGTTGCCTATATTTTTTATGGTAACGGTTCTTGATAAACCGGCATAAGCGTCATTGGGGATTGTAAAATATTCTACGGTTACTTTAATCCCCAAATATAAGTTATATTCCTCTATTGTCAGGCCGTGCGAACTAATCCGCATGTTGTTAACGAGGCTAAACCGCGAATTTACAAGCCCATTTTGGAAAGGCTCATAGAAAATAATTTCTTGGCCTGTAATTACCTTGATAAAGGTGCGGAAGCCAAGGGAAGTTACTAACTGCCAAGCCTTATTCGCCGGATAAAATTCCATTATGCTATGGTCTTTATCTGTTGTGCCGAAGCTGATTAATCCCTGTCCGCGGTTTACGTAAAATACCCACATCGGTATGCCGTATTCCCCTGCGATGCCGGGGAAGAAATTAGCAAAGGGCTTGGCAAAGTTATAATTCTTGATTACGAATTCATTCTTATCGTTAAGGAAATATTCGGGGATTTTAGAACACACGTCTTCGGACGAAAGCGGTTTCTCCGGAGTTAAAATTAAAGATGGCCGAGCAACTTCCTGTACCGTAATTAATTTTAAATCATCTTCGGAAATATCAATAATATAATTGCAAGCGCCAGGATTATTCTTCAAAAACTCTTCGTAGCTTGGCACAAGGCCGGTATTATAGAAACCCATCTGCCTGTCCGCGTTATTAGGAGTCAAGGCGCGGGTGCGCATTTCAAATTTGGCTTTGGTGCGGTCCGGATTATCTTTTAAGCAATAACGGATATCGTAAAAACTCCTTAGCTCGGGAGCATTCGCGTACTTTCCGTCAATAATCACAATTGTCTTATTGGTCAATTTAAATTCTAAATCTTTTCTCTCGCTGCCTCCGCGGATATAGGCATTAGGAATGCGCAGAGTATTTTCATCTTCTCCTGAACGGCGGAAAGTATTTATCTCACTCATCATCTTCAAAATTGCCGGAAGATCAAAGAATGTTCTTTCCTCAAGATAGGGTTGATTAGGGGTAATCCGAGAAATTATTTCTTCACCTAACAAAGCGCGCTCTTGCTGAAAAATCTCTTTTCCTGCTACTAAATCCTCAATAACATAACGCCACTCTTTTTGTTTCAAGAACATATCCAGGCCCAGAATAACTGTTTCATAGCCCAGGGGCTTTAAGAATTTAGCGACCTCTTCAGCAATGGTTGTCTTTCCTGAACCGGAAGCGCCATCAACAGAAACTACCGCCATTTGGCTTATTCCATCTCTGCCCGCTAATTCTCTAATATCCCTGCCCATATGGCCGGCGATAGATTGAAGCCTCTGCCTAATCTGTTCTTCTTCGGTTATCTCATAAGGCTTTCCGGTGCGGGGGTCTATAGGAGGATTACCATAATAACCCTTAGCTTTGGCAAATTCATGCACTAAACGAGGCACAAATGCCGCGTCATGGCTGTTGCGATAATATGTAGAGCTAACGTTCAAGTCTATATCCGGGTCTTTCACTGCCAGCATGGGGAACATAGGCAGAAGCTCGGCGCAACCCATCTGCTCAGCAATTTCTCTAACCATCGCTTCCAGCATTTCCTGAGTCATTGAAGCGCCGAAATCCCCTCTTTGTATAAATGCTACGGTAATTTTATGCTTAGGATTACTCCCGAATTTATGTTCTCTGGCAAACTCAAGTTGCTGTTTAATGTATTTTCTCACTCTGGCTTCATTCTCTATGCCTAACATATAGAAAATATGGATTTTCTTATCAGCGTTCATTGCCAGGAAACGATGCATTTCATCCGCGCCTTCGCGTGCATTATTCGGTTCGCTTCCTAAATCCGTATATTGGACCAAAGGATATAAACCTAAAAGTATATTTTTAATATTCTCATGGCGTTCTTTTGCCGGCACGCGGTCTGATTCAGGCAAGTCCTTATAATTGATCTCTCCCTGGACACGGTAAGTTACAAAATCTAAATCCAGAAGATTTATTCCCATTAAAGCGATTAAGATATGCCCCCAGTTAAGCGGGTTGCCGGTAATAGGCAGGAATCCGATTTTGATTTCGCGCTCTATATTATGAGTCCAGCTGTTTTTTGCTTCCTGGCTATATTTCAATAAGTTTAATTTTACAAAAGGATCAATTTTTCCGCTTAAAACTTTCTTTTCAATATTTGAGTATGTTTTGCCTATTGCGTGATAGAGCCGGGAGAGAAAAGGTACGGTCTTCTCATCTACATGCGGGTCAGACATTTCAATATCAATCTTTACATATTCCCAAACTTTCCTTATCGCCAAAACCGTTTCCTGAACAATTTCTTTTTCAGTTAAAGATTGCGCGGGCCTGGGGCGAGAATTCCTTATCCGGTAAATATAATATGCGCGCTGTCCGCTGCCTCTTAGAACCGGATCAAATTTGGCTCCCATCTTTTGATAGAAGCCCATCGCGTCTTCTGTGCTTTCAATCCAGATCTGCTTCAGGCCCATAGCACCGGCCAACTCTGCTACCTTATTGAAAAGATGCCTGCCGATACCCTGGCCTTCATAGTCGAACGATACCGCCATGGCGTGCCATTTTCCGTTATCTCTATCGCTGGGTATCCATTGGAATCCGCCTACAATTTCCTTGGTGAACGTATCTTCTGCTACGTAAGTAAATTTTAAATAAAGCTTATTTTTCTTATGCAGGGAATTGCTAAGGCCGGTACCGTCAAAAACTTTCCTCAGGCCTTCCAAGTCATCCTTTAGATTATTTTTATCCAAAGGCCTGATAATTATTCTCCCTTTGTTTAAGAGATCTATGTATGCTTTATCCAGCTTTATGTCAAACATGCCGGATGCCTTAAAGAACTTATTGTATTCTTTGGAGTTTTTAGCGAAATATTTACGGCTAGCCGAACAGGCGGCCTTATGGGATGAAGTTTCTAATTCTACGAGTTCGTGGCGGATGAGGTCATTAATAAAAACCTGGAAGAAATCAGAAAGGCCATCTTCCGAAAAAGGCGGAGCGCGGGCAGCCAAACCCTCCAATATTGTAATCTTACCAGGCAGGGTTTCTACATCAGCGACTTTACCACTCTTGGTTTTGTTCTTAAAGACAATGATTCCATCTATTTTGGCTTTACTGCCGCAGTTTAAAAGAGACTGCTCAACATATTTTCTAAAGTCCTTTAACTGCCGTACGGTCGGTTTATTCACTTTGTCGAGAATATTGGCGGGGTAAGCGTGTGAATCCGGAGGAACCGCTTTCTTTTCACCCAAAAATATATCCGCGTCTTTTTCGGTTAACGCCTGGTTCGCTTGCAGATATTCCTCTTTATGCGCTCCTTTATAATCAACTTTTCTTCCGCCTAATTTGGGGGTTAGAGCAATAGACTTAACCTGGTCATTATGGACATAAAGAATGAGGTTATTCTGGCCTTGCAAGATATAATCTATGCCGGTCTTACCTAAAAGACTACACATCGCCAGGTCACCTGCCGAAGCAGGCGCTGAACGGGGCAGATAATCTAATTTTCCGGCCAGGCTTATGCTGATTCCTTCTTTCTTCAGGGGGGCTTTAAGCGCAGCGGCAATGATGCGGCCGGCATCTTCTAATTTGGGATGGCCAAACTGGTCTAAAGATTTTCCGCCCACTTCAAAGAAGGCGGCTTTGGCAACGTAGTCTTTTTCAAAGGCCTTATCCAAAATTAATTTGTTACCGCTGAAATTAGGATTTATTTTTATGCCTTCCGAAACCACTACTACCGCATAGTCATATTTTTTATGATAATCTGCAATGTCTTTGGCGAGCTGAGCCAGGTCGAGATTTTCTTCTTCAGGGATGAGGGTACGGCTTGCCTTGACACGAGCGCCTATCCGCAGAGCAGCAAAGCCGGCATTCCGGCCAAAGACTTCTACTACCAACACGCGAGCAGTAGACTTTGCATCTACGACCCCACCTTCCAGCAACTTGGCTGCGGCCTCAGTAAAGCTTGAGAATCCGTAAGTATCGGCATCGGGCTCAGGAAGATTCAAATCATTATCCATAGTCTTGGGAAGGCCGATAAGAAGGAATTCCGGATGCTCTTCATGGAGTTGATAAGTAACACTATTAGTATCATCTCCTCCGAGAGTAAGCAGGCCGTCTAATTTCAAGCGCTGGATATTCTGCCAGAGTAATTGCGGCTGGTTTAGATTTATCCCTTCTTCGCTATAAGGATTAAATCTTTCCGTGCCTAAGATCGTCCCGCCTTCAAAACGATGCGCCTCTACTTCTTGCAGATTTAAAGGTTGTGCCTGAGCCACTAAGCTTTCTTCTACCAAGCCCTTCCAGCCCATTTTTATACCGATAAGTTCTATTCCGTTATTTTGGGCTTCAGCCAAAGCAGAATAAATCACCTCGTTATGCCCTGAAGCCGGGCCGCCGCCGGTCAGAATACCCAAACGTTTAACAAAACGAATTTCAGGATAGTATTGCCTAGCAACACTTTTAACTTCTTCGGCAATGTCTTGAGGAACTATTAAGCTAGTTTTCTTAACAGAAACCGTAGAACTCCTTTCAAGCTCGTCTTTATAACTCCTAACATTCTCTCCGCTAACCCATTCTTCAATTTTAACCTTATCCCCAAATTTTTCCTGCAGTTTTTCTCTTAAGCCATATGGCAATGGCTGAGAAGACCAGCTAGATGTCCCATAGAAATCATAATCCTCTGTATATTCCCGGTCAGGCAAATAAATCTCAATAGCATTATCATCTATTTTTATACAGCCCATTAGAGTTTGGGATACCTCCAAGCTTATGGCTTTTTGTTGCAAATTTTTCTGTAATTCTGAAATTACTCTGTTACTATTTGACTGTTTTTCAAAAAAGAACCTGAATAAATCTTCTGTGAATTCTTCGGGCCTATTCTTTAACCACGCCAGCGTATTATCAAGATCTGACCATTTGATATCTTCAACTTCCCATTTTCCGGGTTCCTTTTCATTGCGCCCTTTTAGTTCCTCTTTAATTTTTCCTGAATCATTATTTAAACTCGAACGGATTTCCTGAAGCAAACTGGCCTTAGTTTTGACTCGTACTTCTTCTTTAGAATTCAAGATAAGTATGTAAAGCGCTCTTCTTTCTCTATTATTGTCTTCTCTTACATTATAAATATATTCACCAGCTGTCCCTATCGGAATAAGCCTTCCCTTAATAGATTCCCTTAAGGCTTCGTTGATTTCCTTTTCTTCGTATATATCCGCTTCTTCAATCACTTCTCTCACCGCGGAATTCAGATAATCTGAACCGACAGATACATGCCCGCCGAAAATAGTCCATAAATGAGGGAACTTCTTAAATCCTGCGCGCTGCTGAAGTATTAACTCAAACTTAGAACTGACAAGAATAATATTAGTAGTTCGATGAAAAAGGCCTGCCGCCTCAGCTATGTTTCTATCTGCTTGACCTACTATCTTCTCTTTCTCAAACCCTATCTCTGATTCTGGACTTAATATATCTATCATTTCTCCTTTTAGTTCTTCTGGCTGCTTAATTTCAGCAGTTTTTGAAAAACCTAAAAGCTTTTGGACCCAGTCAGAAAGCGTATTCTGCGTAACCTGATATGCAGCCCGGGCAGCCCGCAAGATGCGCTCTTCAATCCCCATGTTTATGGCTTTGTAAAGAGCCTCGACTATTTCTTCCTGTTTATAGGGGTCGACACCGAGCGTGCCGCTATCTACTTCCTGATATGCGCCCATATTCTTTGAAGCAATGATAGAAGCTGGCTGCAATATAACTCTTTGTTTCTTATAATGATAGGAACGCAGTGCATGGTTTGCCTCTGCTATGACGAATGGGTCGTTCAAAGCAGCAAAAACCTTGACTACCAGATTCATACCATCGCGCAGAGAATTCACGATGGCAGCATCACAAGCCAAGCATAACCCCACCCACTCATCAATCGGGAACAGATTCACTACGATAATCGGCCAATCTTTATCAAAACAATTCTGCCAATCATCCTCTGTTTCGATTATTCCGTTCCAAGAAATTTCCGGAGAAAACTCCTTATTTATCCCGATAACGAGCTCTTTAACCTGTCTCACCATTTCCTGATACTGCGGGATATTTAACCGCGAAGGTATAAGCCAAGTGATAAAAGAGAGTTTATTCCTTAAGTCCGGATGCCTCTCCAGAAGCGTGCGGAAAGCGGTCAAACCTTCTATAATCCCCTTGGTCAATTCTGTGCGCTCAGCCCTGCCGATAATGAATTTATCTTTGGCCTTCATTTTTAATTTTTGCGCTAACGATAATACGGGAAGGCTTAACGCTTTCTCCCTGAAGAGGTCGAAATCGCACGAAATCGGGTTGGCTTTGACCAAAACCTGGCGACCGGCATAAATAACCATACCCGTATCGCGTTCACACACTGCCCCTAATAATTTTTCGCATGCGTCTATAAAGTTGTTGACGTAAGACTGCGCGCTGAACACTACCGAATTATTAGACAACATGCCTTCAAGAATCTCGCGTAAAATTTCTTTGGGCACCGTAACCTCAAGGTAATCCAGCGACGGCCAAGGTACGTGTATAAAGTGGTCGGTATAAACTGCGGGATACATAAAACGCAATTCAAGAGGAGCCAGATAAACATGATAGTCATGGAAAGATACACGGGCATGAGGAACCGTATTTATCAGTTGCGCGATTATCTGGCCGAAGCGGCGGTTAACCGCCTTGTAATCGCGATACCCTGCGATAATCTCAGGAGTGAAAGCGCCGCTCATCTCATGATGCGCCAGCCAAAGAGCAGGATTGGCTACTATATTATAGAACCGGTTAAATTCCGCATCAGGATGCAGTACATACTTAACCCATATGTTGTTATCAAATTTAACCAGCATCTCTTCTCTAGCAATCGCTTTTTCTTCCTCGGTCATAGCCGCACAGACAATAATCCCGCCTCCGCTAGCCATGAGTAAACGATATAAAGGATATGCAACAGCGCCGTTATCTTTACACATAACAACTTCGCCATCCCTAGAAATAATCCTCGCCATTCCTTTGTTATAGAGAACAATCGATGGCGTTGGCCCCAAGTCTGAAATGACAAAATCCAGGGACGCCTTAATCAGCGAGGCGGATAAGCATCCGCTGGTCAATACTTGGTTAGAAATCGAGCGTATCCAGGGATGTTTACTGTAAGCGAAATTCCCTGCGGAAACCAAGAGCTTTGCGCACAACGACTCATCTGAAATAGAACATCTTAATCTCCTTACGCCTTCAAGAGCGGTATATACCAGGTATTCAGGGGCATACTCTGTGGAAAGAATGGTTTTATGGACAAAACTTAGGATTTTTTCTGTCCGCTTAGGGTTAGCAAAAGCGCTCCGTAGAAGGATTCGCAAGATATAATGCCCTTCTATGGCTTCGGGAATGTTATGCAGTTGAACGCCCTTATTAAATCTCAGGAGGAACTGCAAACGCCATTCCAGGCGATCCTCAAAAATGTCGATATTCCTTTCGATAAATTCCATTACCGCAGCACAGTCAAATACAGAGGAATACCCTAACCGTTGTATCAACCTGTCTTTTTTCTCAATGGTGCGGCATAGTTCATAATCTGTCCTTAATAAAGTCAAGAGGATATCTTTACGGGTGGCGGCGTGTTCCTGAACGTAAGAAGCTATTTCTGACGGCATTACGCCCTCCGGCCCTTCCTCGCAGACAAATATACGGGATTTCCAGAAGCCATCGCTATAACGTGGAGAGTGCACTCTCCACATAGGGATTATTGAACCGTTATAAATATATACCAGCTGCTTATCTACCAATTCCAAGAGGGCCTGCCGGAATTCAGATTCGGTGCCCTTAGGAATAATATATGTATTTTTTGCCGTATATGAAAATCTATCCAAAGATATTGCTAAATTCCGCGCCTCTTCGCTCAATCGTAATTGAGCGTAGTTATCCACGGCCTCTTTCAATAATTTATAAGCCTTCCCCCGCTGGGCATCATTAGTCAAAAGCATCTCTACCTGCTCAAGGCTAATATCTCCAGACAGCAATAAAGTCCGGATCCGGCCGATATATTTTGAATTTATTTCTTCGCCTATACCTCGCAATCCGCTATCTTTAATAAGCGCTCCGGGCGTCTTTAGTCCTCCGTTTTCATAAATTGTAATCCGCTCCTTATCTTCTTTAAGGAATTGACCCTCAATATCCCGTATTTGTTCATAAGGTAATAACTGCGGGTAAGTATTTGTATTGTTCAGGTTAAGGCCGTCCATGGCTAACCATCCCGCAAATTGAGAAGCTAGGCCGGACATTTCCTTTTCCTCGACTCCTTTAAGATAAACATATAAATCATCGATATCGCTACCTCTGACCATAACGCCTCGGGCGAAAGAACAAACTGCCGTATTTATAGCGACAATTTGAGCTTTGGGATTGTTTTCTTTAATAGCTGCCTCAAGTTTTTTTGTCGCAGAAACAAACTGCTTATAAACTTGGGGAGTAATATCTAACATTCTGGGATGTTCTTTTTCTATGCTTTGGCTATGTTTAATAGCTATGGGAAGGTTGAGATAATAATGTAGCGCGGTTGTAAGAATAAAGGCGGGAATTAAATAGGTATATCCGGACAGGAATATTGATGAAGCAGCAAAATTTACTAAAGCAACGGTCATTGCACCATCCAGAGGAGGCGCCTGAGGCATATTAGAGGTCCTGAATTTCTCCAGATGCAGCAGAATAAATATGGACCAGCTCAATGCCCATGCCCAGAGGCTCCCTAGCGCCGGCGTCAAGGCTAAAGCAGCGCCCCAGAATATTACCTGCTCAATTAATGCCTGATACCCTAACGGAACGCCCACTCTATCCAACGCCCAGCTTAAAGCAGGAATCATTGCTGTGCCCAGAATCTCGTTTCCTCCATTTTTTTGCTCACATTCCAACGCTCTCGTCTTCTCTTCAGTCATGCCAGCCCAAACCCTAATCAACCCCTTGGCTTGATTTCTTATGTCTCCCTGGGTCATGCCCATTTTTAAAGAATTGTAAGCAACTATACCGTAATTTTCCGGATTTTTGTAATCTTCACAGGCTTCTTCTAATTGTTTCATAAAAGATTCTTTACTCGGCCTGGTTTCGCCGTCACTGCCGGGGTGCTTTTCATATTCCACAAGATAACCGGTGCCGCTGATTATCTGGCCTTTATCATTTCTTACTATCGGCTTTAATCTTTCAGGAATAACTCCGTCTGGAGTAGCGAAAATCGGCGCCCCATTTAACTGAGCATTTCCAACACTTGTTGGCCCGGCTTCTTTGCCCAACCAAGATAACATCCCGCCAAAATCTGTCCCCTGCTGTATTAGCCAGGAGGTAAATACATTGTGATTAGAAAGCAATACCGTGCGATGGCGAATCCGAGGATCTTGACGTATTAAGTTCTCCGTTCTTTCAAGCTGTATATCGGAAAACTTGCTAAACTTTCTTCCGCCGGTAAAAATCGTAGCCAACGCCTTAACTATACGATCCCTAAAATTAGGGTCGCAAAGGATATCCACTATTAAATCGGCGCATTTATAATCAACCATCCGGCGCACAAAAGTAAAGAATGGCGATTCCATAAATCTTGCCTTGAGTTTTTTGCTATCATTTTCCCATTCCTTCTTAAGCTCCGCGTTAATTCCCCCAAAGGTCCCTTTAAATAACTCATCAACAAACCTCTGCTTCTGTTCTTTCTTTACGGTCAGTAGATCTTGAATAAAATCCTGCTTGAATTTGGGATTCTTTTCCAATTCAATAAAGAATTTAACGTAATTTCCGTCAACAATGCCAACTCCGGATTTATTCATCTTAGAGAAGTATTTTTTTACAAGTTCTTGAATTTTTAACCCTTGCCACCGTTCAATATCAGAACCTTCGCTATTCCCGAATAAATCATCCTCTGCTACTTTATCAGCAAAGTCATAGAATATTTCTTCCCGTAATATTTTTGTGTGCTTGGTAGAACATCCTGTAATAACATCGCTTACCATCCCGGTTATCTTGACTAAATCTATTTTACCATCATAGATTGCCGAACGAAATTCTTCAGCTATTTTCAAGATATCAAACAAATAACTATTATAATAAGGCATACCGGCAGGCACAATTGTATGGTTATAATGATGCACCTTAAGATCTTTGAATGCCGGGTCATTTTTATATCCATCCTGCCTTACGGCGGGGATGACTAAGGTGGTATTGATTTCACTGGTAGAGAAAATTAATTTCGGGCTTATGCTGCCGACCTCTACCCCCTCTTTAACAAACCTCAATGCGACTTCGCGGTAGAGTAAAGTCTGCACAGCGCGAAAATCATCATAGCTTTCTCCGCAATAAGCTTCATGAAAAACCTGCGGGCAATAAAGCCAGTATTCTTTTAACTCAGAATAAGGATTCGCATAAATCTCAACATCCACTTCCCCTATCAAATTCATATTAATGGCTATCCCCTTATAGGTTTTAACCTTTACCAATAAATTACGGACTAAGTCAATGATGTTCTCTTTTTCTATGGTTCCGCGAGGTTCTAAAGCGCCCTGGCCTTTTATGGCCCTGGAATACAATACGCCAAAAACATGAAGATGATTTCTTGCTTCAAGATTCCCCTGATATTGTTCCAATACCTGAAACCAACCCCTCACTAAATCAGGCTTAAAACTACCTAAGCCTCCAGCCATAAGAATCTTTGCCACTTCTCCTGTGTTATAAACCGCATCTTCCCATGAACATCCTTTCATCTTTACCAAATAATCACAGAACTCTTGCAAGAACTTCATTGATAACTCATATTCCATCTGCAGAACAAATATATCATACCCTTTCAGAGATTCGACTGACACACCTAAAGAAACTTTCTTAAATTCTTCCGCCCATTCTTTATCTACAGAATATCCTTCAGTATCTTCCTGCCTATCCTGCGCCTTAATGATAAGGGAAACTTTACGCTTTAAATTAGTGTCGCGTAAAATAACATCAATTACAGCTTGGCTGCCCCGTATTCTGTAGAGTTCGTTTAATTCTGTTAACTTTCTGGCAAATCGCTGACCCTGAAAATCCTGGTGAACTATGAATATTCCGCCTTTTGCAATGAACTTTCTGCTCTTTCCTGCTTTAGCCTTATATAATACTCCTTTATCGGCTATACAATTGTTTGTCTCCAGGCCTATTATTCTTCTAACAGAATCAAGGAGTTCGGGGCGGCTTTTTAATAATTTAAAGTTTATTTTCTGGACAGCCGGTTCGGGTAATTCGCGGACTAAGTGGATAGATTCGTGGTCAAATACTACTTCTAATGTATTAAGGAGATCTTGCAGGTATTCGGGAGTATTTAAGCCCGGATTCTCAGGCGGCCCGCGGTCTAACCGCCAGTGCAAACCAATTTGTTTGGCTTTAGCATAACCTAATTCACCTTCTCTTCCGTAAAATTCCAGGGTGAATTCAATTTCTTTATTTTCGCCAATCCATTTCGCGAAGGCTTGTTTATCTTCTTTTTGCCTGCGTGCAAACGCATCGGTAATAATCCTGAGCAATGCTTCTTTTGTCTTTTCGCTTACTGGAGCAGGAACGCCTTCAGGAAAACTAACCTGGATATTATCCTGCGCCTCTTGAGTAACTTTGACCTTAAATGTGACAGCGGGGACATCTATGGCTTCGGCGGTAGCGGGGAAATATGGATTGTAGCCATCCCAGTATGTCCAAGAAAGCCCAGAATTATACCTCTTTTTTCCTTCTAATTCGGCGGCATCTTTTTTAGCTTTCAACTCTGCAATTATAATACTTAGTTTTTCCAGCGCCTCACCAGCCTTAGTCTTAATTTCTAAATCGTCCCCATTTTCTATTAATGCTTGTAAGACAGGGATAGCAACAGGACCAATTTTAATTAACACTTCTTCGGTAGCGCTATGGATATCTGACTCGGCATTTTCTAATGTTTTTATCAAGGCAAGTACGACGAATATGGTTTCTTTAGAAGCAACAGGTCCAATCTCACCTAATGCTTTGATGGCAGAGTAACGGCGATGCGGATCTCTTAATGCAAGGGTTAGGACCGGTATAGCTTCTTTTGCAGCCTGACCAATCTTGCCCAATGCTCCAGCAGCGGTGTAATAGACATCCCAGTCATCATCTCCGAATGCCTTAATAAGAGAAGGAACAGCAGCGCTGCCTATCTTAGCTAATGCTTCTTCAGCGCCATCTCTTTTTGCTAATCTCTTGATATGCCACTTAATCAAAAAATATTTACGCCAGACCGCAATAAACAAACTAGCGATTATAATGATTGTACTAATAACGATTATGCTAAGAATAATATTGTTAATAACTTCATCTTTTAAATTCTGAAATACCGTTACCCTGAGCCACTTCGCCACCAATATCATCAAAATGGCACTACCCATAACCTTACTAACTCCTTTATATAGTGAATATATTATTACCTTACGTATAATAGAAACTAATCTTGCAACAAAAAAACCAACCAAAATCGGACCTATAACCAGAACTATAAATGACGCAATCCCCCAGAAAATCATCGAAAGGAAAGATATATCGTTACTTCCTTGCTCCAAGGGGCCGCTTTTGCCAGCGCAACCATTTAAGAACATCATTGAGCCTAAAAAAAGAAAAGCTAAAATAATTTTATTAGAATTGTCAGAAGCAAAGTTTTTAACTTCCGGGGATTTAATTACTGTGTTTTCGATGCCACGGATGTAGCCAAACTTATCTCCAGTCGTAATAAGCTTTACTTGTCTTACTCCTATTTGCCCGATCTCTACTTCGCGTAATCCTTTAATCTTCTCGTGTAGCTGTTTAAATTCTTCCGGAGTAATCTTGTTTACAATTCTTCCCAGGCTAATATGCACTAATGGCGTATAGTGCTTATTATCTGAAAATTCTTTATATAATTTTTCTCTCAATTCAAATATCTTCTCGTCATCAACATGCCCCTGGACGAATATTGCTCCATCAAAACCTAAATTTATGCCCTCGAATCTTATTTTGATTGGACCAACACTAGCCATAATCTTTTCTATTGTTTCGGCTATCTTCCCATTAACCTGGAACATATTATTGCAGTCGTTGATTAAGCTCGAAAACAAGCTGGTATGCAATAAATCACTAGGGATTAATTCTAATGCAGGGTAGACTTTCTGAATTTCTTTTCCGATAAACGACAATTTATTAATTAATTTCTCACCTAAACCAGCACGATCTACACTTAGAGCTATTGATTGCAGTGCGGAATTTTGTAATGGCTTAGGTGTTTTGCCTTGTGCTACCATTTCGCCAGTCGCCTGCCAAATACTTCCATAAGCCTCTTCTAAACTGGTTTTATCTTTAATTAAAAGGGATTTTCTCGGTTTTTCATCAGCTTCGTGGTTATTTTCTTTTTCAGCAATAACTGAAGAAGATTTGTCGGAAACGTTTGCTCTGGTTTGTCTTTTCCAAGAAGGAAGAGCAAAGCGGGTGATATCTTCTCCTATATATTCTCCGTGGCTACAATCGGATGGAGAAAATAGACAATCACTTACAGAATCATCCCATTCAAACCAATTACAGTCATGCGGAATCATTGGAGCAATTGGGTATTGACTTTCAGAAGCTTCTTTCTTATGCTTAGCTACTAACATTTTTTCAGTATCTTTGTCATAGGCAGGGCATTTATATAGTTTACGACTTACTACTTCAACATTTTGTCCTACTAAAGCGATTTCATCCTTAAGTTCTTGCTCTAATTGTTCAATGGAATTCGAACGTTCAAGCATTTCGGGCAAGGCATTTCTTAATTCACTATCTTCCAATTTCTTACCTCTGGCTTCCTTAAACCATAGCGAAATAAGCCTAGCCACCCCTAAGGATTTTTCTAATCTTTCTGGCGTAATATTGAACTTTATTACTATCTTTTTCAAATCTCTCAATAATTCTTCTCCATCATTCCTTCTCTCTAAAACACTTGCAAATTCTTCTAAACAGCAGATATTTGTTTCATATTCTATTAAATTCTTTGATATTCCAAGAGAAATGGGAACCCCGATTTTAAGAATAAAATCAGGGTTTATATCTTTGCCAATCAGCCTAACCCCCATATTTATCGTAATCTCAAGCCACTTAGATTCGCTTTTTGTTTCTAATAATTCGACTAAATCTACAATATACCCAAAATACATTGATTTTTTTTCTAATTTATCTAGTAATAATTTAATGGAAGGATATTTTATCAAAACTAATCTTAATTTTATTTCCCTATTTTTTGAATGGTTCATTGATAGGGTGTTTAAAAGGAATTGCAATAATTTTCTGTTCGAAAGTTCTGCCTCCGGAATTCCATACCTACACAGAGATAAAGCTATTTCTACCCTGACATCCAAATTCGGGCTCTCCGAAGCTTTAAGATAACCTCCCAATATTTGTTCTCTAGTTGCACCTAGTTTAGCTAACGACTCTGCAGCTTCCCACACTCCACAACCTAGTGCTATAACGAGAGCCTCAATGGCTCTTTTATCATTAATTTCTCCCAAAAATTTTGCTGCATAATTACAAACATTTATATGAGGGTCGCGCAATTTTATCAAAAGCACACTAAACAACTGTTCTTTAGCTTCTAACGACGTCAGTGCTTCAAAACAGCTTCTTGCTACTTCGTAACACTGAGTTTCATTTAACGCAGAAAGTAGCTCCGGGATAGCTCGCTTATCTTTCGAGCGTCCCAAGAAAGTAACGGCCATACGAACAACTCTGTAATTACTATCATTTAGCGCCTCAATATTTGAATCTACGCTGAAACCTGCAGGGTTAGAACATCCAACGCATTCCAATGTTTTACTAAAATTAATATAATTCACATAACCTAATTCTACTGTTTCATAAGAATGGGGTTTGGCTTCGTCATCTGACAATCCCCAATATTCTTTTTCATCAGCACTTATTATCGCATCCTTCCTAAACACCCTCCATTTATATCCTCCCCCTAAACATGACTGCACATATCTTACAACTCTATACTGGTCAGCTTTTTTGGTTTCTTTTAATGTTTTTTTCTCTATAACTATCTTATTAAAGATTTCATTCAAGAACCTCCTAGTTGCGGATATTGGCATATCTTTATCCATACTTATGCTAAGAATTATCTTAGTAAATTCTAACATGGCGCTTATAGGAGCATCTTTACTTGACCATATTAATTGCTTACCGTTTGAATTCATCCATTCAATCCATTTATGGGTTCCGATTTCTAAAATTTCTATATTCCTCTTGTAATATTCAACATCACCTTTTGCGTATTGCCACGCAAGGGGAAGCCCTTCCTGGAGACAATTGCAAATCGGAAAACCTGAATTTGATAGCTTTACCCCTAATTGTAAACCGAAAATAAATGCTTCCTTTTGTTTAACGTCCTCTAGGTCAAAACTTTTCAGTAAAGAAGGAATTAATACTTTTGCGCTAAATTCCAACGGCAGATTATTCTTTTTTAGAGAAGATAAATATTCATTGATTACTTCACGAGCCGCGAGTTTCCTTATATGATATTTCCTTTCTAACCTCCCTATATACCAGCTTATTGGAAATACATACCGCCAGATAATAAGGAATAGACCAATACCAACCGGGATTGCTATAGAGGTAACAAGCGAAAATCCTAAAATAGAAGCCTTAGCCATTGAGAAAGCAGAAGTCGTTACATCTAAAGTATTACCATTTGTGCCACATCCACTCAATCCCACCAGCGCACCAAGAGAAACAAATAATATAATTGACCAGCATGGACCCCAATAATCCTGACGGTCACTGCGCCCTTCGCCAGGATAAGTTAAATCTTCCGGTTTCGCAAACTCGCTATCATTGAGATGAGAATTGAGTCTTCTTTTCTCCAGCATTTCTTGAATGGCGTAATATAATAATTGCCCGAAAAATATAAGAACAGAAACTAACAAGGCCCAGCCGGCTATAGCGTTACTATAATTATTTAACCAAGATAATATCGAAGTAGTTTCATTCGAGTATCCAGTCTTTGCACATCCTACTAACCCCATTAACGCGCCTGTAAATAACAGGAATAAAAAAATCCTGCTAGAAGATTTAATACCACCGGAATCAGACTGCCGTAGATAATATATGTATCTCCAACCGAGACTTCCATCCTCGTATGGCCTTGGTAATTGAGAGCGCTCTATATGAGCTATTGCAGGTATATTGCCTTTCAAACTGTCATAAAAGTTTACAGCGGGATTATTTTGTTTTACATCTAAGACTATTTTGTCAGTATTTGAGTTTAAAACATATCTGATTAGTGCTTTCGCCAGTTCTGTGGCAATGCCTTCCCGGCGATGGCTTGGCGATACGGCCATCTGGTTGATGTAAATCGGGCATCCTTCTTCAGGTCCAAAAATTAAATATCCAGTGATTTCTTTGCCATCGTAGTACACTAAGGTAGAATGGCCGGCTGCTTTGATTTTGTTGGAAACTAAGGATGGCGTGACGAAAGGCTTATCAGAAGTTTCCGCTATTGCATTGTTGAGCATTGAAATCTGATTTAACACATAGTTATTGATTTGCGTATTATCAAGCAAGAAGATAGATTCACTAATCTGCCTACCTTCAAATTTCTTTTCCTCCTCGTCCTCTCTCCTTTCAGTTTCTTGAGCAGGAATTACTGAAGCAGTTTCTGCGGAGACAGGCTTCTGAGCCTGTTGTTCCGGAAGTTTTATCTGGAAGGCAATTACTTTGCCATTTAGATTTGTATAAGCAAGCTGAACAAAAACGCAGTTATTAAGAGAGATACTATTAGGGTTAATTTCTAAATGAATACTGGCAAATCTAATAGAAATGATATCTTTTTCTTTGAGAGGAATTAAATTGCCTTGTTTATCCTGAATTTTAATTGTAATCTTGCCTGTCTTAATCCAATCCTTGAGGATATTTTCTGCGGTTTGAAGATTTTGCTTTACTATTCCGGGGAGTTCTGTATCTACAACCAACTCTATGGATGTATCTTTTTGCTCGACTTTAAGCGGAGGAGCCTGGGCATCACGTAAAGCCGCATCAAGGATTTCATTCAATTTTGATTCTATCTCTGCTTCTATCTGAACAACGGGCTGATTGATTGTCTTTGAAGAATTTCTTTTAACGCGTAGTTTAATTTTTAAATTATCAAAACGAGGGCGACCATCTTTTTGAACAGAATATTTACCATCTTCAATTATAACCTCAATATTATCCTGAATGCCGTTTGAACGCACATCTTTTGACTCTATTCTTTCGCCATTTTTGTCAAAATAACGGTTAAGAATATCATTCAGGTTGACCGGCTCGGAAACCAAATTGTTAATTTTAATATCTCCCATGAATACAGGGCCGTGGGAATTCCTAGTGAATAACACTTCTTTTGCGCCTTTAATGACTAACGACTTAAGGTTCATTATGGAAAACTTCCCAAATGCCTTCTGGCAATTGGTTAAATCATCGTAGTAAGGAATACCTCTAAACTCAATATAAGGAGGATATTTTGAAGAATCAATGTTTTCCAGCATCCAAGTTTCTTGGTTAACCCTGTAGAAGTCGCTGTCTGCCTGCAGTAAATAATCGAAAATCAATTTAATAGGAGTAAAGAACTTGGTGCGATCGGCAGGCGCATCAAGATTGACGAGACGTAACAATTTGTCTACTCCGTAGCGCTTGAGGATTTCTTTTGCCTTGTCATTCTTTTCGCAGAAATTATGCAAGTTAATAAAGCAGGAGCCGATAGGGCCTTCAATCTGAATATATTTCTCGCCGTCAGGCCCTGGCTTAAGGCCGGATATTAAATCTGAAGCATATATCTCTTGTAAATTTGCTAACTCCCCTCCAAAAACCTCTTTAACTATATCTTTTAAAATCTTACCTATGAGATCTTGATCCAAGAGAGCAATATTGGTATTAAAGTATTGTTTCCCTGCCTGGCCATAGCCTTCTTTGATGCTATTCTTTTCAAAAATGTCAGTCTGATTGTTAATTACGGCTGCGGCGCGCTCCTGCATACCTAAATACTCATAAACAATAGTGCCGTCAGGAAGGATTTTAATCTTATAACCAAATTGCCCGCCTTTTATATCGGCTGGGATTTTGGTAGAAGTTATCATAATAATAGGAACATTATTCTTAATCATCCATTCTATGGTGTAATCGTCGGGAAAGTTATTAGTTCCGTCTCCGTTAAAGAAGGCGCGGATTGTCTTAAGATTGTTATCGAACTCTTTCCCGTCTTCTCTCTTTAGAAAAATATTCACCATTTCAGTTAAAAGCTTAGAGCCCCATTCGCCGTGACTTAAGTTTCCCTCTCTTTTTTTAGTAGGAATTCTTGTTTCCGGGTCAACAGAAGGATAAGGTTTAACTATATACCAGTTCTTAATTATTCCCAATTCTTCCATAACTTTTTCATAAGTGCGTGCCGCCTCGCTGCGCTTACCCAACAGCCTATCCCGTACATCTTCAAAATATTCTGTTTCAAATAAATTGTCGTAAGTAGGTTTAGAAGCAGTGTCGCCTACACTGACTATCGGGTCAAAAGATATTATGCCTTTAAATCCTTTTGCTCTCTTGCCCCTTGTTTCTTTTATAAGACGCAATAATTTAATTTCTGCGATAGGAAGTATTTTATATCTTTCATTCTCCGGGACAGTTTCTCCTAAATCAATCTTGAAATAAAGGTCCCCGCCCTTAGAACGCAATTCAGTCCTTCTAAATATCTGCCAAACCATCTTTTTTCTGCGCAGGCTTGTGCCTAATCCTGCGTCTAAACAGAGAAGGTGGATATTATATTCAGGAATACCTGTAACTTTGGAGATTTCTCTTCTGTATTCATCGATTTCTTTTACCAAATCCTGATAATTAATAACGCCAAATAACTCCTTTCTCTTTTCGTCACTAAACATTTCTGAAGCAGAAAATAAAAAGTTCTTATTTATTATTAAAGCGGGCAGGTTAGGAAGAGGTCTGAGGTATTTCATAAACAAGGCCCGGAAACAGGCCTTGCTTGATTCATCCAGCTTTTCACTGCCCGTCCCCTCAATCATCAAAGCCTCTTCGATCTCTTCCGGGCTTGGCCTTTTTGCAATAGTAACTTTGGCATTCTTCAAGCATAGCTGCTCCCTTTCGTCTTCATAGAATTCCCCGTTTTCAACTGGGCGGGCCATTTCTTCAGGTAAAGGCCTAGAGAAATAAAACTTCTCTCTGGTTCTATTTTCTATTGTAACACTACCCTCTACTATGCCCTTAAGTTCAACCGCGTTACCGATAAATCTCAAAAAAGACTTATCAGTTATGTCTGTCCTCCTGGATATCCCACCGACAGTTAACTCCACGGATTTGCAATTTTCCGGCTTTAATCCCCCGACCGGGAATTTATCGGATTTAATTTTAGCCGGGTCGATTTCAAGATGAATAGTGTCGAATTCAATGGCAACCTGATCCTTGGGAACATCTATCCAGGCTCCTTTGCTATCCTGCAGGCGAATCTTAATCATTTCATCATCCAGCTCTTCCGCCGGATTAATGTATTCCGGCATTCCATTCATTATGGCATTGAATAAAATCTTGGTTACTACCGGTTCTTTTACTTCTTCATTTCCTAACTGACGCTTAAAAGTGCTTACCTTTAGCTTAAGCTTAGCCTGATCAGAGATCTTAATTACTTTAGGAGAAGCTTTTCCTCTGGTAAACTCTACGGCTTCATACTTCCTGTCCCCGGGCACTTTCTGAGGAATAGCCTTAATTTCCATATTCATATTAGGATAAGCAACAGAGACAGCTTCAGAAGCAAATGGCACATCTACCCAATTTTCATTATCGCCATCTTTGACTAAAATTCTGAACCGGACACTCTTATCGCGTTTGATTATTTTTTGAATATTATCTTTCTGCCTGAAATCTTCCTTAATAATCACATCTATTGTGCCATCTTGATATTTAAATTTCATTTTTGACTGGACAGGAGTAACCGGCTCAAGGTCATTTATAATATCGTAAATAGCTCTCCGCTTCATATCTTTAAACCAATAAAGTAAACTTACTGCCAAGTGTACTTTCCAAGGCAGGACTGTATAAACTTCATCTGTTACCACTTCATCAAAAGCATCGCCCTTTTTCCTTGCTGATTCTAGCTTACTCACTACTACAGGATGTACGAGAAGATTCTTTAAATCATACCCGAATAGTTTAATCAAAAGCCAATATGTAAACGGCCTTAAGATAAACATAAGCGTAATGGCCAACAGAGGAACTGATTCTTTAAGGCCTTTCCATAAATCTATACCTTTTAAATTCCCTTTGCGGTCCCGGAATAAACCATAGGCACGCATACCGCTTAAGAACGAAAGAGATGCTAAAAGATATAATATAATGGCTGCGGCACCTAATTTCGTCAGGAAGAAAAGCCCGACTAAGAACCCAAATATAGCCGCCATAGAAGCGATACCATTAAATGGCATACCTTTAGAAAAACCTACAGAATACACCATCATAGTATTCGCATAATAGTTAGGCCTATTAAACCCTCCGATTACAGTTTTCTTAATCGTTGAAATAAAAGCGAATATGGAATTAGAGGCATACATAATACCCTTAAAGAACAGTGCCAATAGAGGAACATAGAATGGGAAGGCTATAATAATATCCCTCAAAGTCAGAACAGAAGCTCCCCAGAAACTGGCAGATTGCCTCCAATGTCTTATAAAGTTATTGGCATTGATTGCTTCCATGAAGAAGAAGCTTATGGCGATAAAGAATACTGCTGGAGTCAAGAAAGCAAACGAGCTAAACGGAGAGAGTAACGGCAACACCGCTAAGAGAACAAGAGCAAATGCTGATATGAAATAATGAAACCATAAGAATAAATGTGACAATTTCTTATCAACGGGTAAATCCTTGTTAAAGAATAGCGCAAATTGGTTTCTATCCATCATGAACCGGGTTACATTATAAGCGTAGCGCAACTCTGTATTCGCCAGAGAGGAATCTAACAAGGTCGGACGGCCCCAATCCATCATGAACCAGTCTATCTGGGTAGATTCCATCAACGGCTGCTTGTTTTGTATGACTAAGAATGAACCGGAATCTTCTCCGGGAGGGGTAAAGAGTATCGCCGCGACTTCCGGACGGCAGCATCCTTTACCGTAAAAGGTCAAGGCACCTCTACGCGCTCTCTGCGTATCTCCTGTCCAGGTTTCCTGGGCGATAGCATAGATTTCTGGCACAGGGAACGCCCAATCTCCAGGGAAGAATGAATTCGCATTAGCACCCCAAACCATCATCATCGGATTGATTGTGCCAATATGAGGATTCCTGCCGTGATAGGAAGCCCAGGCTACTCTCCAAACGCTTTGCCCAGGATAAGTCCTAACCCAAGCATCATAATTAGTAGCGATAGGATAATACATATAAATGTTGTTGCCAATCCACTGGTTCTTAACTGATGGGGGTATTTGGACATCATCGGGAGATTTATGCCGCGCCATATTAACTCTGGCTTTCTCGGCTCCAATAATGAAATTGGCTAATCGGTTAACTACTTCAAAAGGAGCGCGGATATTCTTGTCTCTCCTCAGAGCCATAAGTATGCCTACCGCATCTTCATTTCTCCATCTAATGAAATCATCAGCCCACTGACGAGGTGTCTTGCCGGTTATGTCCGGGATACCAGGCAACACATCTTCGACTTTAGCAAGAGCCGGCATTTCTAATAAATTCCCTTCGGCATCTAATCTAAACTCATCTCCTTCTCCCCACAAAGCTACTTCATGATATATATGTTTCAGCTTTATATCTACCAAGCGCTGATAATCAGGATAGTCAGCCTTAAATAATCTTTCATCGCTATCCATGGCGTCTTCGTTCTTTTTGCTGATAATTTCATATATTTCCGTGGGGCTCATATAAAGATACTTATCATTATCTTTATGTCTTAAGCGTTGTAAGACATCGCCATATTTATAATCCCCTAACTGTCCGCTCACAAATAGATGCATTTCAAATTGATCGCGCCCCATAGCCTCTGTTGCCGCGTAGTTGCTCGGAAGTATTTCGCTTACCCAAGTGCTTAATATATTAAGTATTTTAGCTAAATCCTCTCTTGCTTTGTCTCTAATATTCTTTTCTTTATCGTTAACCTTCAGCAACCCCGCTTCTTCGCCTTTTCCAATAAGCTTAGTAAGAATATCCGCCCATTCCCATTCTTTATTGCCGTCATCTACTATATTTGACAAGAATTTAACGACCTCTTCTCTTCCTACTTCTTCGCTTATGCGTTCTTTAACATTTTCCCATTCCGTATCTTTATATTTCCTGGCTAAATAACCTAACAGGTTAGTCTCTATATCTTTACCGTCTTCTTTATCATCAAAAGTCCCATACAACAGATAGTCTTCGGGAGCAAAGAAATACTTTTCTTTAAACGCGTGCAGGTTGCTACTATTAGACTCTAAAACCGCATAAACATCGGTACCGGGTTTTTTCTGGCTAATGCTAAAAAATTTATTGTAGATAACCATGCGGGCTTTTTTAGATTTAGGGGCAACAAATTCTCCGCCCTCTTGCCTGGCTAACGCCATAAGCCATTTATCTTTCTCTATATTGCTCAGATACATCTTCTTATGCAGCCAGATTATATCTTCAGCAATACTTTCTGCTACCGTCTGGTCGTTAGGGAAAAGCTGCATATATTTATCTTCAACTTCTTGAAATTCTTCAAACCATTTTCTATAGGACTTCTCCCAATAAGCGGCAGACAGACGGAAAGGATTCAGGGAAGCTAAGCTAGTTCGAGAACGGCCTACCTTACTCCACTGTTCTAACTGCAATACTATATAACTGCGTACGGTTACAAAAATATGATAAGCGGCGATAACTGTAGGAATAGCTATCAGCCCAAGCAGTAATAACGTAGCCAAAAATCCAAATGTAGTGAATTGAATGGTGGTCAATGTCCCAAAAAGATGATGCGTCATAATCCCAAAGGTATAAATACCGCTCGTAGAGAATATTGAAGCCCAGAATAACCTTTCCCCGTGATTAGAGACGTTAGCAAACAGCAGAAGCGTCATAAACGGCAGTACTGTTGCGATTACTAAAGCAAGCGCCAGATGAGGAGTTAAAAACAATAAGAGCCCCGCTCCTATCTCTGTCAGGAGAACCAAAACGCCAAGACTCCTTCTAGCCGCTTTATTTTCTACTCCCCAAAATTTACCCAGCTTAGAAAGAGGATAAGCTATTCTGTTCTTAAAGAAGTAATACATGCCCTGTTTTGTCCGGGTTAATCTATCTTGCATAGTCGCTTCTTTCATCACAACTTCAGTTAAAGACAGGGTTTTTTCTTTAAGGCCCAATTTTTTCACAAAAGATTTTTTCTCTTCTTTTATCTGTTTCTCTATAAACTTTTTCTCTTCCTCAAGGTCATCTTTCTTTTTCTTTTCTTCGGTCTCCTGAATCATATCTTTTACTTCTTCTAACCGATCATCTAAGACCTTAAGCTTATCAGAGAAACCATCTTTTTCCATAATCTTGCTGATACTCTCGGCACCCAAGAGGCTCTCAAGCGTATTTTCATTTTTCAATAAGAGATCAAACAGGTCATATAAATCAAGTTCTGAGAATATATCGACCAACTCTTTGTCAGCCTTTTTCCAAGGTTTACGCTGGGTCACTTCTTTAAATTTAACAAGCTCTACGTCCTTTATTACTATTCTCAAAAAATCCATATAACTCTTGAAATACGCTGTCACAGATTCTTTTGTGGTCTCAGCCCCTCTAAGCATTTTGTTTACCTGTCTAGTTAGATATAATAGTAGTGGAGTAATAGCGGTAAATTGGCCTAAAGAGCTGCCGTTTGTAACTGATGGCCCTGTTGATAATAAGGTGGAGATAATCAATTCTCTCAGAGTCATGGCTTGAGCATTTTCATAAAGGGGATAAGGATTATGAGTTATGTCCATCTCAGCTACGCCTTTATCCTTCATCTGGGCTAGTAGATAAGGAGAAACCGCTATCGCTTTATATATCCTGACAAAAACAGTCTCAAATACTTCGGCTTTAACTTTTACGTCCTTAAGAGTGCCTTCGTATGTCCTTGAGAAAATATAGTCAAATACCGGCTTCTGGACTTTTATCCTAATGATTTCCTGTACAAAATCAACCATGCCCTTATGAGAACGCTCACCGGAAAGCGTAATGAGCTCATTTTCTGTAAATATCTTATTGTTCAATATATATTTCAAAATCCTTGCTTCCGGAGTAGGAGGCAACTTATTGATTACACTAATATCAATATGCCCTTTTTGCAATTCTGCGAGAATAGCATTCTGAGCCTGATTAACCAGCATCTTCTTAACATTGTTCCATAATAAAGCACGAGATCTAATAGGTATACCCATGAATGTCTTACGAGCAAGCTGTTCTTTCACAGCTTCTATAAAATTTTTCTCAGCAACTAACCCTGCCTTGATTAAATAATCTATTACGATTGCTTTACGATAACCGCTATCCACGGCATCTTTAAGGGACTTAACTGTTGTCGTAGGATCTTCAGAAGCTATCTGAGGAGCAAGCATTAAAGAACGCGGATCAATAAATTCTTCCTTAAATTCAACTATGCCCTCTTTAACCTGATTCACAACTATCTCTGTCTCTTCTTCGCTAAGGCCACCTGAAAGCAAGTTGTTACGAAGCTGCGCCAATCTTTCTTCTTTTGATTTTATAAGCTTAGAAAGGACTATCGGGCCAGAGAGTTCCAAAAGCAGTATAATCTTCTCAATAAGAGTTGAATTTTTATGCAGTAATCCATTCAAAGCAGCGGTAGAAGCATAGTTTAGGTTCTTCCTGCCCATGCCTCTCCTTAACCCAGCATAAATACCAACAATGGCCATAAACAGAATAAAAAGCGCCGGAAGGAAATATTTAGCCCAAATCAAGATCTGTCTTTCCCAATCAACAAACATATTATCTTTATTGTTGGCGGTGACATTTTTGGTGTTATTTTTTAATAAGGCAAACTTGTTATCTACCCCGATCTGTAAACTAAATTGCGGCTTGATCTCGGTGCCATTATTTTCTATTTTCCTCAATATAGCACCTACATCTTCCCCGTCTTTTGCGAATCTTTTCCCTGAGAATAAACCATTAATCCACCCGGGAATTGAATTCGCGAATTTATCTCTTAAGGTATTATAATAAACATCTGTGTGAATAAAATTGCCGTTAGTCCTGGCCCACAATTTTCCATCCTTTATAATCCTTCCGCGATTTTCAGCGATAGGGGTGGGCGAATCAACATGTTCAAGGCTAAGTGAATAAGTACTATTGCTAGCCTTATCAAGCCATACCATATTTTTAAAATCGCTGTACCGATATTCGCGGCTACCTTTTGTTAATCTGCTATATAAATCATTAGAGCCGATATTAAATTTATCTTTAGCGCCTTTTATCCTTGTAATATAGAATGGCACGCCGTCTTTTGTAAAAAGCTTCCATCCTTCATTTATATAATGTTCCCAAACTACATCTGTTTTGTAATTGTATCCGATGAATATCGGTTTATTTTTGTATTCACAGCCTTCTTTATATTCATACGGGACCCTGTATATATAATCGGTGCCGATTGTTTCGCTATATTCAGTCTCTCTGGTTATCTTTTGTATTCCAGGAATGACCACTACCTCTCCTTTTGAAATACCGAACGGAACATTGGCATCGCGATTATCAAATTTTATAAACCTCAAGGCGCCCCTGTCTAATCTTACGAAATCTCTTTTAAGAGGATCTCTGCGCATAAGATATCTTGCTAAAACCTGTACTTGAAAATTCTCGTCACCATTAACCAATAGCTTCTGATTAATTCTAATAAGAGGTATATTTCTATCTATATCTACGCCCTTTGCTCTTAACTGAGCTACCACAGTATCTTTCAATCCATACTCTTCTAATACTTTCTTGGGAGTTGATAAGTTTTCTGCTGGTTCAAGTTTAAACATAAGTTCCATATGAGAAAATTCATAACCCGTTAAGACATCCTCGCCATCCCACTTAGTATTAACGGTTGCATCCGCATTGGTATCACTTGAGACATAGATAAGAATCCTCGCCAAAGGATCTTCTTTAACCCTGTAATTAAACTTAGTCCCGTCACCTTTAATTTGAAGTTCTTCTTTTATTATATGGACAACATCTCCGGGATTAAGATCCAAACTCTTTATTATTACTTCCAGACCGATCTTTAGTTTTTCTTTTGCCTGACTTTGCAAAGATTGCGGCACGACATTTAGTTCTTCAGTTATGTCTTTTATATCTTCCCCTACGGTATATTCAATGGCTTTCCTGTAGAATGAAGACATATAAAGGTCTTGTTCCAAACTAAATTTATATATATTATTTTCCTTAATAAAAGCCTTGTAGATAGTCCGTTCTGGCATATTATCGTTGCCAATAGTTTCTTTCTGTTCAATAATCTGGATTAAATATCCTTCTCCTTCGAGCTTGGATATTATAGCGCGCTCAATACCATCAGAATCTAACGCCCTGGCTACCACAAATTCTCCGCTTGTCTTAAGTTCGTCAATAATCAACCAATCTTCATGTCCCTGGATTGAATCATAAGTATGTACGGCATAGCCGATAACTTTGCCTGTTACCTCCTGAGAAGAATTATAATAAATATATTTTACAAGTTCATCCCCTTTATAGCCGTACAGTTTTTTGAGCGTATCGGCTTCTGGCAATTCATTCAGTAGTTTAAAGCTCTTGAGCCCATTCTCTACGACAGTAAATTTACTATTTGTGCCGCCTAAAACCGGCATCTGATCTGCATTCGGCATAATCTCATCCTTACCAGCGATATTCCTATAGTTAAGAGGTATGGGAAGAACTTTGTCATCTTTTTTAACAGTAAGGGTATAGAACACGCCTTTGGCCTTAAATTCTCTCTTTATATTCTGGAGCTTACGCTCTCCGGAGTTAAGGTCTCTTAACTGCTTGATATATGGGACTTCTGCCTCGCTAACAACTGTTATCCCTTCCCCATAAACAAAGCCCGCGCCCCAGTTTGTATAACCTTCCTTCTTGCTAACCAAATCTTCACGCCTGCTGCCCCAGCTAATAACTCTCTGCCAACCATCTTCCGGATAATATACATATTCTCCGAATAATTCCTGCTTGGGCATTGTGCCCTTAATATCTTCTATCTTCTGCGATTTTAAAAGCTGCTTGAAGAATGCCTTCTCCAGCTCTTCTTTTTCCTTGGCGCCAAGCTCAATCGGCTTCATATGGCCATTTTCATCTACAGCAACATGAGACTTCTTCAAGCTAATGCTCAACAGATCGCCGAAAGACACATTGAAGCTTTTTTCCAAAACGTTCTTGTAAGCACTTCCCGGATAGCCAAATCTCACGCTGAACTTAAAGCCATCAAAATCTAAAGAATCTCCCTTAACCATGGGCTTGGTTATTTTTTCCACATTAAAGTGAGGAATTTTTCCTTTTATAGCAGGGGCTATCTTTTCATTGAATTCCTTTACCCAACCCCAATTCTCTTCGCTATATTCCTTTTCCCATTTCGTCCAGAAAGCTTCGTTTTTCTTCCAATCGGTTTTTTCCCGATAATAACCATAAGGAAGAGCGTCTTTATAAACTAAAGTCCCGTCCTTTTCGATAGTCACCCTGGCAGCTTCTACATCCTTATTCTGAGGATATTCAACTACTGCCGGAATAAGCACTTCCTTCCCGTCAAGTTTTATTACGCTGGCAAAAGGCTTCTGGAAGGTAACGGTGGACCCTTTTATCAACTTGATAGGATTTTTGCTATAGTTTATCTCATAATCTTCATCTAACTTAACTACCGGCAATAACTCTAATTCTTTAAGGGAATTAAGATAGAATATGCCGTTATTTCCAATAATACGGCCGAAGGCATTAGGTATGCGTATATCCTCAAATTCAATTTCCTTGCCTGCCTTGAAAGCTATGAAAGCTAAACTGTTTTTGCTGCCGGGGACGATTATTTCTCCTGTTTCAGGTTCAAAATATACTGAGAAGTAAGGAATATCGGTCGGTATTTCATAGGCAAATTTCAAGCCTTTCAAAGTGGTTAAAGGAGTTATGTCCCCGGTAACAGGATTTTCTTTAACACCCCATTGTAATAATTTACCTATCATGCGTTCTTCTGATTGCTCCAACGCTTTTATGCTGAAAATAGGCACTACCTTCATTTCATCACCATTCGGCCTATAACCTAATGGCCACCAACCCATATCTCTGCAGAATTCCGCAGTCGCAGGGGTAAACATCTTCTGGACGGAAAGGATTTCTAATTTCTCATTTTTATAATCAAACCTGGCAATATAATGATATTCCCCTAAGCAGATAGATTTATAAACATATCCCTGAACCGGGTGGAATGTTGCTTCGTAGAAGGCGTGCTTATGGCTTTCCGAGAGAATAACTACTGCCGGATAATTTTTGCTGAAAAGGTCTTCCAATGGCTGCTTGAGGTCAAAGAGGCTTTTTCTAATAATCTTGCCATCTTTACCTTCAAATTCGACGGTGTTTTTCTCTAACCCAATCTTTATCTTACCAAAGGCTGAAGCAGCCAAAGGTTTATCCCCAGAGAAGATAGAAATCTCAAAAATATTAGCTTTAGGATTGGCCAGGTGAATAATGACGCCTTCTCTTTCTATATCCTGCATGATGTTTAATTCATTAAATATCTCCAATAGCTTATCTAAAACGGTATAGCCGGCCAAAGGAAGGAAGATGTTGCTAGCGTTAGTGCTCATATCGCTAATCGTAAGCCCTACCTGCGCGGCATCGCCAAGAACACCGCTTCCGTTTAACATAACATTAGTCCCACCACCGATAGGAAGATTATAGAACGGTGAACCGGTCAACCAGCCAACGCCAAGGCCGGCTTTTAATAAATCTACGCCCGGGCGAGGATCTTCTACTTCGTTGAATTGCTCTACGAGCTTTCCGGGATAATGTAATTCTTCGCTGATAGCAAGCTTAGCCCGCCCAATATCCAATTTCTCGTCATATTGATAAGTATAGTTCTTTGCTTCATCCGCGGAGAAAGCCAGATTTTTAGATTCTTTCTCTAAGGTGAAAGGATTCTCCTTGGCTGAACTCAGGTTATACCACAACCGGGAGATGAGCGCGCCCTTGGAAGGCGTATACCAGCCAAAACCTGTAGGCTGAAATTCTTTAGTAGCGTAAGGCAGGAATCCATCTTTATCTTTAAGCTTATTTACCGCGTTGCGATAACCCTCTGCATCTCCTTCCAAACCTAGCATATCCGCAACCTGGCTGGCGAAGAGAGTCCACTCTATTGAACCTAATTCTTTTCTGCCTACCATAAGCCTTCCCATAACATCGGTATAATCTAATAACCCGGAAGATAATCTACATCGGTCTTTTATGGTCTCATATACTTTGCGGGCTGGCATCTTAAAGGTCTCCTGGAATTTTTCCGGACCATAGACCATAATCATCCAGAGGCCGATATCGGAAGCAAAAGCGTCATCCCAGGATTTCTTCTTCTCACTATCATTATATCCGGCGTAGAAATACTTTTGCAGCTCTTTACCATGGAATAAGCTCCTAAACATTTCTGGGCCAATCTTTATCGGATAGCCAAATAAATTTATTCTTATCCAAGAAGGCCGTTCGATTTTTTCTAATGCATAGACTGTCTTCTGCAGCCACTTCTCAATATTCTCATAAGCAACTTTATATTTTTCTTCGGGCAAAATTTTGCTGTCATATAATCCTTTGAATGCGACGTAAGCTGAAACATTATTCTCGGTAGAGAAATACGGAGCGGGCATTAACTTTCCATCTTTATCCTTTGAGCAATTTACCCTTATTGCACCAAAGGTATCCACGTGCGCAGGGTCGTTATCCTGAAGGAGCAGAAGATAATCGGCAATTTTTTGGGCAAGGGCTACATACTTGGTATCGCCGGTAGAATAAGTATAGTGATTTATGGCTAAAAGTAACCAGGCATTGGGGCCGGCATCGGCATGTTTCTCAAACGGCTGTCCTGACAGAATACTGTAAGCATTATAGAATCCACATAAACCATCATCTCTTGCGGGTAACTGCTGGAGAGCCGCTAAAACCTTATCCGCCATTTCAAATTCTCCGCTATTCACCTGACTAATGATATATACGGATATATCATAGAGCATTGTTGCGTCTCCCAACTGGACATCCCGAGGGAAGCTTGATAATAAATTATCTTTTCTATCCAGCCTATTTATTTCCTCTTGAATAGTAGCCAGGGCTAACTTTGTTTTTTCTGTATCAGAGAGCTTTGTCTTCACCGGCCCTTGGGCTGCGGAAACGACTGCTGACGGCTTTAATCTATTTTCTATCGCAGTTATTGCCACCTGCTTATTATTTATCTGGCTCTTAAGTTCAACTATCTTGTTGCTTATCTGAGCTAATCTTTCTTTTGTTTCGGCAATGTTGGCCTGAGCGACTTTCTTCTCTTCTTCACTAGCGGTCTTTACTCCGATTGACGGGATACCTTTTCCGCCATTAACCTTGAAAGGATCAAATCCTGCCTCTACAAATCCGAAATATGTGCTGGCTGCCGCGGCGTAGCCCAGGGAAGTATTCCAACCAAACCCTGTGGGAACATTGCCAGCCATGCGACCGTCAGCATAAACCGCGTACGGCGCGATTAACGAGCCGTCTTTATCTTTATAATAAGTTCCTAAGTGGTTCTTTAAGGCATTAAATTTATCTAAATATTTCTGGGCTTTATTGGTATCGTTAAGCTCGGCGTATCTCTGGGCCAATCCTAAATAACGCATTGCCATCATCTGGGAAGACCATTCCAGGGTAATATAATTCTGGCCAGGGGCAAAACTGAACCCTAAGAGTTTTCCTTCATTAGAATAAATACCGGCGCGTTTCTCGGTCCCTTCAATTACTCTCTCTAACTCTGTCAATCTCTCTTCGTAGGTCGCGCCAAAGAAAACGTCATTTAAGAACCTTTCTTCGGGCAGCCATCCGGTTGTATCTGTTGCCAGCTGTTTGTTGGATTCCCAATGCCCGTTCCTAAAGTGCGAACCCACATAAAACGCATGCTGTTCTCTGCTATACTGACTCTTGATATATTCCCAATTGCTATCGGCGGCTTTCCCGTATCTTTCATCTTTTGTTGTTCTATAAAGCAAATCTAAGAAATGCTGGATACTTTCGGCATTCTCCACAGATTTTGCATTCCAGAAGAACTCACTGCCTGCCTGATGCCACTGTCCAGCAGGGCCCATAACCGCGGAACCGTCCCTGAATAATTTCAATAAGAAATCTGCGCGTTCTTTGGCAAATTTTAAGAAGGTAGCGTCCTTTGTCCTTTCATATTGCTGTAAGGAAGCTAAGCCAATCCAGGCATTCGGGCCGGCGGTAACTCCCCAATCCCAACGATTCCACCATTCGCCATCCTGTCTTCCGGATATCCTAACCACATTGAATACGCCACCTGTCACATTGTAATCTGATCTTGTCTGTAAAGTCTCTGAACCGTCACGGGTATAGAAACGGATTATTTTTTCTCCCTGTTCCGGGTTCAGGATAGCGATAAGCGCCATATCATAGGTAACTGCTCCATGTTTTACGAAATCGCTGCTCTTGTCACCAAAGAAGCTATGAGCCAAAGAACCCATATTGCTCATGGCATTCTTCTCAAAGAAGCTTACATATGGATAAGCTTTGGATAAATCTGGCTTCTGGAATTCAGCTCCGGAGATTACCTGCTCAGTTTTGCTTAAAGCATCGACTAATTGCCCTGCCTGCTGTTGCAATCTTCTTAACTCTTCTTCTAATTTATTTTTATCCTGCTCTAGCGCTGCTTTTTCCTGCTGAGCGGCTATTTTTTCTGCGTCAGATATTTGTTTCTTGGGTTGTTCGACTTTCTTGGCTTCAACCGCAGGAGCAGCTTTCTTTATGGAATGATCTACCGCAATTCCTTTGAATATATTTCTGAATGAATCAATAAGCGGTTTATAGGGCCTGAGAAGTTCTTTGTAATATTCTATGACGGTTTTTTCTTTTACCGGCGCGGCCTTAGGAGCGACAGGCGCAGCTTCAGGAACGACGACTTTAGCTTCTTCTTTTTTGGCCTCAACTGTCGGAGTTACAGGCTTAACTTCTTCTTTAGGCGCTGAGGTGACAGGAGCGGCGGTAACAGGCGCTTCAACTTTGACTGCCTCGATACTTACGCCCTGCTTGGCAAGCATTCTATCTATTTTATTTATGTAATCCTGGGCAATTTTATTAAGACGATTATTTTCTTTAATTGACTGCTCAAATGATTTCCTTGCTGTTTCGAGGTTTTGTCTTGCAGATTTTTCTTTGGCTTCAGCTTGTTTAAAGAGGTAAACGCCATTTCTATAATTTTCGTTTTCAACAGGTACCTGATAACCTTTTTTGAGGATTCCTTCGTTCTGGTCAATTACCGGAGGCCCAGTGGTCATAACAGGCGCTTCGGGCTTTTTGGCTTCGGTATTTTCCTTGGGTAATTCTGCTTTTACTTCGGCCTTAGGCTGCTCTACGGACACGGCTTCTTTAATAGTACCAACATCTACCTTCGAAGGGGCTACCGGAGGCACAACCGCTGCTTCCTTAGTTTCCTTAGGGCTCTCGGAAGGTAATTCCTGAGTCTTAGAGGCCTCTTCCGGCTTTGCGGACTTGTTATCTTTGGCATAATCCTTAAATAAGACGAGCTCGCTTGGCTGGATCTTGCCATTTTTTATTGACTTTAAAATAACGAGTTTCATCTTTAATTCTCTAGATGTCTTTATAAGTTCATATTTCCTTGCTTCATCTGTGGAGGTGGAGAGTTCTTTCTCAATTGCTTCTAACTGCTGCTTGAATTCCTTCTCGGAAGCCTTTATGTTATATTCCTGCTGCTGCTTGCTGGCTAAGTCCTGGGCGGCGAAAGCCGGACTTACCATTTGGAAATTGCCCCATAATATCAATGCCGCCAGAAATGCGCACAGCGCTTTATATGGTTTTGTAACTATGCCCTTCACTGTTTCTCTTAGTTCTGATGTAAAGAAATCTAGATAATAAGATACATAAGGTGATTTCTTGGCTATCTTGGTAACTAGAATACCTAATCCAACTGCGGCGATTAAACCGATAACGCCGCCTGCTATTGCCCCTGTAAATTTAGCTACCACTACCGGCGCGGCATCTTTTACTACTTCCGCGGCAAAGACGCTCTTAGCAGCAATAAGTGTTGAGACGAAAGCCATTAACCAAACCTCCAAGCCATTGCCTTCCCTATTTGCTTTGGGCGCGGTTTCCTTGTTATAATCTTTTGCCGCGTCTCTGGCTAATTCTTTAAGCACCTTCGTGGCTGCATGTAATATCTCATTCATCTCATCGGTATTCTCATCTATTGTCTTCTCATCAAATTTCAGCATTCTATCTAAGTAATTAAACACCTCTTTAAACTCTGCCTTATGGCTGTCCAAGAGAGACATCCAACTCTTAAATTCTTTTGTCAAGGGGCCGGGCATACTTAAGGTAATATTAATACCCCTGGATTTCAGATAATACCAGGCTACCCAAAATTCTCTCATTGAAGCTAAATCACCGCACATTCTAACTTTAATGCCCTCTTCTTTCGCGCCAGCTTCAACATCTATTACCTTCTTCACTACCAAAGGCCTTACTACCTTATAATACTTATTATGAGCCTTAGGATTGCTTCTATCTATTCCGTATAAGAAACGGATCAGGTCATTAGTACCAAGGCTAAAGAACTTCGCCAGTTTTGTCTTAATAGTCAGGGCTTTGGGAGTCTCTACCATTATGCCCATTTCAAAAATGTCGCCTTTTACATTCTGTTTGGCCTTTGCTTCTTCAATAGCTCTCTTTATTACCTGCAATTCATCCGCTTCTTCCACCATCGGAGACATCTTTCCGAAATTCCTGAAACCATAACGGTCCCAGCATATCAATAAAGACCTTGTCTCTAAGGTAGTTATCGCTTTTCCTATAGGATGCTGTAAATAAAATTTATTGCCCTCATAGCGGACAAATGATACTATCCCTTCTCTTTTATCAAGGGTATAATCATAATCTCTAATATCAACGTTTCTGCCTTTTGTCGCTTCCAAAATCGCCTTGTGGAAGGTGACTCTTTTTGCCAAGCTCGGGAAGAACATATCGTAATAGCTGTTTTCTGTCCTGACTAACCCTACACCATCGGCATAAGGAGCTTTCTTTACCTGCTCTTCATTATCCGCGTTAACCAAGACGTGCCATTTCCCTTCCTTGGTAAGCTTCTCCGCCTTGGCCTCATAGTATTTATTCAGCGCCTCTTCCTCTTTGGCTTCCTTTACAAAAGCTTCTTCTGTCGCAGGGGTGGGAGAAACAACCACTTTCCCATCCTCAAAAGTCACAATTACCTTACCGTCGCCTAAATATTTTAGGTAGTTTTCATCATCAAGGATATAAACAGGTATATTCTCTCCCTTAGCCGTAAGAGCGTAATGGTTTTCAACAGAACCTTTTGTATTGATTATTGCCTTCAGATGAGCCCCGTAAAGTTTGAGTAATTTTTCGAATTTAGCGGGGGTGGGGACATAATTCATAACCAGGACTACATCATGCTTCTGCTCAAAATACAGATCAAACTCTATCTCTTCGATGAGATAATCGGCCACGGTTTCCAGTAATCCTTTGATCTCAACGCGTATATAATCCTGAACGGCATTCTCATCTTTGCCTTTCAAATATTCTCTATAGCCTAAATCAGCTATTTTATTTATTGTGCCTAAACGCTCTATCTGGGTTAAGGTATCGTTGATCGACTCTTCCAGTAGAAGATACCTGTAGCTTAAATGCCTGGCCTGGCCCAGCATCACTTTTTCCAAGTTTAATTTGGCGTTATGTAAGAATTCTTCTATGATGGCGTTAAATGTGTCCAAAAGCTTCTCGCCCTCTATTTCCTGGCTATCGTCCAGCTTAAACGTTTCTTTGTTTTCGACCAACAAGGCTAAGGAATTATCTATTTCTTTCTTGAGCTCATCAAACCTCTTTGCAACTTCTTTCTCCACTTCTCCTCTGACCGCGTCGGTAGCGTATTGATAATTGAAGATAAGCTCCCAAAGGATATCTTTCAGGCTGCCGATGACTTCCATGCCCATGCCTCTAAATTTCGCGTCATCAGTCCCATCCACCATCGCCTGGAAAGCCCCTATCAAGTCCAAAATAACCAATTCTGTCCATTTGCCCTTATACTTGGCGGAGTTGATTTTCTCAGACACGTAGAACTTATCCTTTATCAAACCATTGTAAACTTCTCTATATGCGCTAAGGACTCCGGCTTTATCTCCGCCTTTCTCTATACATCTAATGAAAGGCTCCATAATCGCCTTTGCGGCAATCACTCTTCTGCCTTTTTCAACTGCTTCCTGATTCACGGCGACCATGTCGATCATTGCCAAAGGAACGGTGAATGGGTCTGAGATGCTTTCCTTCACGATATCCAGCAGCGAACGGCCGTTAACAATCTTACGCGACAATGTCCTTCTATCTCTGCTATCCAGAATATCGTTTAATGTGTCTAAGGTTTCTCCGCTATAATCTAATTCCACGGCCTTATCAATTAATTTCTCTAAGAGGGCCATTAACGGCTTCTGTAACCTGGCAGGCTTAAGAGATTTGAATGCTGAGAATAAACCATCTTTATCTTCTTCTATGCGCTGGATATATTGATAGAGGTAACCCAAATTCCTTAAAGCCAAGAGGACTTTTACTTTCGTTTCTTCCAAATCCTTGCCTTTTAATTGTAACGCCTGGGCCTTGATATCTTTATGCATCCCGTTATCAGAGGAAACAGGCAAGGTTACTTCCTGTAATCTTTCAGCCTGAATAGCAAATATTTCATTTTCTGAAATATTGGGATTCTGATTATGTAACTCTTTATGCAGATTTTCATGCTCATTTATGAAACCGATTGTTTCCTGTGCCTTAATGGTTATTTCTTTTAAGTTCAATGATTTCGCCCTGAAATAATCCTTTACCGCGAATTCTACCTGTAATCTGGAAGGATTGTATTCAATCTCACCGGTTTCGGTGTTAAAAGCTGCGACGGTGGCCTTAAAACGCTCCTCCAATGCCTTTATAGCCTCGGCAATTTCCATTAATTTATTTACTATTTCCGGATTCGCGTCTTCCTTAATTTTATTGATGAATTCGTATAAAGCTTTGGAAGTGATCTTGCGGATAACGGATAAAGAAACATATGCCTCTTGGGCCTGTTTCTTCTCTATCTCGGCAACTTTCTTATCTATTTCAGGAGAATAACTGAATACGGAGTTTCTATTTGAAAGGTTCTCTTCGGCAACTGCGCCGGTGAAGTACTGCCTGCGGAATAGCTCGGAGGCTTCGTTGATTCCTTCGGTGCTTACTGCGATGGCAGAAACTTTCGCAACTCTTACATCTGAGGAAGTCTCTTTTAAATAATTGTTGGCTATAATCTGGATGCTGCTTATTATTATCTGTTCTTTAATCGTTCCTTCTAATAAGCCATTTAACCAGATAACTATCCTATCCGGAGGAGCGCGGGTAACCATCACTGAGCCAATACCTAAAGATTTCAATACTTCAAGCGCGGACACTTGCAATATGGCGATAACATCATCTCCTGCCTTGTAACCTAAATTCGTATTAATGTCTTTAAATCTTCCGATTGTATAGTTAAACTGTAATTCTAGCAGGGTAGCTTCGCTAGATTCCTTAGCTAAAGCCATGGCAAATTCTGCCTTATTGCGGAATTCTTCATAGGTTACCAAATTATTCGCGGAAGATTTCTTCATGCCTATCAGTTTCTTTAGGCTGTCGGATAATATAGAAATACCGTGGTTATGGATGTGAGGAGCACGAAGCCCCACAATTACTTCTTGGTTTTTCTTTGCTTCTCTTAAAGAATCCTCGGCGCGTTTTTCTATTTCATTCATTAAACTTAAAGCAGGTAATATTCTATTCCTTTCTACTTCCTCTCTATTTACCGCGCCAATCGAAATGCCCCTCCAGTTAAATACGCCGCCGAACCAAGGTAACATTTTGCCTAATATAACATCACCTAATTTTTGTATTGCTTCTTTAGATACGAATATCGTTAAGATTCTTCCTGCGTAATATGCATACTCACCGCTATATTTTTCTATTAAATCTTGCTCTTCTCGGGTTAATGCCTCTCTTATCACATAAACTGCATAGTTAGAAAATTCATTATCCAATTTAGCCTGCAGCCCTCTTAATATCTTCTCTGCTTCTGCTTTGCAAGAATCCACCAAAACTATACCGACTTCATCTCCACCGATGCGATAAGCAAAGCCATCTACTGAACTTAAGTTTTCGTTAATAACTTCAAATACCCTCTTTAAAATATGGTTGATGACCTTCTTGCTGTAAACCTTATTAAGAAGCCCTAATTTATTGATATCCAGCAGCGCGTAATAGAAAGGCTTTCCGCTGTTTATTACTTCATTTAATTTTTTCTCGCCTGCCTGGCGATTAAGGAATTCGCTGGTTAGAACATTTCTAATTGAATTATTCTTAGGATTTACTCCGACATGCAGGCAGCCATTGATTGCTGTTTCATTGATGATATGAACTTTGCCTTCCTGCGAAAGTTCCTTTAAGATGCCTTTTAATATCTTTATGTAAATCCTGTTTTCTTTCTTTAATCCGGTGATATTTATATCAAAGGCATAACCTGTGCAATGGAGGCTTATCTTGGCAGCGGGATAACCAAGCCTGCGTAATTCTTCCTGGGTGGCCTGGCATCTGGTGAGGGATGTAATTAAAAGATATTTTTTATCAATCTTGCTTCCTTCAATTGCCTTCCTCCACAGTTCCACTACCCTAATTAAAGTTTCCTTTGCTTCAGGAGAAAGGCAATTAACGCTATGCGGAGCCACAATCTTTACCCAAGCACCAAATTCGTTCTCATTTACACCAACGAGATCTTTATTGTTTCTAATATCTTCATTGGTCTTATGGTAAGCCAGCCCTTTTATCCACTCTAATTCTGCTTTCTGGTCAAATGCTAATACTTTGAATTTAAGGGCTTCGTTTACGGTTTTCTTTAATAATTTTAAAAGAGAAAGCCTTGTTCTTTGAATTATTGTTTCTGCGTTGGGTGCATTGGCTTGATTCTGTTTTCTTACCTGAGCAGCCTTAACTGCTTTATAAATAGCCCAACCTAATAAATACAGCCCAGCAATCGCTAATCCTATTTTTCCAAGTAATAATAACATCGGCCAAGCAACGCAATTAAGAGCACTCTTAGAATTAAAGCCACTGCCATTTTTCTTTACAGTCTTGACTTCTATTATTGCCATATGAGGCATATTAAAATTGATACGCGCTTCTTGCAGGGCCCGGATTCTCTCTTCAGCCGATGGATGAGTTTTAACTTTTTCTTCACCATCTGTTTGCTCAAGCAATCCCAAGTTTTCTGCTTCCTGCCCTAATTTTTCTAATTTGGCTAGTAAACTTATAGCACTATAAGAGTTAAATCCTGCGCTTGCGATTATATCCCTACCTAAGCTATCGGCTCTAAATTCCCCAAAACAACAAACACCTGAATAGTCTCTACCGCCATCCTTTTTGTGATAGAAAAATTTCACCATCGCATCTAAATTTTTAATATGAGCAAACTCGTGTGCTACAATGAAAGCTAATTCATCCTCAATTAACTCACCCGCTTCATATTTAGTCACAAGGAATCGTAGTATCTCCACCGATGGTCCCGGCGCAGAAGCTAGCGAAACCAACCTTTCCTTCACAGAAATATTTGAAATAATCTTTTCGTCTAATCCTAAACCTAATAGAACTGGCTGTATCCTGTTCATGACCCTTATTATCACAGTGGGCAAAGAATCTTTGACAGGAACAGCCCAAGAACCAACGGCTCGCTGGCCTCCATTAATTGTGCGAGCCGCTGACTCTGTAGACAGGAATCTGCTTGTTGCGAGCAGCAATAAGGCGGGCAATAATATTATCGCGGTCACCAGCCATAAGCTCAACCCAAGAATCGGTGCGGCAATTACGAATGCATACGCCGCCGGTAGATTCATCAATAAGGAATAACCTAAGATGGCCGGTGAGATTGTCACGAGCTGCGGCAAATACGGTGTTGTCCTGTTCGTACGCAACCAAGTGATTAAAGGTAACGTTAAACATAGCACACCTCCTGTAATAGTTGCAATGAGGGCCCCAACAGTACGAGTCTGGAGGTCTCCGACTCCTGCGAGGCCCTCATATACAACAATAGCCGCGTATCCTAAAATACCTGCCACGGTAGATAATAGGATTTGCGGCCTGGTTAAATTTAAATTTTCTCTGTGATTTAATTGCGCGTTAGGCGCGTTGGCTTGAATGACGTGCCTTAAAACTAATAATATAAAGGTAAGGCCTAAAGCGGAGACTAAAATTAACCCTAAAACAGGATTAATTAAATAGAGCTTTGCTAAGATAACGGCTGCAGCTATTGTTGCCGCAGATATGAAGACGGTTTCTACTAAGGCTACGCCTCTACGATTCCTAGCTCCATCATTTCCCTTCTTTTCTGCTCCCTTTGCTGGCTTACGTGATAATCTCTCATCTTTTCCAGGAAGTTTATCGCTATTTGTGTTTCTAAGCTCTTCATCTCTTCTCTCATCTCCTGCATTTGTAACATCATTTTTTCCTCCTTTGGTTGTGTTGCTGAAACGAGTTGCTAAATTTTTCTCGTAAGGAGGACCTAAAATTTTCACGCTTGCGGATATATCTGAGCCTTTTTCCTGCAGTGTTATTACTACAATCTTGTTTCTTCCAGATTCTAACGCCTTTGCTACTTCATTTAAGAAAGCGCTTTCTTTCTTCTTTTCTTCTGTTGTTCCACCTGTAACCACAGCTGTGATTGCAGCTTCGGAAGTATTATCGTTGGTGTTCTGGCTAGCTTTGGCCCCAGCGTTGACAGCAGCGGAAATTACTGCTAACTGGCCTTTTGACAGGGTCATAAGCACTACTTTACCGTTTTCTAATCTTACTATTGCTACTTCCGCGCCGGTTACTTTAGTTGCGGATTTAATGGCATCAGCGGCGTTTACCTGGGCAACTACGAATTCCTTGGCTAGGCCGGTGTTATCATTTACGGTGATTATTATGACTGAGGTGCCTTCGGCAGAAACAGCGACTTTGGTTGCATGTTCGAGAGCGGCCTTGATATGCTCGTCATCAATTACTGTCTTTTCGCCAGCATTGATGAGTATCACTTTACCGGCGATTTTCTGAGCGGAAATTTCTTCGGCGCCAGAAGCTAATTCTTCTAATACTTTCTGAGCTTCAGCTTCGGTGGTGACTTTGTAAACCTGAACTTTAACTTTATTGGCGGCTAAGTAGTTTATTACGATTAAAGAGGTGATCTTGCGAGAGGTATTGCTGGAAGATATGGAATAAACCAGTAATTTCGCCTGAGGAGGCCCGATTGATTCAGGCTGACGAATCTGTTCTTTGGAATGATCTTTAACTGCGGTTTCTTTTACTATGCCAGTTTCTTTCGTGCTAAGAGTTATCTCTTGCTCTCTATTTATTTCGCCTTTCAGGATATCTTTACCTGAACTTACTTCAACAACAGCTACTCCATTTTCTTTAGTGGTTTTCGATTCTTCATCTTTAGAAGAAGCGGGGTCGTCGTCTTTTTTAACGGTTCCGGTTGAGGATTTCCCTTTAATGTCATCGTCATCACCTATGCTACCGCCTAAAGAACCTGCTCCAGAACCAGCATTGCCGGAACCAGAGTTGCCATAGACTGAACGTCTATCATTTTCATCTAAATCTTTTTCTATAGAACGCTTCTCTTCACCGTTAAATTTATTCGCATCTTCCTCATAAACCACCGTAATGATAGTTCCGTCTTTAAAGGTGTCCAGATCTTTTACATAAACTTTTCTATGATCGCTATCAGAATTAGTACTTACCGCCATAATGTAAATTCCGTTTTCGTCTATGCCGCTGCTTATGGCCATTACAAAATGCAAGTCCCCATTAGAAAGCTTTTCATAAAACATCAAGTTTGCATCTTGAGCTATTAATTCTTTTATCCGAGGAGCTTGAATACCAAAAAGATCCATTAAAGACTTACCAGCTTCTTCGGCAATCTTATTGTGAGTAATAAGTGAATTACGCTCATTCCATGCTTTACCACTGGCAATTAGAGCCGCCTTCATAGCCTTCTCTTTTTCTCTTAAATCTTTATTAGTCGCCCCATAAAAGCAGTTTTCTCCGCCTAAATGCTTAATGAATTTATTTACGACGTTTTTATTAACCGAACCTGCTTCTTCCTTAGCATCCTTTGCTATTTTCTCAGTATCATCCGTCTTCTTTTCCAGCTTTGCAAGCCTGTCCATTACTGTTTCTTCAAGCTGTTTCTTGGCCTGCTCTGCCTGTGCAGCTACTTCTTTCGCTTGAGCAGCTTCCCCTTTTGATTGCATTAACCTACGTATATAGTTTTTAGTTTTTTCATTCTTAATATCGTCTATAATAACTTTATCAAAACAGTTGGCGAATTTTTCTCCTCCATTTGCCTCAAGTAGAATCTTAAGATCATTACCAATATTTTTCAGTTCCCTATCAATATCATCTCTAATAGAGGTTATTTCTTGATTGTATACTAACTCTATGAAGTCGGAATAGAATATTTCCTCTGCCGCACGCCAATCTACGTTCATCTTGGCGTTATTATAATGGCTCTCTCTGCGGCCTCCGAATTCTTTGTATAAATGGTCAACTTCTTTCTCTATTTCGTTATTAAACTGTCTTTGGGCTTCTACGTCTTTAGCACGAACGTCTGAGATGAGCCCGGATATTTGCTTTAAAAGATTCTGGATTCTGGTGTGAATAACCTCTAATCTAGCCTGCAGAGTCTTATCGTCCATGCCTGCCTTCTTTAAATGATTGACCATATCCTTAAATAATCCCATAGGTTCCTTATCCTTAGGATTGATTGTAACATCCTGCTGGTCTTTAGTCAAGTTGGCTGTTTTGGAGAGTTTTTTGTTGTAGCGGCCGAATAACGCTATGCCTGCTATGACTATAACTACTGTTCCAAGGATTACGGGTAATACCCAAGCAGTACCCGATAAGATAGCTCCTGTATCAGCAAGAGCTGAGGTAGGAATACCAAATATGGCGAATAAAACAACAAAACTTCCTACGATATAAGGAAGCCGCTTTATTACACTCGCCCAACCACCGGTTGTTGCAGTATTTTGGTTAGCAGCATGTATCTTGCTGTTAATCTTTACTACAGCGCCTAACAACTTTGCTATGGCTTTCTTAAGCCCTTTACCTCTATTACTGGACGCACTTCCTGCATCCTGTCCATTTCTTCCGTTTCCGGAGGTTGCACTCTGGACATCTGCCAGTCTCTTGATTAATGAGGCTGTACCTCTTACTGCCTTTACTACATTGCTTACTACTTTTACTACTATTGCACCTATTTTATTAACTATTTTGCGCTCTAGTCTATTACCACGACCTGCGATTGCGCGAATCGCAGCCGCGATGGCAACACCCGGACTTCTTGCACCTATACTATTACCTATATTATGACTGGCTAGTTTATCTTTGGCAATTTCCCCTGCGTAGGCAGGCTTTGCAAACGATGTTACCTTGGCAAACAGTCCAAATATGCTATGTAAGTGTTGGATAAGGCCGTTGGGGGGCTGTAAAGTGGGTGTATTTATAGGCACAGGGATATTCACAGGAATAGCCGGCGGCGCCATAGGCATATTAGCTTTCCTATTATCCTGCGGGTTCCTATTCGTATTACCCTGTTGCCTTAATTTCCAAGCAACGAGTTGGATATCGTAAACTACCCATTCATACATGGTCTGAAGGCCTAAGAAATTAAGCGTAGTGCCTGTTGATGGCGGCTTGGGTTTACTGCTATCTGCATCTTTCTTGCCATCATCTTTCTTTACCTGATCCGCTGGGGCTGGCCGCTGCAATCCTATCTTTTCCATATAATTCTTTGCATAAACCAATGCTTCTTCATAAGTATCAAATAATTTGCTTGCAGGATGTATTGAATCCGCCATGCCCACGTTGGGGTTGAGGTTAACTTGATATTTCCCTTCTGGCGCTTTCATAACTAAATCTTCAGCCTTTTGGGCTATAATTATATTCTCTTTACCTATATCTACTATCTCTTTCGGCAGCTCAACAGGTTTTACTTCTATTGCCGGCTTGGGCTGCATTCTCCTATCATGAATTCGTTCCGCAATGGGACCTACCACCTGTTCTGCCCAAGCAGTTTTCATATCAAGCTTAAGTTTCCTATCAATTTCTTTTAATTGCGGCAAAGAAACAGCACCATAAGAAAGCTGCATCCCAAGACTAGTCAGTATCTTAATTTCTGCCTGGTAGTGGTCGCCAAGTTCATTTTCTGCCCAAACCATCTTTCCTTCTTCGCCTATTGTAAGCGCGCCTTTTGCTTTTGCGTCTTCTATTACCTTATTATATCTGGCCTGGATAGCCTCCATTAAATCCATCCCATAAAGTTCTTGCTCTCCACGGTCTAAATGCTGAATCGAATTCGAAAGAATCTCTTTATCATCCAGGGTTAATTCTTTTATGGTTTCTGCCCCTGATTTCCCTTTCTCCAGCATTTTTAACGACATATTTATATTACTAAGCATGTCCTCTGTCTTCTTCTCTCCCAATATATCCTTTACATAGGAGAAAAATCCTCCATTACCAGATAATATATCTGTCTGATGTAAGCTATCCAGCTCTATCAGATAAGGATGCCTATTTACCTGCTTTAATATAGCTTCTAAAGCAAGGGTCTTTGCCGTTAAATCTTCGGCTGTCTTAAACCTGGTATCCTTACCTTCAAGTTCCTGCTGCGCTATCTTCAATAAACCGGTATATTCTTCCTTCTTGGAGGGATCATTAAGTAACTGCTTATAATATTCTTTTGTTTGATAATAATGCGCCTCTAAATCAAGATGAATCTTGAGCTCACCTTTTTGATTAAAGGTAAAAACTAAGTTGTGAGTTGAGATTTCTGCAGGTAGGCCTTTTGTCTTAAGATAATCGACCAACACAGGCTGCATTGTCTCAAGAAGAGCTTCAAATGAGCTAGTTTCTAAGGCCTTAACCTTAGATTCTACGTTCCTATATATATTAACCCGGCCTTCTTTACCTGTCTCTACTACCTGCTTCTGCATCCTGGTTAAATACTCAAGCGCTTGATCTTTAGTAAATTCCTTACCAGCAGAAGAAATTTCCAATACCTTAGAAAAGGCAAATTTGCTGCCTTCATCTGTAAACATTTTCTTATTGTCTACAAATTTGCTGCCGGCCTTTGATACCCCCAGGACCTTATTAAAGTATTTATTCTGCCTATCGGTAAAAGAAATATAGCGGGAATTCAATATATTATCCAGTTTCGCGCCTTTAAAATCATCCGCTCTTAAACGTGCAGCTTGCTGCAGATATTCAGGGAAGCTTGAAGGCATCTGCATTACCAGATCCGGTAAGTCGCGCAGGGCAATTTCATTGGTAATGCTATTTTGATATTGCCTTAGCTGAGTGATATGTTTATTTATTACCTTCACTTTATCAGAATTTTCAGTTGCTCCGGCAACAGCCAAAAGCGCCTGTTTAATTACTTCAAGCCGTTTAATCTCGCTTCCATATGCTTCTTTTACTAAAGATATTGGGGAATCTTTTTTAACTTCAAGGCTTGCGGCTACTCTAAGCGCTCTCTTGCCATCAATAGTAACATTAGCATCGGCATCCAGCCAACCTCTCGCCATATAATCTTCAAATAAATCATTGACTTCCTGTTGGTTGAGTATAACACGAGTGCCCGAAGAAGGATCATAAGACACCTTAAGGCGAGTAGCTGTTTGAGAAACTTTATTAATTAATCCTTGGCCGCTTATGCCTTGTTTAAGCCAACCCTGCAATATTGTCGGTGAAACGAATTTCTTGAACGAAACCCCTGCCCCCTTATCAAATGATTCCTGGAACCATTCCATAACGCCATAATATCTGGCTTGGGCCTTCATGTAATCTGCTTCATTAGAGAAATCAGCTCTATTGGGAGGGGCTAAAAATCCGCCTTTTAGCTGACCGAATACCGGCCTTAAGAAGAAAATCGTAGCGAGTTGTTCACGTACCTGCTCTTCAACGAAGAAGTCCTGGAAACCATTAGCAAATCCTAAAGGCTTTGATTTAAACGCGTATACTTTGTCTCTCATTACATCCTGAATAAGGGCTTGAGCATCTCCTAATACAGGCATGGTCTTCATGCCCGGGTGAAGTACTGGCCTTACAAAATACATTAAAGCGCCAAATGTAGGAGCGGTTTTTACGCCCTCAAAAGCAGAAGTGGCAGCATCATGGAATCTGAATTCACCTAAAGACATCCCCGTTAATTCTTGTCTCTTTTTCTCCCAGAGATTTTTTACCTGAGGATCCAAGTTATCCTGCTTTAATAAGTCTTCAATTTCTCTGAGGGCTATATCTTTTTTAGTCTGCCATAAAGATTGGTCTGTGTCTATGCCTAAATCTAAAGCCCTTCTTCTGATACCCGAAACTCCCTTTTCATCTAAATAAGCCGTGGCTAATAATCTACGTATTGCCTCCAGTTTATTTCCAATTGTATTATCTTTATTAATACCATTTATATTTTCTGCCAATTTATCCTGCTGGACCTTATCCGAAATAACCCGGGATAATAAATCTTTGATCTTAACCTGGGCTTCTGAAGACTTTAAATCTATATCAAAACTGCGTATATCATCAAGCATTGCTTTGATTTCAACTTCATTATTTACCCTGGTAACATCAAAAGCATCTCTCAAAAATGCCAAACTATTTCCTTTACTGTTATAAAGAAAAGACTGTAAATAGGGCATTGCCGGCATCCATACCCCTAAAGTCGGTGTAATGTGAGCTATTTCTTTACCTATATTAGCAGCCATAATGTAAGGAGAATAACTCCCTCCTTTACCAAAAATCTCCGCTCTAACGCCTTCTATGTTTTTAATTGCCGGGCCTAAAATTTTACCTGCTAGCAAAGCATAAGAAATTGCCGTATGCAGATCACTTCCTTGCTCTTTCCCTAAAATTCTTGTGGTAATCTCGCGACCTCCAAGAACATAAGCTACCGTAGCACCCCATTCCACAACATTACCACCTTTGAAGTTGGCAACAACCCCTGGGGCTAACCAACGCTCCTTAACACCTACGATGAATTTAGCCCTAGTTAAACGGTCTTGCGCTGTTTTTGGCGATATTATACCTTTCAAGTCCTTCAGGCCGCCTTTTCCTTCACCGCTAAGAGAACGTGGCGCAACATACGAAGCAAAATGCACAGAAGCTGCCGTAATAATTAACTGCTGAACGCTTTCTCTCCAGTATGTGTTCTGAATAACATTGCTGCCAGCCCAGAGCAAGCCATACGTAACAGGGCGCCAGGTAGGAAGCGGAATACGCTTATTCAAAGCTGAAATATTAATACTGTATTTTTTACTAATTAACCAATCTTTTGCTCTGGCAAAAAATAAATCTGCTTCCCCTTTAGCCGTCACAGTAGCAGCATCCACTGGCGCTGTCTTATATGTCTTTAGCCAATCAATATTTGATTTTACTGACCAAGTAAGCAGACTGCCCGTAATTAAATCACGCACTGCAATCGAATACTTGCTGCCCCAGTATTTTGCAAATTCTCTATCTTGGCCTATAATCTTATTTATCCCTGCATTGGCTAGACCTGTTCCTGCAAAGGTAACGCCTCCTGCTATAGGATAAAACTTGGTGCCTCCTAATCCTTTAAATAATAAAGTGCCTAAAACAGTGGATATACCTACTTGTCTCCAAAATTCACCTGTTTCAGGACCTTTGCCATCCATAACCCAAGCCCTAAAAACACCTAATCCAGCACTACTTACTCCACTGGAAATCCAAGGATGTTTTCCGAACCATTGTAATTGGGGGGCTAAATAAGGAGCGGCTAAAGATAAACCCTTGAAACCTAAGTAATTTAGAGAAACGGTGGTTCCTGCTTGATGGAAATATTGAAGAGCTTCCAAGGGGTCCAGCCATCGTTTATCTGACAGACCTATGGCAGTCTGTTTATATGCAGTATACGCTAACCCAGCGCCGTTATACAACAAAGCTGCTGTACGAGCAGTATTAAGCGCTTTGCCGGCCATGCCAGATAATCGAATAATCCTACTTGCGCCCCAAATATTATGCGCAGTCTTAGCTACTGCCGCTACCCCTGCTGCATCTCCCGCGACAGCATCAAAAGGACATGCTATTAATACCGCCGTACCTGCTACCTCTACTGTCAACCAAGTAATATTCCCAGCTAAATCTTTAACATATCTATTAGTTCCCATCGTTTGGTAAAGAAGCCTCAAGGTGTCTTCACTATAGACCTGGGAATTATTGCGATAAAGCTGCATTATATATGGCTGGAGATTCTTCCCATCAACATAGTGCAGCTTTTGACCATCGTAAATAGTAAAATTATTTCTTGCGAAGTCTAATCCTCCTCCGATGCCGCTAAAGTATTTAAGGCTTCCTGGCTTGGCATTTAAATCTTTTTTGGCCCTTGCTAACTCGCCCTTATCTACGAAGCGTTCTACTCCTTTTTGATCTTTGACTGCTTCATCGTTATAGCCAGCATTCCAATTACCCGGCCAAAGCCAAAAACCATAATCTTGGCCTTTCTTTTGTAATATTCTATCTATCCTAATCGGGATAGGAATATCATAACCTTCTAATTTTATAAGCTCATAATCATCGGCTCCAGAGACAGCTTCTTTGTTTACCTTGTTAAAATTAGAAGAGAGCTTATCACCTTTTACGCCTTTAACATATAACCGGCCATCCGCCTCAGATCTTACTAATTCTATACCAACCCCTAATTTATTGGATTGCTTATTAACATGCACATCATCAGGAACGCCTCTTAACCAGTTTCCTTCAGTGTAATGCTGCCATCCTGCTTCTGTTTTTTGGTAGAATACATAGGTTTCTCCAGAGCCATAGGGCTTTAAGGAAGGAGGTATTACTGACTCAAAATCGCCTAAAGCTTCTTTGGCTACTTCAAGATTGCTACCCTCTCTACCCAAGGTGGAATTGAATGTTATGCCATTAGAAGAAACATCTCCAAAAAGCAACAAATGAGAATAAGAATGCTCTTTCCCGCCGACATTAGTCTTACCGTCTAAGTTTAGAAGAACGTCATACCTAGAGAGTTCTCCTTCTTTGGTTGCTTTATTTATTGCTTTTACCTGGCCATATTGCTCAGGGATTGCCGAGGCTATCGGGTTCTCTGTTCTATCTTGAGGATTTTTATCTATGTAAATTATCTTTGTATTGCCAAGGCTATCCTTTACTAACATATCCTGAGGAACATTCTTCAAACCTATCGAGTTTCCTATTACTGGGCCAGAAGCAACGATGCCTTCTTTCTTTGTTTGCAGATTCCTACCAAGTTCTTGTCCCCATTTGACAAAGTTGCCAATAACTGGTTTACCATCAAACTCTGTAACCAATCGGCCGCCAACATCCCAAATAGTATTTTCATTTCCAACAAACTGGGTACCATATATATTAGGCCACATAAATCCTTTATAGGATAAAGGAGCATCTTTCGGGATACTGGCAGATGTAGCCGCATTACCAGCCGTTTCCGAAAGATATTTTACTTTTACATCACCATACATCTCTCCAGACTCTATGTATTTTAAGAATCCGTCAGTATATTTAACAACCATATTAGAAGATTTATCTTTTGAATAGCTAATCTGAGAATTATCAGAGTTGATAATCATAACCGCATCTTCTCTTAATTTAGCTGCATTTGTATCTATATTCTGATTGGCTACAAAAACATCACCTTTATTGAACCTGAGCACGGAACCGTCGGCAGTAAAATAAGGCTGCGGAATCACATTATTGATCATAAAGACTAAACGATCTTTAGCTTCTTTTGTTTGATAAACAACGCCGCCTTCTTTATTAGAAATTACTTCTGCAAAAGTAGAAGGCAAGCCAGATAAATCTGGAATGCTTTCTTTGTCTACTTTAACTGTTCCTTCTTTAAAGTTATTCTCTAAATTAGAGATAGGTGACCAATAAGAGCCCTTTGAAAGTAAAGCTCCTTTTTCCAGCGTAAATTCATTTAGTATGTAATTATAAATACGGGAATTATCTTTACGGTTAACCACGGTACCTAAAATATTACCTCTAACGCCAGTATCTTTTCCAAAGAGATATTCCAAATCTATTTCTTCTTTAAGCCTATAGGAAACCTTCTCTACACCTTTACCTTTGAGCAACTCCGCTGCTTTTGTATTCCCTTTTAATGAATCATCATATAACTGTTTTAACGCTGGGTATAATAAGGCAGAATCAACCTTATAGGTATCTCCCATTTTCTCCATCCAACCTTTGCTACTGAACAATTCAACAGTAAAATTATTATAGCGGTTTTCCTCAGGTTTTTGAGCAACATAGGTATATTTAGTGGTAATGTTTACGCTTTCATTAATACCCTTTAACACTTTATTAAAAACTTGATCTATTCTGCTTTCGGCATGATATATTGTCGCCAACTCCTTAGTAACATCCCAACCGCCAGAAGTTAAAATCCTGCTGGAAGATTCGTAATTATTTTTATTGATTTTTTTACTGACGCTATCCATAGTTAACCGGGTATTTGTAGCTAACGTAATCCTGCTATTGCCTAATGAACCTAACACGGGTACATCTGCGCCGAAACCATTCAAAGAAGGAGAAAGAACTAAACCCATCGTTCCCCAGACAGAATGCACATTATATTCTTTACCATCTAATTTTTGTTTTTGGCCGACTAATTCCTTTCCGATGATAGCTTTAATTAAAGGATTGGTAACAGCAGTAATGGTTTTATTAGAATTGGGATCTGGCACCCCTTCTTTGTCAAGCCTGGGATAAATGAGGCCTAACGCCAAAGGATTACCCTCCTTAACTTCAAATCCTGCTTGCAGAAAATGTCTATCGCTATCCCATACCAAATTATTAGTGTTGAACTGGGATATTATTTTTCCGTTACGCGAAATATTACCTTCAAGTTGTATACTATTTACAATTTTGCTTTTATCAGCCCCTACCAAATCCCAAATTATATCATCGCCTTTATCGCTCTTATGGCCCAGGAAGTCTAGATCCTTGAGGATGGTCGCTATGCCCTTTCCTTCCTGCTCTAATACTTTGAACTGGATAGGATTCTTGCTTCCCTGAAAATTTCTCATTCCGATATTGCCATTAAATGAGAACTTCCACGAGCCATTTTCTTTATTAATTTCAAATTCGATTGGAGATGAGCCGGCCGGAGAATATAATCCTACGCCATAAGGGGCAACTGGCTTTGCACTATCAAATCCAGCTAATGTCCCCTTTGCTCCAGGCGCAAAGTGTAGAGGATTAATTCCGACAAGATTACTATTTTCATCAAGCTGCACAGCAACATCTAATAGGCCATCTTTACCGGCAGCCATAACCTTAATAAGATTGCTATCTAGGGCGGGGGTGATCAAAGTATTACTTGCGGTTACTATTTTATTCTTATCTGGATTGCTAACGGATTTTTCTATTCTCTGCGCAAGATAACCGCCGCTTTTTCCCTGGAAATGCAATTGCCCTTTATCATCTAAAAGTAACTGGGCATTGTCTGCGATAAGATTATCTTTATAGCCTTTAGACGTCAAAGAAACATCGCGTGATGTAGATTTAGTCCCGGTTAACTTGTTATTTTCAAAATAACTTATTGCATCTACTTTACCTTTCAAGATAAAGTCAACTCCCAATTTATCGTCTGGCAGCGTACTGTCAATAATATGTCTGTTTCCTGTTTCTGAAAGTATGCCGTTCCATGATTCCCATCTCCAATTACGAGGTTGATTATTTCGCATAAAAACTGATAATTCGCCATCTTTCGCAATCAGGACCCTATCTAACCCCATGAAATCTGCTAAGCGGTTAGATTGAATAAATGCTGCTTTAAAATTATTGGCGGCGCCATAATGATAAACATCAGTGCCATATTGGACCATTGCCTGCCCAAATCCTAGATTTGCAGCATTATAAGACCAGTCTAAAAGATTATGGAAATAGCTCATTTCCCCATAGAACTTAGCAGCATCTGTTAACGCATTTTGTCCACGATTGTAATAGCCGATTGTAAGTGTCTGCATTCCAGCTTCTCTCCAAGATTTCTGTATGCTACCGATAATGCCTGCTCCGAGAGTAACCGGCATCTCATTTTTGTCCTTAATATATCCTAAATCGGCGAGTATTTCTCTACCTTTTGTGCCTCTAGAAACTAAGCTAATCACGGTTCCTTTTACCGTGGCAGATAAAGTATTAGCTACAAATGCCTCCATGAAAGGATTATCAAAATTGAGTTTTTTCTCTAAGTATGCAGTGCCATATGAAAAAGCAGCATCAGTTAAACCCTGTGCAACTGCCTTGCCCAATTGAAGTTTACCCTTATCGTTAAATAAGCTACCCATACTAACGCGCATTGCCGAACCAATCATTGAACTATAGGCAGGGTCAAGCTTAGTGGTGCGCCTTAAGATTTCTTCTGTGCCGACTGTGATTACATTGGGTAATATGTTAGATGCAAAGTTTTGCTTTAACATATCAAAGCCGCCAGCTAAAGATCCACCCTTATTTAAAGTTCCTGTGACAAACATAGAAGGAATTGAACCCATAAGGGAAGCTATTGAATCACTGGCGCCCTGACGCCTGGCCACTTCGCTTATTCCGCTATAGACTAAACCAGAGGCAGCGCCAGTAAATACTTTACCCCACGTAGAGGTAGAAGTAATCATCTTATCCATTCCGCCGATTCCGCCTAAAGCCGCGCCGCTGATGGTACCGCCGATAATGCGGCAGGTGGAAGGATTCCAGCCAGCCAGCTGGCCGACATTCACTACTGCCCTGTTTATGCTGTAGCTGGCAAAGGAATTTGTTAAACCCTGGCCAATGCCTTGAGCGTTTATGCCCTGCCAGCCTATTTTCCCAGCGTCAAATTTTACTCCGCTTAAAATAACGCTTGTGCCAACTGTAATACCTAACTGGGTTGCCCATTTGCCCCAGTCAAAATCTTCACCGCGGCGCTTGCGGGCACCTAAAATAGACTTGGCTTCTTTATCTGTAAGCCTGGCTAAGTTGGCATTGGTTACTAAAGCATAACCGGAAAATCTCTGTGCAAATACACCAACGGGAAGGAATTCTTCCTGATGCTCATCAACGTAATAAACTTTTTCATTGGTAACATTGGTGACTAAGACGTAATGGTCGCCATTAAAGTGGGCAATAAAAGGCACTTCAGGGACAGTCCCCTGCGGGGACAGTCCCTTCATCTTTACCGCATAAAGTTTATGACCGAAAAATTCAGCGGCCTTGGAAAGGGCGAATAATGAGTTCTTGATTACTTCAGGATTACCTACCGGCTTAACTACGTCGTTTAAGATGTCAATGCTTAAGACCATAACCGCGATATCCTGCTCTTCAACTCTACTGCCTTCATAGGCTAGGAAATCATAAAGAGCCTTTGACCCGCAGGGCTTTCCTTTAAGCCAGCTGTAAATCTCTTCAATTCTTTCGCTGGTTAAATTTAAAGGCTTGTCTAAGTTTACGGTTATCTCAGGTGATATTTGAATTGCGTTTACAGGCTTGTTGGCAACATCCTTGAGGATATTCTTTATGGCGAGAGGTATATCAACCTGTTGGAGATTATTTAAATTGGGGGTATACAAAGATGTGGCTGCAGGTTTCTGCCAAAGTACGCGCCAGTCATATTCTATTGCCTGGGCGAACTGCTCAGGCACAAACACCGCCACTACGATGAAAGCTACAACTCTCATCCAGGGTTTAAAACCAGATTTGAATTCCGGTTTTTTATTTTCCATTTCCGTAGTGGGTTGTGTTCTATTACCTATATTAAAAAAATGAGGATAGAGTTTCCCCTTACCCCGTAACATTTCTAATAATCTTTTTACGTCTGATTTGACGGTCATTTTTTTATTTTTTAAAGCTTTTCTAAACTCGTTATTAAGTCTTTAAAACAAAACCGGGTTGTCAAATACTTAAAAAATTTTTCGGTATTCGGCAACCCGGCTATCTCTTCTTTTTGTCATAAGACCCGTGGTTTTGCGCCCCCCGATCACTCGGGGTTTGCCCTTATCGTTCCGTCCTTATTGTCAACACACAAATTATAACATATAGCAAGTGCGTGTCAAGTAAAATGTTACCTCATAAAGGGAGCGTTTTCTTTTGGTTAGGAACAAACACATTTATAATACCC
>CAYPRG010000002.1:0-88063 GCA_964413025.1 uncultured Planctomycetales bacterium
AGAAGCTACCTGCCGTATCGGCAGGAAAGCGTATACTTTTGCGCACCTTCGGATGCCAGATGAACGTCCGGGATTCGGAGGTGGTCAGCGGGCTTTTACAAAAAGAGGGCTATAAGCTTGTTGATGACCCCGAGAAAGCCGACATAATTATTTTTAACACCTGCTCTGTGCGCCAGCACGCCGAAGATAAGGTCTGGAGCGAAATAGGCAGGTACAAAACCGCGCAAAAAAAACTTATTGGACTCGTGGGTTGCATGGCCCAGAATTATAAAGAGTTTATCTTTGAGCGCGCCCCCAATGTTAATTTTGTGGCCGGGCCTTCGGATATCCAGAAAATTCCCGGAATAATAAACAGTTTATCGGGAAAAGAACACTCGTTATTTGAAAGAAAAATCTGGGAGACCGATGGGGATATCCGGCCGGAAGAGATTTACCACACCGGTTTCTATGAGGATAAGGATCATGCCTTTGTAGTTATTTCTGAGGGCTGCTCTAATTTTTGTACTTATTGCGTGGTGCCTTATGTGCGCGGTAATTTAAGGAACCGCGGTCATAAAAATATCCTAAAAGAGATAGAGGAAGCAGTAGGAAAAGGAATAACCTCGATAACACTTTTAGGTCAGAATGTAAATGCCTACCGCGAGGATAATGATATTACATTCGCGAAGTTATTGGTTATGGTTAATGGCATAAAAAGGCTTAAGGAATTCAGTTTCGTGACTTCTCATCCCAAAGATACCTCGCTTGAGTTGTTCAAGACAATGCAAGATTTAGATAAACTAAAAAAATCTCTTCATCTTCCGGTGCAGTCGGGCTCTGATAGGATTCTTAATCTGATGAATAGAGGCTACAACAGAAAATTCTATTTGGATTTAGCAGCTACTTATCGTAAGATTGTAAGTAACTCGGCTTTAACTACCGATATAATAGTCGGGTTTCCGACAGAAAAAGAAGAGGACTTTCAGGATACTTATAATTTAGTGAAGGAAGTTGAGTTTGACTCCGCCTACATCTTTAAATATTCTCCTCGCTTGAATACCGAAGCGGCAAAAATGTTTGATGATGTGGAAAAAAAAGAGAAGCAAGAGAGGCATAAATTTACCCTCGATTTGCAGAAAGATATTTCAAAAAGGAAAAAATGTTTACAAAAATAATACTGATAGTACTGGCGGCTTGTTTTATTATATCGGTTGGGACGGGATATTGCCTTGACCTGGATAAAATTAAATCCTGCTATTTAAGAGGTGATTATAAATCCGCTATAACTGAAGGCGAAAAAATGATGGCGAATACCCGGGTTTCTTCGCATTCAGATGAATTATATTATTTTTTAGGGTTAAGCTATTCCAGGGATGGCAACTATTTACGCGCCTCTGATATCTTTGAGATAATATTGAATGAATTTAAAGATAGTATCCTTAAAGATGACGCGGTGTTGGGACTGGGGGATACTTATTTTCTAAGGGGAGATTATAAAAAAGCAAAGCAATATTATTCCGGGCTTTTAGGCAATGCCAGGCTAAAACCTGCGGTTTATTACAGGTTGAGCCAGTGCGGGTTTAAAGAAGGATATGCCCGGGAAGGAAAAGATTACGCCGATAAATTAAAGAATGAATTTCCGCATAATCCTGAATCAAAATTCAATAAAGAACTTTATTCTGTTTCTGATTTTTACAGCGTGCAGGTGGGGTCTTTTTCCAGCCCGGCCAATGCCAATAATCTACGCGACAAATTAATCAGCAAAGGTTACGACGCGTATATCCAGGAATTAGAATCCGATGGGAAAAAGGCTTATCGGGTAAAGGCCGGAAAATTAAAATCACGCCCGGAGGCAGTTCAGTTAGAGGGCAAGATATCCTCCGAAGGTTATCCTACAAAAATTACTCCCTGAAAAGCTTAATGCCCATATCTGATTATCAAATCAACAGAAAAGACATAATTTTCATATTTATTATCCTGGCCTTGGCAATGGCTTTCAGGGTACTCTATTTAATGGATTATTTGAATAGCCGGATATATCCAGTGCTGCAATATTCCGACAGCTATTCATATTTTCTCTGGGCGAAGGATATCGCAGGGGGAGATTTCTGGGGTAGTAAGGTATTTATGAAATGGCCGTTATATGCCTATTTTCTGGGCCTATTGCTTAAGCTGTTTAAGAATAATCTATTCTCGGTTTACTTATTCCAGTATTTATTGGGGGCGGCCAACTGCGTATTAGTATATTTTATTGCCAGAAGGATTTTCAATCAGAAAACAGGATTGATCGCCGGGTTGCTTTGCGCCTGCTGCGGCCTGTTTATCTTTTACGATAGCCTGCTCATCTATACCAACCTGTCTATATTCCTGAATTCTTTGTTGTTGCTGTTTATTCTAGGTATAAAAGATAAGCCAGGAAATAATAGATTATTTTGGCTGGGGATTTTCTTAGGCATATGCGTAATTACCCAGGCGAGTATTGGCTTGTTTGGCATTTTAGCCATAATCTGGGTTTTAAAAAGGCAAAGAGCAGGCTGGACTGAACTATTTCGTAAATTTTTATTTTTTCTGCTTGGTTTAGGGATAATTATAGGCAGCGTGACCTTGAAGAATTTCCTGGCAGAGAAGGATTTTGTCCTGGTTGCAGGTAATGTCGGGTTTAATTTTTATTCGGGAAATAATCCTGAGGCAAACGGGACTTTTTACTGTCCGCCTAATATCGCTTTAAACCAGGAAGATATGTTTCGCGACTCAAGGATTATCGCCAGCGCCCAAACCGGCAGGGACTTGAAGACATCCGAGGTTTCAGCTTTCTGGTTTAATAAATCACTTACCTTTATCCGTAATGAGCCGGTAAAGTGGCTGGGATTATTATCCAGGAAAATTAATTATGCCTTCGGCTCAAGAGAATTTATCCATGACCTGGAGTATAATTTTCTTTCAGATAAAATCAGAATTTTTAAAGCAGTGTTTATGGATTTAAGGTTTATCCTGCCGTTTTCATTGCTGGGGGCTTTTCTGGCTTTCAGGAAATTCCCGCAATCGGCGTTGCTGTATCTTGCTTTAATCAGCTCCGCGTTTAGTATAAGCCTTTTTTTTGTGACTGCCCGTTACCGTATGGTTATGCTGCCGTATCTATTAATTTTTGCCGCCTTCGGGCTCTTGGCTGTATGGAATAGCTTTAAAGACACCAGATATATCAGGTTTCTATCGCTGTGTTTGGTGCTTTTGCTGACCTTCATCCTGATAGATGCTAATAGATTGTTTATTGAGAAAGGCCTGAAGAATTATAAATTTTTCTCTCAATCATTTAATTATCATCTGGATAAAGCTTTTGTTTACGAGAACAATAGCGATTACCAAAACGCCTTAAAAGAATTAGATCTAGCTCAAAGGCTGGAGGCGGATAACTACCGTGTGATTTTCCGCCAGGGTGTGGTATATTTCCGCCAGGATAATCTTAAGCCGGCGGAAGAAAAATTTAAGCATACCATTAAAATAAATCCTCTTTGCCAGGACGCTTATTATAATCTGGGTTTGATTTATAACCGCCAGTCGCGCTTTACAGAGGCAGAAGGGGTATTAAAGAAAGCCGTATCCTTAGACCCGGAAAATATTGAATCTCATTTTGAATTGGGCATGGCCTATAAAGCTAACGGCAGCCTTGCCGCGGCTAAACAGGAATTAAGCCTTGCCTTAAAAAAAATAAACCGTTGGCGAAGCGATGAACGCGCTATTATTGAAAAAGAATTAAAAACTCTGGAAAAATGAAAGACAGGATTATTTTTATAGTCGGGCCTACCGCGATAGGAAAGAGCGAAGTCTCCCTGCGCCTGGCGGGAAAGCTTAACGCCGAGATTGTCTCCTGCGATTCAATGCAGATTTACCGGGGAATGAATATTATTACTTCAAAACCCTCTCCGGCTATGCGCAAAAAAATCAGGCACCATTTGGTTGATTTTATTTCGCCTGCAGCCGAGTACGATGTTACAACTTATCGCAGGCAAGCCTTAAAAAAAATTAAGGAGATCATAAAAAAAAAGAAAATTCCGCTTTTTGTCGGCGGCACCGGCCTTTATATGTCGATATTGATTGATGGGATATTCAAGGCTAAAGCTCAAAACAAAAAAATCCGCCAGCGGCTTTACGAGGAGCTTGAAGAGTTTGGCAGAGAGTACTTGTTTGATAAGCTAAAAAATGTAGACCCCGAAGCAGCCGCCAAAATTCATCCAAATGATTCAAGGCGGATAATCCGGGCTTTAGAAGTTTTTGAAAGCACAGGCAAGACCATTTCCGACCTCAAGAAACAAAGAAAAGGGCTGGGGGAAAAATACGAAATCGCTATTTTTTGCCTTAACATGGACCGCCAGGAATTACGCGACAGGATAAAAAGACGGGTAGATAAAATGTTTTCGCGGGGCTTAGCTGCTGAAGTGAAAAAACTGCTAAAGCAAAAATTAAGCAAGACCGCGTCACAGGCAATAGGGATAAAAGAATTAAGGGGCTACTTTGACGGACTATACGATTTAGAAAAAACCAGGGAGATAATCACTCAAAGCACTTGCCAATACGCCAAGCGCCAGCTTACCTGGTTCAGGAAGGACAAAAGGATTCAGTGGATTGAGATAGGCTGTAAGGAAACTCCTCAATCTATAGCCAAAAGAATTTATAAAAAGATTATTTATGGTATAGTAAAGTAAAAGTCACTTTCCTATACCACTGCGAAAATCGCTAAGGTTATCGACAAAGGAGATTTTCTTGATGGAAAAGGTACTGTTAGTCACAGTTGATTTGGAATCAGAGCAGAAACGCTGGCCGGTGGAAGATGTTGCCTTAGAATTAGAGGAGTTGGTTCTTGCTTGCGGAGCAGAGATAGTGGATAATCTTATTTCTCTTCGTGAAACAGTTACGCCAAATCTCTTTATCGGCAAAGGGAAAGCCGAAGAAATAGCTGTCTTTGCCCAGGAGCAGGAAGTGGATACGGTGATTTTTAGTCAGGATTTGTCCGGTACTCAGCAGAGAAACCTGGAAGATATAATCGGCAAAAAAACCATTGACCGCACCCAGTTAATTCTGGATATTTTTTCCCGTCACGCCAAAAGCCCCGAAGGGAAGATGCAGGTAGAGCTTGCCCAGCTTCAGTATCTTATGCCGAGGCTCATCGGTAAAGGGATCATTCTTTCGAGGTTAGGAGGCGGTATCGGGACAAGCGGGCCGGGTGAACAAAAATTAGAGGTTGACCGCCGCAGAATTAGAAAAAAAATAGACAAACTAAAGGGAGATTTAAAACATTTTTCCCTGCATAGGCTGACTGTAAAGAAGAAGCGGAAAGAGCGTTCTATTCCCAGCGTGGCTTTGGTGGGGTATACAAATGCCGGGAAATCCACCTTGATAAATGCCCTGGCGAATACAGAGCAGGTTACCTCTGATGGGCTTTTTACTACGCTGGACCCTTTATGCAAAGGCCTGCAGTTACCTAATGGAGAAAATATAGTTATCTCCGATACCGTAGGATTTTTGCATAAACTTCCGCATCACCTTATTGAGGCATTTAAGGCAACCCTGGAGGAGGTAGTTGAGGCGGATCTATTAATCCATGTTTTAGATGTGAGCCATCCGCGCTTGCAAGAACACAACAAGGCGGTCTTCGAGGTTTTGCAGCAATTAGGCGCTGATAAAAAACCATTGATCACGGCATTAAATAAGATTGACCAAGTGGAAGACTTGACGTGGTTGAATAAATTAAAGGATGATTTTGCCAACCCCATAGAGATATCAGCCAAGTTAAATAAAAATCTGGATTTATTAATAAAAGAAATCCAAGCGAATTTTTCTTCCAGAATGATAGAGCTTGAAATTTTGATTCCTCATTCCCGGATGGATTTAGTAGATTTATTCCATAGGGAGGGGCAAGTCAAGGAGATTAATTACCTGCAAAAAGGGATAAAAATCAAACTAACACTGCCAAAATTGCTTTACCATAAGTTATTGCACAATAAAGAGATAGACGTTAGCAATTAGAATAACTAACAAATTTAATTATATTACCTTGACAAATTAATTATGTTATGTTAGACTTACTGCTAGGATAAATACCAAGGGGGTAGGATGCCTATATTTGATATTCATATAAGCCCGGATGAACCGGTTTATGTGATTAGTGTTGCCAGTAAGCTGGTAGATTTACCTTTATGGACTCTGCGCCAACTGGATAAGGCAGGAGTAGTTTGTCCTAAAAGAGTTGGTAAGAAAAGCAGGCTGTATTCTTTAAAAGATATTAAGAGGCTGGAGTATGTACATTATCTAATGGAAGAAAAACGTGTCAATGTCAGCGGGATAAGGATAATTTTGGAAATGGGAAAAGAAGATTAAATTTTTTTAGATTATTGTTAGCACTCATTATCGCAGAGTGCCAGCAGATTATTTCTAGATTGACAAAGCGATGAATTATGTTAGACTATTTCTTTAGCATTTTAAAGATAAGAGTGCTAAGGATGGGGGTTTATGGTAAAGAACGTGGATTATGAGAATAGAAGGAAGGCGGTTTTAACCGCGGCAATAAATAGATATATCGGGGCAGCCATGCCAGTGGCATCCGAAGATATTGCCGGAGATTTTGATTTGAGCTCGGCTACAATAAGGAATATCTTTGCCGAGCTTGAAGAGGGCGGATATCTTATGCATCCTTATACCTCCGGGGGGAGGATTCCCACTAATAAAGGTTACCGTTATTATGTGGATTTTCTTACTTCGCAGATGGCCATATTGGATGAGGAGAAAGAGCGCATCGTAAAGGAGTACAAAAGGGAGATCCGCCGGCTTGAGGATGCTTTGGAGGAGACCTCGGAAGTCATCTCCACGATTACTCATTATACAGGCATAGTCTCTTTTCTAGAATGGCAGGATAAATTTCTTTTTACAGGTATTGGTTGTTTCCTGGAGCAGCCGGAATTCAAGGATTTTCAGAAGATACGCGTGTTGATCAAGGTCATAGAGGATAAAGAGCGCCTGTTAGATATCATAAACCGCGATTTCAGCGAGAAAGTAAAAGTATATATCGGCAGTGAACTATGCTGCCCGGAAATGGAGAATTGTTCTCTGGTGGTTTCAAGTTATCGGGTCAAGAACAGGCTGTCAGGCAGGCTGGCGGTATTAGGCCCGATGCGTATGGAATACAAACAGATTATTCCTGCCCTGGGGTATATCTCTGAGGTATTATCCGGGGTGTTAGATAATATTTAGGGGCTAAATATGGAAGAACATAAAGAAGAAAAAATTGTCAGTCTAAAAGAAGTCGAGTATCTGAAGTTAAAAGAAGAAGCGGATAAGGCCAAAGAGTACTTGGATAAGATGGCCAGGCTGCAGGCGGATTTTGAAAACACCCGAAAGCGGCTGGAGCGGGAAAAACAGGATTTCATCAAGTTTGCTAACGAAGGTATTGTCATCGAATTATTGAACGTGTTGGATGACCTGGAGCGAACGGTTGAACTATCGGAGTCTAAACATCAGGATTTACCCGCTTTTTTAAAGGGAGTGGAGATGATCCTGGCGCACCTGTATGAAATGTTGAAAGAGTATGGGGTTAAACCCATTGAGGCAAAAGGAAAATTATTTGACCCGAATTACCACGAGGCATTAACGCAGGCAGAGAATAAAGAACTGCCGGAACACACGGTGATGGAGGAGTTGCAAAAGGGTTATCTAATGAACGACCGGGTAATCCGGACCGCTAAGGTCAAGGTTTCCCAGAAAACACCTGTTTAACCAAATTATATGGAGGTGGAGATATGGCAAAAGTAATCGGTATTGATTTAGGGACATCAAATTCCGCGGCAGCGGTAATGGAAGGCGGCAGGCCGGTAATCATACCTTCTGCTGAAGGCGCCGGCGTTGCTTCAGGCAAGGCGTTTCCTTCTTACGTTGCTTTTACTAAAGACGGGCAAAAATTGGTCGGCGAGCCGGCAAGGCGCCAGGCAGCGATAAATGCCGAGGGCACAGTCCAGGCGGCTAAGCGTAAGATGGGGTCTGATTTTAAATTTAAGATTTTTGGCAAGGAGTATACTCCCCAGCAAATCTCGGCTTTTATCCTGCAAAAAATCAAACAGGATGCAGAAGCTTATTTGGGGGATAAGGTGGAAGAGGTGGTCATTACCTGTCCTGCTTATTTTGACGATAACCAGAGGACGGCTACCAAGGATGCCGGGGAGATCGCCGGATTGAAGGTGTTGCGAATTATCAATGAGCCGACTGCCGCATGCCTTGCTTATGGTTTAGAGAAGGCCCAGAAAGAGCAGAAGATTATGGTTTTTGATTTAGGCGGCGGCACCCTGGATGTAACCATTATGGAAATGGACCAGGGGGTATTCCATGTGCAATCAACATCCGGAGATACGCAATTAGGCGGTACGGATATGGATAAGGTTTTGCTTGAATATATCGCCGGGCAATTTAAGCGTGAAACCGGTATTGACATTATGAACGATAAGATGGCAGTGCAGAGATTGCGTGAGGCAGCAGAGAAGGCGAAGATAGAGTTGTCTTCCACAGTCAGCACAGATATAAATTTGCCTTTTATTACTGCTGATGCCACCGGGCCTAAACATTTGACTATGACAATTACTCGCGCGAAATTAGAGGATTTAATTTCACCTATAATTGAGAGGTGTCGTCATCCTATGGAGCAGGCATTAGGCGATGCAAAATTAACTGCTAAAGAGGTTGACCGCATTATCATGGTCGGCGGGCCTACGCGTATGCCTATTGTGCAGAAATTCGTAGAGGACTATGTCGGCAAGAAAATCGAGCGCGGAGTTGACCCCATGGAGTGCGTAGCCTTAGGCGCGGCAATCCAGGCAGCCATTATTACCGGAGAAGTTAAAGATGTGCTTCTTCTGGATGTTACCCCGCTTTCTTTAGGCATTGAGACCTTAGGCGGAATAAATACAAAGCTGATAGAGAGAAACGCTTCTATCCCGACTCAAAAAAGCCAGATTTTTTCAACTGCTGCGGATAATCAGACTGCGGTTACGATTCGTGTCCTGCAGGGAGAGCGCCAGATGGCCGATGACAATGTGGAGCTGGGGAGGTTTGATTTAGTGGGGATACCGCCTGCTCCCAGAGGAGTCCCGCAAGTCGAAGTAAAATTTGATATTGACCGGGATGGTATCGTGCATGTTTCAGCCAAAGATTTAGGCACGGGTAAAGAGCAGTCTATCCGTATTACCGCTCCAAAAAAACTTTCAAAAGAAGAAATCGAAAAGATGGTTAAGGACGCGGAAAAATTTGCCGCCGATGATGCCAAGAAAAAAGATGAAATAGAAGTAATTAATCAGGCTGATACCTTGATTTATGCCACCGAAAAATCCCTTAAGGATTTCGGGGATAAAGTAAATCAGACTGAGAGGGCTGACATTGAGGCTAGGCTTAACGATCTAAAGACGGCAATGAAGGACAAGAACGTGGATAGGATCAAGAAGTCAATGGATGAGTTGACCAAGGCTTCGCATAAACTGGCAGAAGAGATTTACAAGCAGGCCGCGGCAAAACAGCAGCAACAACAGGGGCAGCAGCCAGGAGCCGGCCAGCAGGCAGGGGAAGGCCAGGGGAATGAAGAACCTCCTAAAGGCGGCCCAGCCTCAGGCGAAAAAGCCGAGGATATTATTGACGCGGAATACAAAGAAGAAGACGATAAGAAATAAAATATGATGTCGACAAAGAAAGATTATTATGAAATTTTAGGCGTGGCCAAGAGCGCTTCCCTGGATGAGGTAAAAAAAGCTTACCGGGAATTAGCGCTCAGGTTTCATCCGGACAGGGTGCCGCACGAGCAGAAAAAAGAGGCGGAAGATAAATTTAAGGAGATCTCTGAGGCTTATGCGGTGCTTTCTGATTCCCAAAAGCGCGCTCTTTATGACCAGTACGGCCATTCAGGCATAGACCAGAAATACGCTTACGAAGATATTTTTAAAGGAGCGGATTTTGGCAGCGTATTTGAGGGCATGGGTGATTTTGGTTTAGGCGGAGGCCTTTTTGAACAGATATTCGGCGATTTAGGTTATGATATCGGAGGAGGCAGGTCGAAGAGAGGGGCTCGCGGCCGCCGGGGCCGTGATTTAGAGGTAGCAGAGGATATTACCCTGGAAGAAGCGGCATCCGGAATAGAGAAGACGATTACAATTCCCCGTTATGAGACCTGCGCGATTTGTTCCGGCAGCGGGGCAAAACCGGGGACCAAGAAAATAACTTGCCCTCAATGTAAAGGTTCCGGTCGCACAGTAGTTTCCAGCGGTTTTTTTCAATTAGCCCAGACTTGTTCCAGGTGCGGCGGAGAAGGTTCAACGATCCAGGCACCATGCCCTGCCTGTAATGGGGAAGGAAGGAGCAGGGTAACCCGCAAACTCAAGATAAAGATTCCGGCAGGCGTAGATACCGGTTCTCATTTGAGGATTCGGGGAGAGGGAGAGTCAGGCGCGGCCGGCAACGGAGATTTGTATGTTATCATAGAGGTGAAACCTCATCCTGTTTTTGAGAGGCATAGCAATGATATATTGACCCATATAAATATCAGCTTAAGTAAGGCAATATTGGGCGCAGAGGTAGAAGTTCCTACCCTAAGCCATAGAATCAGTATGAAAATACCTGCCGGTACGCAAAGCGGCAAGATTTTTCGTTTGAAAGAAAAAGGTATCCCTGATCTGCATGGCAGGGCCGCGGGAGATGAGTTAGTCAGGGTCAATGTGGAGATTCCTGAGAGGCTTACTTCGCAACAGCGCCAGCTTATCGAAGAATTTGCCCGTCTTTCAGGTGAAGATTTAGACGCTAAACAAGGATTTTCTGATAAAGTAAAAAAAGCTTTTAGATAAGGAAAAATAAATGCCGACCTATGAATACGAATGCAGCAGTTGCGGCCATAAATTTGAAGCATCCCAGAGTATTACGGCCCAGCCTTTGAAAACCTGCCCAAAATGTAATAAAAAGGTAAAGCGCCTGATAAGCAGCGGCGTGGGGATAATTTTTAAAGGTTCAGGTTTCTACGCCACTGATTACCGGAAAAAAAGTAAAAGCGAAAATACCTGCCCCAAGGCCAAGGAAGGCTGTGATGGTTGTAAAAAAGATTAGCCTGGAGTCGCTTGGGCTCTGGCTGCCGGTTTTTTTATTCTTGGGTATTATATTTTACGCTTCTACTATTCCCGGAAAGGATATTTCGCATTTTTTTTCATTACAGGCCGCAGCGTATCATCTGTTTGTATATCTGTTTTTGGCCTTTTTTCTAGTAAGGGCATTACGAAGGACATACCCGGATAGGCCAGGGATAAAGATAGTTTTTTTCGTGATTATTTTCGGTATTATTTATGGTATTATGGATGAGTTTCACCAGGTGTTTACGCCAGGAAGGTCTGTTTCAGGTTTCGATGTTTTTATTGACAGCCTGGGTACTATTATAGGGAGTATAATTTACAGGTGAGCCAGATAAAACCTTTTAAGGGAATAATTTATAATCAAAACAAAATTAAAGACCTGTCTCTTGTCGTCTGTCCGCCTTACGACGTCATATCTCCTGCCCGTCAGCAGCATTACCATGATATCGACCCCCATAACCTTATTTATATTTTATTGGGAAAAGATATAGCCGGAGAAAATAAATACCGCAGGGCAGCGGCTTATTTTAAAGAATGGCTTAAGCAGGAAATACTTGTCCGTGACCAGAGCCCGGCGATATATTTCTACAGCCAGCAATACAAGATCAGGGGAGAACAGAGGACCCGCCTGGGTTTTATTTCTCTTCTGCAATTAAAAAGCAAGAATTCAGGCGTGTTTGTCCATGAGCATACCCGCCGCGCCCCCAAAGAAGACAGGTTTAAGCTGATGAAGCAGGTCAAGGCAAATTTAAGCCCTATCTTTGTTGTCTTCCTGGATAAAAAACGCATTATCCAGCGCACCTACGAACAATATATCCAGGGCAGGCCTCCTTTTGTCGAGATAACCGATGACGAAAAAACCGTGCATAAATTATGGAGGTTGGATTCCCCGGACATATTAAAGAATATAGAAAGCAGCATGTCCGGGGAGAACATATTTATTGCCGACGGACACCACCGTTATGAGGTAGCCGGGATGTACAGGGATTTGATGGCCGAAAAATTAGGAGAAAGCGCGGTCACCGGAGAGGAAAGCTTCAATTATGTCTTATCTTATTTTACAAATACCGATCCCAGGGGGCTTTTGATTTTACCTATCCATCGCTTGCTTAAGCTGGAAGAGAAGCTGGATTTTGATGCCTTTATACTTAAACTTAAGGTTCATTTTGATGTTGAGGAAGTTAAAGATAAGACACGCTTTTTCTTTTTAATGGAAAAAGGCGGCCGCACTGAGCATGTTTTGGGCATGTATAAGAATAAGAAATACTGGCTGTTGCGCCTGAAGAATGTCAGAATTCTGGATAAGATGATCAGCGATAAGCCTAAGGAATACCGTTCTCTGGATGTCTCTATCCTGAACCATATAATTTTAAAAGAGACTCTGGGTTATGACCCGGGGGATAAGGAGAGCCTGGAGTTTAATCCTCACGCCGAAGAACTTATTGAAGCGGTGGATAGTAATCCTGGCTATATCGCGTTCTTCTTGAATCCGGTAAAGATTGAGCAGATAATCTCGGTGGCTTTAAACGGCGAGCGCATGCCTCCAAAATCCACTTATTTTTATCCCAAAGTCCTTTCGGGGCTGGCGATAAATAAACTTGATTAAGAGGAAGTTATGGTGTTATTCGGCAAACCTAAATATACGATTGTAAGGTTAAAGAAAAGAGAGATGCCCGAGGGGCTTTGGACAAAATGCGGGGGATGTTCCGAGGCGCTTTACAATAAGACACTCGAGGAAAACCTTAAGGTATGCCCGAAATGCAATTACCATTTTATATTAGGGGCTTACGAGAGAATCAATATCACCATCGACAAGGATACATTCGAGGAATTCGATAAAGATATGGAGTCGGTTGACCCTCTGGAATTTAAGGGGCCAAAGACCTACGCCGAAAAATTATCCCAGGACCAGGCAGCCACAGGCCTTAAGGACGCGGTAATAACCGGCAAAGGCGACTTGGACAATAAAGATGTGGTGATAGCGGTTACCGATTCGCGTTTTATTATGGGCTCGATGGGTTCGGTGGTCGGGGAAAAAATCACCCGGGCTATTGAATATGCCACCAAAAACAAGCTTCCGATGATAATTATTTCGGGTTCCGGCGGAGGGGCCAGGATGTACGAAGGCATGTACAGCCTGATGCAGATGTCAAAGACATGCGCCGCGCTTTCCTACCACCATAAAGCGAAACTTCCCTATATTTCAGTGCTTACTAATCCTACTATGGCAGGTGTCATGGCGTCATTTGCCGGAATCGGGGATGTGATTATCGCGGAGCCAAAAGCCTTGATCGGCTTTACCGGCCCGCGGGTAATAGAACAGACTATAAGGCAAAAATTACCTCCGGGGTTTCAACGTTCGGAATTTCTTCTGGAGCACGGGCTTATTGATATGATTGCGCATCGCAAGAATTTGAAATCAACATTAAGCCAATTACTTGACTATTTAAGCGGAATTTAATATAATATTAATCTCAATAACCTAAAAAGGAAAAAAAATGGCTCAAGTAAGTCTTAAGGATGTTTCAAAGTTTTTTGCGAATAATGTCAAAGTAGTTGATAATATTTCTATAGGGGTAGAGAATAAGGAGTTTATGGTTTTAGTCGGGCCCTCGGGATGCGGGAAATCCACTACCCTAAGGATGATTGCTGGCCTTGAAGAGATAACCCATGGCCAGATATATATCGGAGATAAATTAGTCAATGATGTGCCGGCAAAGGACCGCGATATAGCCATGGTATTTCAGAACTACGCTTTGTATCCCCATATGACCGTCTTTGAGAATATGGCGTTTGGCTTAAAACTAAGGCATATCCCCAAGGCTGAGATTGTCCAGCGGGTCAATGAGGCCGCGGATATACTCGGCATTAAACGCCTTTTGCACCGAAAACCGCGCGAGCTTTCCGGCGGGGAGAGGCAGAGGGTTGCCGTGGGCAGGGCAATCGTGAGAAAGCCCCTGGTGTTTTTGTTTGATGAGCCTTTAAGTAACCTTGATGCCAAGATGAGGGTGCAGATGCGCACCGAAATTCATAAGCTGCATATAAGGCTTCAGACTACTATAATATATGTTACCCATGACCAGGTCGAGGCTATGACTATGGGGGACAGGATCGCGGTAATGAAAGACGGGATTCTGCAGCAGGTTGCTGACCCCATAACCGTTTACGACCATCCTAAAAATAAATTTGTCGCAGGTTTTATCGGTTCACCGCCTATGAATTTCATGCAGGGGGAGATTACCAAGAAAGACGGCAGGTTGTATTTTAACGAAGGCAAGGTGTTGGTGAAGCTTGTTGAAGACATGCATAAAGAGATGACGCCCTATGTCGGAAAACAGGTGACATTGGGTATTCGTTCCGAAGATATTTACGATAAGTTATTCGTTTCAGAGGCTCCTCCGGAAAATATCGTAAGAGTAAACTGTGAAGTATACGAGCCTATGGGCTCGGAGGTCTACCTTTACCTTAACACAGGAAAACATACGTTCATCGCGCGCGTAGGGGCGCATGATAAGCCCAAAGTCAATCAAGATATGGATCTGGTTTTTGACATGAGCAAGGTACATTTTTTTGACTTAGACACCGAGAAAACAATCGTATAAATCCTCGCCTTAAGCAAACCATATCAAAAGAGATTTTTATGCTATATCCCGCAATATTCGAAAAATGGGATAGACAGCTGCGGATAAATTCCAGAAAACTCCTCGATTCTTCAAAGGGCATCCTTCCTCTAACCTTAATCACCTATATTGTTTGTTTTATATTCTTGTATATATTCAGCCCGGTTTATTTATTCGGACAGGTTAAACACGCCGCATTAAAGCTGGTTTTATTTTATCTGGCCAACAGTTTTATCATCTTTTATCTTCTCAAGAAGAATTCCAATAGAAAATATCTGCTTGAATACCAGCTCCAGGAGTTAGAGGAGAAGATAAACGTCTCCAGCGATGAAAATTCGCAAGGCGAAAGGAATAAATTTTCCCTGCAGGAAAAAATAAACCGCTATAACAGCCTCAAGGAAATCATCGAGGAGATAAATAAGAATTTAGAGCTTGAATATGTCGCCGACAAACTTGTTTCGATTGCCTTTTCCCTGATTGCTAATAATAAGGGCGTATGCATCATGTATCTTTTGGACAGCCAGGAGCAGAAACTTAGTATTTACAAGACAAAAAAAGAAGATAAGAAGCTGATCATTAAGGCGAAAGAAGGCAATATATTTGATTTCTGGGTATTGCAGCACACCAGCCCCTTATTAATTGAGGATATCAAAAAGGACTTCCGTTTTGATTTGGAGAAATTAAAATCCCAGGATGTAAGGAAGGTTTCATCTTTGATCAGCGTGCCCCTGGTAATCGAACGCAGGTTCCTGGGTATATTACGCCTGGATCATCCTGACCCTTATTTTTTCTCACAGGATGACTTAAGGTTTTTGATGACGGTCTGCGATTTGGGGGCGGTAGCTTTGGAAAACAGCGAACTTTACAAAAAAACTCAAGACCTGGCTATACATGACGAGTTGACCGCGGTTTATACCAAGGGTTATTTTCTGGAGCGCCTCAAAGAGGAGTATAAGAGGAGCGTGCGCCGCGGCAGAAGCATCTCGCTTTTTATGTTAGATATAGACCATTTTAAGGATTATAACGATAAATTCGGGCATACCGCCGGAGATATCGTATTGAAAATATTATGCCAGAACTTAGCGGAAGGTTTGAAAGATTTAAGCCCGATAATCAGCCGTTTCGGCGGAGAAGAATTTTGCGTAGTTATCCATGGCTTGGAGAAAGAGAAGATCCGCGAAGTTGCCGAGAACTTGCGGAAAAGAGTTGAGGGCACGAAGATAGTCTTACGCAGGCAGGAGACTAATGTCACTATTTCTATCGGTGTGGCTTATTCTTCTGGTGAGGATACCAGCGGCGAGGACGAGTTGATCCTGGCGGCGGATAAGGCAATGTATGAAGCAAAGCAAAAAGGAAGAAACCGGATATGTGGGATATAGCGTTATTAGTTTTACTGTCTTTATTTTTGTTTTTGCGGCTGCGCAGGATTTTACCCAGGACTTTTACTAAGATAAAAGATGATTACCGGCAGGTTCAGCGCAGGTATAATACCCTGCTTTCTGAAGGCGCCAAACTAAAAGAGAACAATGTAATTTTAGAAAAGAAAGCCGAAGAGATAGTTACCATTTATAATATAACCAAAGAGATATGCCAGTCCCTGGATGAAAATAAGGTATTTGAATATTTCCGCGAAGAAATAAACAGGCATCTTTCGGTAAGCGAGTGCAAATTCTTAAAACATGATGCCGACCTGGCCCAGTATAAAGACCATTCAATCCTCCCGTTATATATAAATAAAACTCCCATTGGTTACCTGGTCACCAGCCAGATTAGAGGGGATGAGAAGGATAAATTTCATATTCTTTCTCAGCAGTTCCTATTGGGGATTAAACGCGCCCTTTTATACCAGAAAATCCAGGAGCTGGCTATCAGGGATAGCCTGACCCAGGTGTTTAGCCGGAGATACCTGCTTGAAAGGTTAGGCGAAGAATTGGAGCGTTCGAAAAAATTTAAATATAATTTTTCATTTTTGATGGTAGACGTAGATTATTTTAAAGAATTCAACGACCGTTATGGCCACTTGGTTGGAGATGCCATACTCAGGGAAGTGACTAACGTGATCAAGGAAAACATAAGGCAGATTGACCTGGTAGGCAGGTATGGCGGCGAAGAGTTTTCGGTTATCCTGACTGAGACCGGCGAGGAGCAGGCGCGTTACGCCGCGGAACGTATCAGGGAGGCCATAGCGGAAAAAATTGTCAGGATCTATGACGAGCAGTTAAAAGTCACTATAAGCATCGGAATATCCATATTTCCCGATAACGGAGATACTGTTTTATCGCTGATTGACTCGGCGGATAAAGCCTTGTACCGTTCAAAGGAGGCCGGTAGGAATAAAGTGACTTTGGCCCAGGGCAAGAAATAAGATTATTCCTTGCCCCGTTACTAATCTTGTGTTAATATAATTAAATTAATTTAACGGGGCAGGCAATTAGGTGAATCTTAATATAAAATATTGAAATGAAAATATTTATTGATACCGCGAATACTAAAGAGATAAAAGAAGCAGCCGGCCTGGGGTTAATAGACGGAGTAACTACTAATCCTTCCTTGATTTCCAGGGAAAACCGCTCGGCACCGGATTTATTGAAAGAGATTTGTTCCCTGGTAACCGGCCCGGTGAGCGCTGAGGTTATAAGCCTCGATACCGAAGGTATGCTTAGCGAGGCCCGCCAGCTTTCCAAAATAGCCGGCAACATTGTAGTTAAGATTCCTCTGGTTAAAGAAGGGCTGAAGGCGGTAAAAATCCTTTCCCAGGAAAATATAAAGACAAATGTAACTCTTTGTTTTTCTTCTACCCAGGCCCTGTTAGCTGCTAAAGCAGGCGCGGACTACATATCGCCTTTTGTGGGCAGGCTGGATGATATAAGCCAGAGGGGCATGGATTTGGTGAAAGAGATTAAGGCCATTTATACTAATTACGGGTTTAAAACTAAGATCATTGTTGCTTCAGTTAGAAATCCTCTGCATGTCGTAGAAGCTGCTATTTTAGGGGCGGATATAGCGACCATTCCTTTCGCGGTAATAGAACAGCTTATAAGGCATCCGCTTACTGACTTAGGCATCCAAAAATTCCTTGAGGACTACAAAAAAATTCCAAAATAATCTAAATGCGAAAGTTACGGCTTAAGGTTTACGGCTTACGGCTTGAAGATAAAACAAGGACAGTTCTTTTGTCGCTTGTTTTTTGTTTTAGTTTCGTTACCTTACCGGCTTATGCCCAGGAAGCCGGTAAAGAATCGGACCCTGCTAATCAGGAGGCTGTTGTTAAGGCGGATGAGCCCGTTGCCAAGGAAGATACTAATGTTCCTACTGTTAGCGACGTTAAGCTCTCTACGGTAAGCGACAATAAAGATGCCCCTGCCGGCGCGGGTATGCCTGTTGAAGGCATCATAGTCAACGGAGACAGGGTTGAGTTTTCTACCGAAGAGAAAGAGATAACCGCTACCGGCAATGTTTCGGTAATTTATAAGGGGGCAAAATTAACCTGCGATAAATTAGTTGTTAATAGCCAGACTAAGGTTGGAGAGGCCATAGGAAACGCCAGGCTGGAGGATCCTAAAGGTATTATAGAAGGCACAAAGATTATATATGATTTCGGGGCTAAAACCGGGACTATTATTGATACCCAGTTCAGGGCAAACCCTTATTTTGGCACAGGTGAAACAACCGAGAAAGTTAGCGACGCGGAATTTGTTGTGCGCAGGGGGATTTTAACCACCTGTAATTTTGACCATCCGCATTGGCGCATAAAATCAAAAAAGATTGATATGTTTCCGGGTGATAAAGTGCAGACCAGGGATAATGTGTTTTTTATAGGGCCTTTTCCCGCGCTTTATATGCCTCAACTAAGCCGCAGCCTGAAAGACCCTCTTATGCAGGTTCAGCTTATGCCCGGGACAAGCAAAGAATGGGGTACTTACATGCTCACTGCCTGGAGGTATAATCTTACCGAAGATGTTGCCGGAAGGATTTATGCTGACTACAGGTCGAGCTTAGGGGTTGCCGAAGGTTTTGGGGTAAATTATAATACGCAGCAATTCGGCAAAGGCGATTTTAAGTATTACTATACTCAGGAGAGAAATAAAACCAAGCAATTTGAGGCGCTCCCCAAAGATGCCGCCAGAGTATTCCAGAGGTATTTAATCCGTTTACGCCATAAGTGGGTTATTGACACCCAGACAAACCTGACCGCTGAATATTGGAAGATTACTGATTCCAAAAGGTCGCTTTACGGACCCACTTATAATTTTATAAAAGATTATTGGTACCGCGAATATGAAACTGATACCCAGCCTTTATCTTACGTCTCGGCTCATCGCTCCTTTACTTACGGGAGTGTAGATTTTTTAATGCAGCCGCGGGTTAATAGCTGGTACAATGCCGGTTTTGTGGAGAAGCTTCCGGAAATACAATATACCCTACCGAGTTTTCATATCGGAGAAACGCCTTTTTATTTTGACCAGTCTAGTTTAGCAGGAAATTATAATATGAAAAATACAAATACAGACATACGCGATAGCGGTACTCCGGATAGGCATATGAACAGGCTTAATACGAATAATAAACTTTCCATGCCTGTTAAGGTGGCTTTTATCAAGCTTACTCCTTTTGTGAATCACCAAGGCACCTATTATCAAGAGGGCGACCCTAGTGCTGGTGCAAAAAATTTATTCCGCACTATTTTTTCAAGCGGCGCTGAGGCCAGCACGAAATTTTTCCGTATTTTTAAAATTAAGTCAAATTTTTTGGGTTTGGATATAAATGATGTCAGGCATATTATTACCCCTACAATCAACTATACTTATCAACATACGCCGACAATCCGCGCATCAAAATTGACTCAAATAGACGGTGTAGATTCTATTACTAACCCAAGCAACAGTTCTACCTTGCAGTTATCCAATATCCTGCAAACAAAACGGAATGACGTAACTGTTGATTTCTTTGATTTTCTAATTTCCGCTCCCTACAGTTTTAAGTCCGGGGGAGGGTCAGGGGTTAAAAGTTCGAAGCTCGGAGACATCACCTTAAAGCTGAAGTTTTTGCCTTGGTCTAATGTAGCATTGTATTCAGATTCTACTTTTTCCCGGGCGCACGATGAAACTTATAATAAGTTTGTTAACGTAAACTATGAATTATCGTACGATATGGGCAATGAGCGTTCGGTCGGATTCGGCCAGCGTTACCAGAGGAAGGGCAGCAATGAATTTACTCTTAATTTTAATTGGCGGATAAATCCAAAATGGAAGTTTACGGTTTATGAGAGATACGCGGCCGGCTCTTGCAACCCGGCTCTTCTTCTGGGTAGAGGATTAAGAGAGCAGGAATATGTCCTTTCCAGAGATATGCACTGCTGGACCATGGAAGCTACGTATAATGTAACCAGAGATAAAGGAGAGAGTATCTTTATTGCCTTTAAGCTAAAAGCATTTCCTGAGTTGGGCTTTAACTTTAATCAGGCTTATCATCAGCCTAGAGCTGGTGGTGGTAATGAGGAAGCACTCGCCCGTAGAAATTAAGGATTTTTTTAAACGGCCAAAAGGAGGCTAAGTAACGGTGAATATTTCTATTATAGGTTCTGGGTATGTGGGGCTGGTTACCGGCGCTTGCTTCGCGGAATTAGGGAATAAAGTTGTTTGCGCTGATAACGACAGCAAAAAAATCGCCGCGCTTAAAAAAGGGATCATGCCTATTTATGAGCCGGGGCTTGAAGAATTAGTGATAAATAACCTGAAAAAGAAAAGGCTGGAATTTACTTCCAGTATAAAAGATGCGGTAAAGTCTTCGGAAGTTATATTTATTGCCGTGGGTACTCCTTCCCTGGAAAACGGGGAGGCGGATTTGACCGGCATAGAAAATGTCGCCCATAATATCGCCAAAAATATGGCCGGTTACCGTTTGATCGTCGAGAAATCTACTGTTCCGGTAGAGACCGGTAAGTGGGTCAAGCAGACCATATCGAGCTTTGTAAGGCGAGGGGTTAAGTTTGATGTTGCTTCTAATCCTGAGTTTCTCAGGGAAGGTTCGGCTATAAGCGATTTTATGCATCCGGACAGGATAGTTATCGGGGTGGAATCAAAGGCGGCAAGGGATATCCTGGTTAACCTGTATCAGCCATTAAAAGCGCCCATAGTTATTACTAACATAAAGAGCGCGGAATTGATTAAGCATGCCTCTAATGCCTTTTTGGCCTCAAAAATTTCTTTTATTAACGCCGTTTCGCGTATTTGCGAGAAAGTAGGCGCTGATATTATGGAGGTAGCCGAGGGGATGGGCTTGGACAAAAGGATCGGCAGGTCATTTTTAAATCCGGGGATTGGTTATGGGGGCTCTTGTTTTCCTAAAGACCTGGACGCCTTTGTGGATATTTCCGGCAAACTGGGTTATGACTTTGAACTGCTTAAAGCGGTAAGGAATATAAATAAAGAGCAGAAAGAGTTTCTGCTTAAAAAAATAAGAGATATCCTCTGGATCATTAAAAACAAAACAATAGGCATCCTTGGCTTGTCGTTTAAGCCCAATACTGATGATATACGCAATGCCCCTGCCCTGGATATAATCAAGGCATTGCAGATGGAGGGGGCTAACATAAAAGTTTATGATCCTTCATCTATGGAAAAGGCAAAAGGATTGTTGGGCAAAGCCAAGTTTTGTAAAGACCCTTATGATGTCTGCCGGGGAAGCGATTGCCTGTTAATTATTACCGAGTGGGACGAATTTAAAGAGTTAGATTTTTCCAGGATTAAGAAATTGCTAAAAAGGCCGTTGATTGTTGATGGCCGCAATATATACGAGCCGGAAAAAATGGAGAAACTTGGTTTTACCTATGTTTCTATCGGAAGGCCGAATTCCAGAAAGAATACCTGAAGAAATGAATTCTATCAAGGTATTTCAGAAGAGGATTGCTAAGAAAGAGGTTAAGATCGCAGTGGTGGGCCTGGGGTATGTGGGTTTGCCGTTGGCAATTGAATTCGCGAAAAAAGGTTTTTCTGTCTTAGGGATAGATGTAGATAAGGACAGGATAAGCCATATACAAAAGAAGGAATCGTATATAACCGATGTATCTGACAAAGAACTAAAGCAAGTCTTAAAGTCGGGAAAATTTTGTGCTGTAAGCGATTTTTGCGCCTTAAGAGAAACCGAAGTTATTATTATCTGCGTTCCTACCCCCTTAAAAAGAAAATACCAACCTAATATTTCCTATATTAAACAGGCGGTAGAGTCTATCTCAAAACATATCAGCAAGGGGAGTTTGGTTATTCTGGAAAGTACTACTTATCCCGGTACGACGGAAGAGGTGATCCTGCCTATTTTTGAGCGGTGTAATTTGAGTCATAATAGCGATTTTTTTCTTTGTTTCTCGCCTGAAAGGATTGACCCGGGCAATAAACAATACCCCATTAACAGGATTCCTAAAGTGGTGGGCGGAATTACTAAGGAGGCTACATCTTTAGCGGTGTCAGTCTATAAAAACATAATTGACAAGGTTGTCCCGGTTTCTTCGGCAAGAGTAGCGGAAGTGGTTAAGTTGCTGGAAAACACCTTTCGCCTGATTAATATCGGATTAATAGATGAATTGGCGATGATGGCGCACCGTATGAACATTGACATTTGGGAGGTTGTTGATGCAGCCAGCACTAAGCCATTTGGTTTTATGCCTTTTTATCCCGGGCCGGGAGTGGGAGGACATTGTATTCCTAAAGATCCTTTGTATCTGTATTGGAAAGCAAGGCGATATGGTTTTGACTCACGCTTCATAAAGCTTGCCTCGGATGTCATTTCGCGTATGCCGGAATATGTGGCAGACAGAGTTATCAGCCTGACTAAGAAAAAAGGTGCTGGTTTAAATAAAATAAAGATTCTGGTTGTGGGAGTAACCTACAAGAAAGATATCAAGGATTTAAGGCAATCCCCATCTTTGGATATAATCGATGTCTTTAAAAAGAGGGGAGTTATGGTTTCCTACCATGATCCTCTGATCCCCTATCTTAAGCTGAACCATTTTAATCTTACCTCTGTCAATTTGAGGAAAGAAAAATTAGATAAGTTTGATTGCGTGATAATCGCTACTGACCACTCGACGGTGGATTATGATTTTATTTTGGATAAGGCAAAGCTGATTTTCGATACGCGTAATGTTTACAACGGGGTGAATGCAAGAAAGGTTATTAAGCTGTGAGTAAATTTTTAGTTACCGGCGGCGCGGGTTTTATCGGTTCCCATATTGTCAGAGCCTTGCTTGATAAAAAGCACTCTGTCAGGGTGTTGGATAATTTTTCCAGCGGCAAGATTGGGAATTTAAAAAGCGTAATAAAAGAGATAGAGTTAGTCAGTGGTGATATCCGGTCGCAAAATACCTGTTCCAAGGCAGCTAAAGGGATTGATTTCGTTTTGCATCAGGCGGCATTAAGGAGCGTGCCCAAGTCGTTAAAGACGCCGGGGGAATATAATGAGGTCAATATCTGGGGAACTTTGAATATGCTGGAGGCATCTTTAAAAAATAAGGTTAAGCGGTTTGTCTTAGCATCCTCTAGTTCAATTTACGGCGATGTAGATAAGTTTCCTGAGCGCGAAGATTTTCTACCGCAGCTTATTTCCCCTTACGCTCTTTCTAAATTGGCCGGAGAATATTACTGTAAAATATTCAGTTATCATTATGGCCTGTCTACTGCTTGCCTGCGCTATTTTAACGTTTTCGGGCCGCGGCAATCCCTGGATGACGAATACGCTGTGGTTATACCGAAATTTATAACTTGCCTCTTAAAAAACCAGCAGCCGCCCATATATGGGAGCGGTAAACAATCGCGGGATTTTACTTACGTGGCTAATGTGGTTGAGGCGAATATCCTGGCTACCCGGAAAAATAATCTTAAAGGCGAGGTATTTAATATCGCGGGAGGCAAAGATTACAGCATCCTGGAATTAGTCAAAATTTTAAATAAAATATTGGGTAAAAATATAAAACCTGCTTTTTTGGCCTTGCGCCCGGGTGATGTGTTCAAAACAAGGGCTGAGCTTTCCAATTCAAAAAAAATATTGGGTTTTGTACCGAGGGTAAATTTTGTCGATGGGTTAAAGTTGACAGTACGTTCATTCAAGGGAGAGGAGTCAAATGGGTAAGAAAGTAGTGGTGGTAACCGGCGGCGCGGGTTTTATCGGTTCTTATCTTTGTGATAGGCTAATTAATGAAAAATTTAAGGTTATCTGTTTAGATAATTTTATAACCGGAAGCCTTGATAACGTGAAACATCTATTTGGCAACGGAAGTTTCAGGTTTATAGAGCATAATGTGACAAAATATATCGATATCGGGGAAAATGTTGATTATGTTTTACATTTTGCTTCTCTTGCTTCTCCTGAAGATTATCTGAAATTCCCTATCCAGACCTTAAAAGTGGGTTCCCTGGGGACACATAACGCTCTGGGCTTAGCCCTTAAGAAAAAGGCCAGGTTTATACTTGCCTCGACATCTGAAGTCTATGGCGACCCCTTGTTGCATCCACAGTCTGAGGATTACTGGGGCAACGTTAACCCGGTGGGAGTAAGAGGGTGTTACGACGAGTCTAAGCGTTTCGCGGAAGCGCTTGCCATGGCCTATCATAGGGTGCATAAAGTCGATACGAAGATAATCCGGATTTTCAATACTTATGGCCCGCGGATGAGGATGAAAGACGGCAGGGTAGTCCCGAATTTTATTTATCAGGCCTTGCATAATAAGCCTATGACCATATACGGCAAGGGGACTCAAACCAGAAGTTTTTGTTATGTCGATGATTTAATATCTGGCATATTAAAGGTGATGTGTTCTAATATTAATGATCCCATAAATTTAGGTAATCCCCATGAATTTACCATTCTTCAGTTAGCCAGGTTGATTGTTAAATTAACAGGCACGAAGAGCAAAATTGTTTTTAAGCCTCTGCCTCAGGATGACCCCCGCCAGCGGCAACCTAATATCGCCAGGGCCAAGAAGATTTTAAAATGGGAGCCTAGGGTGGAATTAGAGGAAGGCCTTAAGAAAACCATAGAGTGGTTTGCTAGATTGAATTATTCCTAATTCTATGGTATACTTGCAATTAGAACAGGTTTTGCTTGACAAAGTTTAAAGGAAATGGTATAAATAAAAAACAGTCCAAGGGGACATGCGTTTATAGGAAACCTCTTATTGACAAGGAAAACAGCGACGATTAAAGAGTAGAAATTATAATTTATTAGCAGTGGATAAGAGGGATTTTAGAGAACGCGAACTGTCAATTATACCTTAGGAAGGAGGCTTATATAATATGAAGAAAAAAGGTTTTACATTGGTAGAAATCATGATCGTTGTTGCAATCATCGCGTTATTGGCTGCTATCGCCATACCTAATTTACTCCGTGCGCGTATTTCCGCTCAGGAATCAGCTGCTGCTGCTGCGTTGCATACTGTTCTTACTGCTGAAGTACAGTTCCGCGCGAGTAATGCGACCTATGCTACTTTAGTTACTTTGGGAGCCGCAACCCCTCCATATATCGATGGAACTCTCGCTGCAGGGGTAAAACAAGGTTATAATTTTGTGGCTACTCCAAACGCTGGTACTAACTTCATTGCTACTGCCGCACCCGTGACTTTAGCTCAGGCGCATACTTTCTATATTGACGAAGATGGCGTATTGTGCAGATCTGATGCTACAGGCACAGCTGCTCCAGGCGCTCATACAGACGCCGGCTGTCCTGCTGGTTTCACTGAAGTACAATAAGCACAGCTATTAACAACTAAAAAGACGGTGGAAATTTTTCACCGTCTTTTTTTGTTTTTTGTATAATTTATCTTGCCCGGTTATAAATTTTATGCTAATCTAATAGAGAATATTTTGCCAAGATTAGGAAAATACTTTCTAAGACAAAATTTATATATCGTGTTGGGGGGTTTAAATTTAGGATGATGAACAAGTGTGCTAAAAGTTTTGTCACTATAATGATAGTTACCGCGATAACCGCTCTTGTTTTAAGGGTGGTCATCAAGCAGATAATTAAGGTCACTATAACTCAGTATGAATCAGATGCTTCGGCAACCATAAAGTTGATTTCTGCTTCCCTGGAGAATTACGCTAAAGACAACCTTGGGGTTTATCCTGCCAAGCTCTCGGTTTTAACAAAAAATAAACCTTCATACCTTGATAAAGATTACACAGGGTTATCTCCCCTAAGAGGGTATAATTATGATTGCCCAAGGCTTGATTCATCTGGATACAGCTGTTCGGCTAGCCCGGTAAGCTGCGGATTAACCGGAAAAATGATCTATACGGTTATCACCGGCGGGTCTTTAATATCCGAAGAATGTTCTAAGAAAGAGTAGGATGAAGCGAGGCTTTACATTAGTGGAAATTATGATAGCGGTGGCTGTGTTGGTTGTTTTGCTCAGCCTGGCCCTGCCTAATCTTCTCCGTTCGCGCGTCACCGCCATGGAGGTGATTGCTTTGGCGAATACTAAGACAATAGCTAATGCTTGCCAGTTTTATCGTGGAAACCAGGGGACTTATCCCGATGTTTTATCCGATTTAAGTGCCGGCAATGTGCCTTATATCGATTCCCAACTGAGCAGCGGTAGCAAGCAAGGGTATGAGTTTATTTTTAACCGGACTAGCGTGAATAGTTTTACCCTTAATGCCAATCCTACTTCTGGTGAGTTGTTAGGTGGCAGGCATTTTTATGCCGACGAAAGCGGGGTCATCAGGGGAAGAGCAGACGGCCCCGCGGGCCCGGGAGACGAAATCATCCAATGATGAATCTTATATTTAAAATAATCAAAGATAAATTTTCAAAAGAAACTTATTCTTTCGGTTTGGATATCGGTACCTCCGTAATAAAATTCGTTAAATTAAAGTTTTCTAAAGATACGATAGAGCTGTGCGATTTTGAATTAGCGCAGACAGATATTAATCTTGACCAGGCCATAAAAAAGATTGCCGAATCCAGGAACGCCTACAGGGTGAACATCTCTGTTTCAGGGCCATCGACTATTATCAGGTATATCAGTTTCCCCAAGATGAACAGCGATGAGCTCAAGAAGTCCCTGCGTTTCGAGGCTCAAAAATATATTCCTTTTCCTATCAATGAGTTGAACCTGGACAGCTATATATTAAAGGATAATCTGCCCGACAATAAAATGCTTTTATTGCTGGCTGCGGTCAAGACCGAATTGATGAACCAGCGTATAAGATTGATAGATAGCTGCGGGCTGAAGATTTATGTGCTTGATATTGATTCAGTGGCACTGGTGAATGCTTTTAATTTTAATTACCCCCAGGAAAACGTGGAAAAACGCAAGACCATAGCCCTTCTGAATATCGGGGCCTCATTAAGTAACTTAAATGTTTTGGAAGGCGACATGCCCCGTTTAAGCAGGGATATACAGATTGCCGGGGTTAAGTTTACTCAAAAGCTGGTGGATGTGCTCGGCGTGGATTTTAAAGCGGCAGAGGATTTAAAGCTCAAGCCGGAAAGCGATAAAGCCGACAAAATAACAAAGGCTATCGAGTCGGTACTTACCGGCCTTGCCGCCGAGATAAGGACGTCGTTCGATTATTATGAAAGCCAGAGTTCTTCAACGGTTGATAAGATCTTTTTAAGCGGAGGGGGAAGCTTTTTCCCCGGCTTAAAAGATATGCTGGCCGGCCTTCTTGGGATAGAGGTGGAATATTGGGATCCTTTAAAAAAGATTATTATTCCTGAAAGCCTTGCTTCTGAGAAACTGAAAATTTTGGCTCCACAATTAACCGTGGCTGTAGGCTTAGCGTTGCGACAATAAAATGATAGAAATAAATCTACTTCCTCCGGAATTAAGAAGCAAGGCTAAAAGAGCCGAAACGGTAAAGCCCACCGGCAAACAACCGGTATATTTGTTTTATATTATTCCGGCGCTCTTAGCGCTTTTGGTATGCGTGCATGTCTATGTTGCGGTAACCGATGCAGTCAAGGGCCGGCAGCTAGCCTCGCTTGATAATAAGTGGCGAAGCCTGGAGCAGCGCAGGAAAGAAGTAACGGAATTCAAAAAAGAATTTGACGCGGCGACAAACAACATAAACACTATTCAGCAGTTAACCAGCCAGAGGATAAACTATGCCGAAAAATTGAATAAATTAAGCTTGTATTTACCGAAGGGGGTCTGGTTCGTGGATTTAGTGCTGGACCAGAAAAACATGGTTTTGAAAGGCTCTGTGGTATCCCTGCAAAAAGAAGAGTTTAATTTGATAAACGGATTTATAGATAGTTTAAAGAAAGACTATGGGTTTATTAAAGATTTTAATAGCCTGGAATTAAGCTCAATTCAGAGAAGGGTGATCGTGGCTTACGACATAGTAGATTTTATTTTAACCGGGACGCAGAAGGCAAAATGATAAATTTACAGGGCATTCAATTAGACAATAAAAAAATAATCCTGATAGTGCTGGCTTTCGCGGTCATTATCTACGTGGATTATTCTTATATTTTAAAATCGCAGTTGAACGGTAAAAACAGCAAGTCGGTAAAAATAACTAAGCTGAAAAAAGACTTAGCCACTCTCGATAAGGATTTTATTTTGATGCAGCAGAACCGCGGCAAGCAAATTGAGCTGCCGGAGGTTAAAAAGCTTATTCTTGAAAGCGAGATTCCGGGGTTGTTAAAATATATTTCTGGTTTAGCTAATAAGAACGGCATCAGGATCACGCAGATGTCCCCGTCTAAGGAATTAAAACCCAGTGATGCAAAGCCCTCTAAGAATGAAAAAGAACCGCAGGCACCAGCATTTATTCCGGTAAAAATCACGCTGGATTTGACTTGCACCTATCATCGGCTGGGAGCGTTTATTAATGAGCTGGAGAATTCCAAGGATTTTATAGCCGTGGAAGAGGTAAGGATTATCTCTGACCCGGCAAATAATTACCAGGAGAAAGTAAACCTGGTTTTAAAAACTTATGCCAAATAATAAAAAACAGTGTTTGTTTAAGGCGGTAGCCAGTTGTGGTATGTTTCTTTTTATCTTTGCCGCCTTTTCCTTTGCCGAAGAGCAGTTTACTTATAATGCTAAAGGAAAACGCGATCCTTTTGTTTCTTTGGTCACTCCCGACGGAAGATTCTTGAATTTAGACAAGGAAGAAGATATTTCCAAGGGGTTATCATTAGAAGGTATTATGTATGATAAACACGGCGTGTCTTATGCCGTAGCTAACTCAAAAGTCGTAAAAGTCGGAGATGAAGTGTCCGGCTACCAGGTCCTGAGGATAGAAAAAGATAAAGTGGTATTCATTAAGGATGGCCAGCCCACCGTAGTTGAATTAAAAAAGGAGGGATTTTGAAAAAATTAAATTTTTCCATAAAATTATTAGTTTTGGCAGCAGCTTTTTTGTGTTCTTGCGTGGCCATGGCCGCTCAGGAAGAAGCTAAGCAGGAAGCCTCTGCGAATAGCCAGCCTATTGCGCCAAAGCCGGAAAACGCTGTGCAGGATATCGAGCAGATACCTGACGTGCCGGAGAGCTTGAGCGTGTCTGAAAATGTTACCCTGGATTTTAAAGAGGCGGATATGCAGAATGTCCTGAAAATAATATCTTATAAATCCGGCGTGAATATTGTGACTACTCCGGATGTAATCGGGAATGTCACTATCAGGCTGGTAGATGTTCCGTGGGAAAGAGCATTAGATGTAGTGTTAAAAACATACGGTTTTGGCTACCAGAGGCAGGGTAATGTTATCCTGGTGACTAAATTAGATAACATGACCAAGATACAGGCGGAAGAGCCTTTGCAGACGGAAGTTTTTACGCTTAAGTTCCTGGATGCCCAGGATGCCCAAAAGATCTTGATTCCACTGCTTAGCCAGCGAGGCAAGATTTCTATACTATATACCAGAGGCCAAAAGGGATGGCAGTTTGGGACCTTTAAGATCGGGAGAGACACTACGGCAAGCTCAGCATTAACAAGAGAACAGGCAGAGCCGCCAAGGGCTGAAACAATTTCAATCGAAAAAACCGCTAGCGGAGATTTAGTTTCCCGGAAAGCGGAGTTTGAGTCTTCCATTAAATCTAAGATACTGGTAATAACCGATACGATTACATCACTGGACAGGATTCGGAATAACATTATTCCCGCGATAGATAAAAAGCCGAAACAGGTGTTGATTGAAACCAGGCTTATGGAAGTAAATGAAAACAAGCTTAGGGATATTGGCTTTGATTGGGGTTTAGGGACTATCGGCAACGCACAGACAAGTACAGTTACTACCGGCAGTATAGCCAAGGACGCGCTTGGTTTGAGTTCGGCAAAACTGGGCGCTCATTCATTAGGGTCTGAATTTAAGCCTTCTATTTTTTCAGCGCTTGAAGGCAGCACTGCTGTCCCCGGGGTAGAGCCGTACAATCTCGGAGCGGAAATCATATTCCAGAAAATAACCGGGACAAAGTTTGATCTTGTCATCCATGCCCTTGAAGAAGACGCCAATACCAACAACCTGTCATCGCCGAGGATATTGACTTTGGATAACCAGGAAGCTTCTATTCTGGTAGGTTATCATACGCCTATCCTTAGTTCCACTGTAACCGCAGGTACAGCTTCCACGGGGACAGGGGCAACCGTAACCCAGACCTTGGATTATTATCAGGAAATAGGTATCAGGCTTAATGTAGTTCCTCAGGTTAATGAAGAGGAGTATATTAATATGATTATACATCCCAGCATTACTTCATCAACCAGCTCTGTTGATGCTACTTCTGTTGCCAGCGGTGTTACTACTACCACCAGTTATCCTATTATCAGCGTGAGGGAAACCCAGACCCAGGTTTTGATAAGAAATGGCGATACAATCGTTATTGGAGGTTTGTTAAAGGATTCCATTGGCAAGGAAACTATAGGGATCCCGTTCTTAAGTAAGCTTCCAGGTCTGGGGGCATTATTCAGAAGAGATGTGTATGATACGGAAAAAGTAGACTTGCTTATTTTTATTACCGCCAGGATTATCAAAGATGGTGAGCTTACCCCGGAAGAGATTGCCAGGCTGCAAAAAGGTATGAGTATTTATTCCGATAATACCACGCTCAAAGGGGCAAAGAATAAAATGAAGAAGAGATAAATGAATTTTGAAAGAAATAGTTTTTTAACGTACAAGGTAAATTTCGTTTTTGCAAAAAAGGGCCAGATGAGGTATATATCGCATTTAGATTTAATGCGCTTATTTACCCGGGCATTCCGCAGGGCGGACTTGCCGATAAAAATGACCGAAGGCTTTAGCCCCCATCCTAAGCTAAGCATTAAAAGAGCTTTAAAATTAGGAGTGGAGAGCGAAAATGAAGAGGCCTCGATCGTCTTAAAAGAAGAGGTAGGCCCGGAAGATTTTAAAAACAGATTGCAGAAGCAATTACCAGAAGGGATTGAGATAAAAAATGTCCAAAGAAATTTTAATTAATGTTGAATCAGCGGAGAAGCGCGTAGCTGTCGTGTCTGACGGGCAGTTGAAGGAATTTTACATCGAGCGTTCGCAGGATAAGACCATCGTCGGTAATATCTACAAAGGCAGGATTGAGGCGGTTTTACCGTCTATCGGCGCGGCATTCGTAGATATCGGCCTGCCTAAGAAGGGTTTTCTTTATCTTTCAGAGATAGAATCGGTATTTGAGCCTTTAGAAAAAAAGGAAAGCCGGCCTAAAGAAGTTAAGAAGGGCCAGGAGGTTTTGGTCCAGGTGGTAAAAGAGTCTTTCGGCACAAAAGGCCCGCGTCTCTCCTGCGAGATAGGCATTGCCGGCAGGTATCTCGTACTTATGCCTCAGGATGCCCAGATAGGTGTCTCAAGAAGGATAGAGGATGAAGGAGAAAGAAGGCGCCTTAAGTCAGTCCTTTTAGAGCTGGGATTGCCTAAGGATGTTGGTTTTATCGTACGGACTGCTGCCGAGAGTAAAACAAAGCTTGAATTATCCAGGGACGCCAATTTTCTGCTTAAGCTCTGGAAAAGAATGGATAAGATAGTTGAAGCCAAAAAAGCGCCCAGCCTTATATATGAAGAATACGATTTGACATTAAGAGCAATACGCGATTCATTTACCGAAGACGTAACTAAACTAATCGTAGATTCTAAACCCGAGTATTACCGGCTGCTGCGTTTTATGAGGACATTCTTGAGTTATTTGGCCCGTAAGGTAGAATTATACAACGGAGACGATTTGTTCGAAGAGAAAGATATCGAAAGGCAGATTCATAAGGTTTTTGAAACCAAGATTTATTTGAAATCAAAGGCGTATATTATAATTGAGCCTACAGAGGGGCTTGTGGTTATTGATGTAAACAGCGGCGGGTTCAAGAGAAGATTAAACCAGGAAGAAACCGCCTTTAAGGTCAACTGTGAAGCAGCGGCTGAGGCGGCAAACCAGTTGATTTTACGCGATTTAGGCGGCATAATCGTCATAGACTTCATTGATATGGAAAAAGAATCGCATCGTAGGGAGGTTTTAAATGTATTAAAGAAGTCATTAAGCAACGATAAGGCAAAATACGATATTTTAGGTATTTCTAAATTCGGGGTAGTAGAGATGACCAGGGAACGTGTCCACAACACTGTGCATACGTTATCTTATCAGCCTTGTCCTTACTGCCAGGGCAAAGGGAAGGTGAGGTCGCCTATTACCATAGGAATTTTCGCGCTTAAAGAGTTAAGGAAATTCATAAAAGGGAAGTCGCTAAAACAGGTAAATCTCACCTTAAATCCGGCCGTAATTGATGAAATCTTGAAGGATAAGGGTAATTTGAGGTATCTTGAGGGAAAATACAAGACAAAGATTAATTTTATCTCTAATCCTGCCTTGCATATAGAGGACGTGCGAGTATCCTAATGCCTTTGCCAGCTTAGTTTCTCCCATACCACCCTGGCCTGCCAGAATACCAAGCCAGGGCAGGCTGCGAAAATCGCATAAAGTTACCACTAAAGTCGATTTTCTTGTTGACCCCGTACTTTTAGTGTTATATAATTATTACTCTATAATCAGTTTGAAAATCTATAAAAGGAGCGATAAAAATGTATGCAATAATTGAAGTTGGAGCAAAACAGTACAGTGTCAAAAAGGGTGATATTATTGAAGTTGAGAAGCTGGAAATTGAAGATGGTAAGGATATTGTCTTGGATAAGGTATTGATGGTTTCTAAGGATAAGGATCTTGAGGTAGGGCAGCCTTATTTAAAGAAGGCTCGTGTGGAAGCAGCGGTATTAAAGCAGATAAAAAGCAAAAAGGCAGTATCTTTTAAGTACCGCAGGCGTAAGTCTTCGCATTGGACAAAAGGGCACCGCCAGCAGCTCACCAGGTTAAAAATAAAAGAGATCGTTCTGGCTTAATGTTCATTGACAGCGCAAAGATATACGTTAAAGGGGGAAATGGCGGAAAAGGATGCCAGAGTTTTTACCGTGATAAATACCAGCGTTTTGGTATTCCCGACGGAGGTGATGGGGGCCGGGGAGCCGATATCATTATCAGGGCGGATAGAAACCTGCATACTTTATTAGATTTCCAGTATAACCGGCATTTTTACGGCGCGCACGGAGGCCACGGCTCAGGAAATAGTAAAAAAGGCAAGGAGGCGCCTTTTATAGTTATCCGGGTTCCGATGGGGACTGTGGTAAAAGATATAAAAACAGATTGCCTTCTAAGAGATTTAGATAAAGACCAGGATGAATTTATAGTAGCCCGGGGCGGAAAGGGTGGTTTAGGCAACCATTATCACAGGGAAGCTACTGTTGGCGATCCCGGAGAAGAAAAAGAGCTGCTTTTAGATTTAAAGCTTATCGCCGATGTCGGCATTATAGGGTTCCCTAATGCCGGAAAATCCACGCTCATCTCGAATATTTCAAACGCGCACCCAAAAGTCGCTGCTTATCCATTTACTACTAAGTCTCCGGTCTTGGGTGTGATAAGATCTCCGGATAAAACTTTTGTTATGGCTGACATACCCGGTCTTATCGAGGGATCTTCCTTGGGGAAAGGGTTAGGGGATAGATTCTTAAGGCATGTTGAGCGCACAAAAATTTTAATTCACCTGATTGATATGGCGGGTTTCGAAGGAAGAAAGCCCCTGGAAGACTACGCGGCTATAAACGAAGAGTTAAAAAAATACAGCAAAGAGGTTTATAAAAAAACCCAGATTATCGTTGCCAATAAAATGGACCTGGATGGGGCGGATAAGAACCTGAAGAAATTTAAAGAGTCAGTAAAGAAAAAGGTTTATACGATTTCGGCTTTAAAAAGTGAAGGGCTGGAGGAATTAATTGAAACAATCGCAAAAAAATTATAAAAGGATTGTAATAAAAATCGGCAGCAGTTTTCTCTGTTCCGATGGCGTGCACCCTGATTGCCTGGCTTTACGCGGGATTTCCGAGAAGATTGCTCAACTGGTCAAGGAGGGGATAGAAGTTGTAATAGTCTCTTCCGGAGCGATTGCCTTTGGGATGCATATTTTAGGCCTAAAAGAGCGTCCTAAAGAGTTGCACTATCTGCAGGCTTCTTCTGCCGTGGGCCAGAATGAATTAATGGATCATTACCGTAAATTATTCCGGGAAAAAAACATCATCAGTTCGCAAATCCTTTTGACCTGGGATGATTTTACCGATAAGAAACGTTACGTAAACACCAGGAATACCTTGCTTACTTTGTTAAGGTTAGGTTGTGTGCCTATTATCAATGAGAACGATACGGTCTCTACGGATGAGATTAAGTTCGGTGATAATGATCGCCTTTCGGCTTTGGTCGCCAGCCTGGTTTCTGCGGATTTGCTGATTATTCTTTCGGATGTAGACGGATTATTGGATAGAGAAAAAAAGTTGGTCAGGTTGGTGCCTGAAATTACCAGTCAGATTAGGGAGTTGGCATGCCCAACTTCTAAAAAGACTTGTGTTGGCGGGATGATTACTAAGATTGAAGCAGCAAAGATAGCTGTGGATTCAGGGATTCCTTGCGTGATTGCAAGCGGGAGAAATCCCGACTTGATTTTCCGTATAGTTAATGAACCGGATCTAATCGGAAATTGGACTATATTTTTACCCAAAAAAGGGTACCTGGCGGCAAGCAAACGTTGGATTGCCTTTAGCGCAAAACCAAAAGGAAAGATTATCGTAGATGATGGAGCGAAGAAAGCCCTGATAAATAAGAAGAGCCTGCTTTCTGTGGGCGTAGTGGGTGTAGAGGGTAATTTTGATAGCCAGGATGTCGTGAGTATAGTTGACAAAAAAGGTGACGAATTCGCCAGGGGGAAGGCCTGCGTTGCCTCTGGCCAATTGGATAAAATCAAAGGTATGCGTTTTGAAAAAGAAATAGTGCATTGCGATAACATAGTAGTTTATGTCTAATAGAACGGGGCAGTAATGGATCTCAAACAGCAACTTACAAATATAGCCAGGGCAGCGCAAGAAGCATCCAGGATTCTCTCCTGCGTTTCCAACCAGAAAAAAAACCGGGCGATTGAAGGCATGGCCGGTGCTTTGTTAAGCAAAAAAGAGTTGATTCTGAAAGCGAACAAGAAGGATATCCGGAATGCGGTTAAGAAGCATTTGGCTAAACCCTTGGTTGATCGTCTGACCCTTAACGAAAAAAGAATCAAAGAGATGGCTGATTCTTTATCGGCGCTGGTCGGTTTAGCTGACCCGGTAGGCGAGGTTATCAGGGCCTGGGGAAGGCCAAACGGCCTTTGGATAAATAAAGTGCGCACTCCAATCGGTGTCATAGCGATTATATATGAATCGCGCCCCAATGTTACCTCTGATTGTATCGGCCTATGTTTTAAATCCGGCAACAGTGTTATTTTACGGGGGGGCAGCGAAGCGTTTAATACTAACCTTGCCATATATCAAATACTAAGAGAAGTATTAAAAAAGTACTCTATGCCTGAGGCGGCAATAAATATGGTTACTACCACAGACCGGAAAGCGGTAGAGGCTTTGCTGAAGCTGAATGATTATATTGATTTGGTGATACCCAGGGGAGGAGAAGGTTTGATTAAAAAAGTTGTTTCTCTCTCCCGCATACCCGTGATTAAGCATTACAAAGGTATCTGTCACGTTTATATCGATAAATTAGCGGATTTGAAGATGGCAGGACAAGTATGCTTTAATGCCAAAGTCCAGCGCCCGGGAGTCTGTAACGCCATGGAGAGTATGCTGGTGCATGAAAGTATCGCCGCGAAATTTCTTCCTTCGATAATAAATAAGTTTAAAGAGGCGGGAGTTGAAATACGCGGGTGCGCTTTGACCCGGCGCTATGCCAAAGATATCAAGAAAGCCAGCGAAAAAGATTATCGCACTGAGTACCTGGATCTGATTTTGTCAGTAAAGGTGGTAAAGGATTTAAACGCGGCAATCGGGCATATAAATAGTTACGGCTCGCGCCATTCCGACGCTATTGTCACGGAAAATTATGAAAATGCTTTGAAGTTCTTAAAAGAAGTAGATTCGGCCTGTGTTTATGTTAATGCCTCTACCCGTTTTACCGACGGTTATCAGTTTGGCTTGGGTGCTGAAATAGGGATCTCTACAGATAAACTGCACGCCCGAGGGCCCATGGGGCTGGAAGAGTTGACTTCTTATAAATATATGGTTTTTGGAAACGGCCAGGTAAGAAAATGAAAATTGGTATTCTTGGGGGCACTTTTAATCCTATACACATCGGGCATCTTATTTTAGCTGAAGAAGCCCGTGAAAAGTTAGGGTTTGACAAGATTGTCTTTGTGCCTACCAATATTGCTCCGCATAAAGATAGCCTTGAGATAGTTTCTGCTGGGGACAGGTATAAGATGGTTAAGCTGGCTATTGAATCCAATAAGTATTTTTCCGTATCAGACACAGAGATTAAGAGGCAAGGGCGCTCTTATACGATTGATACCCTGAAAGAACTAAAGAGGGCTTATCTTCAGGATGAGCTTTATTTTATTATCGGTTCAGATCTGCTTAAATACCTTGATGACTGGAAGGATTTAAAAGAGATCATTAAAATGGTCAGTTTTATCGCGGCTACCCGTCCGGGGTATCCCTTGGAAGAAATACCTTCATATATTTCGACCGTGCCGATCAGGGCGGTAGATATTTCGGGTTTTGAAATACGCAAAGCTATAAAAGAAAATAAATCTTTCCGTTACCTGGTTCCGGAAGCAGTTTTTGATTATATTAACGAAAAGAGGCTTTATAAATGAGAGTAAAAATCGCGCCTTCAATATTATCAGCGGATTTCAGCTGCCTGGACAGGGAAATAAAAAAAGTGGAATTAGCCGGAGCGGATATGCTTCATATTGATGTTATGGATGGGCATTTCGTGCCTAATATAACCATTGGCCCGCCGGTAGTAAAGCATATTCGTAAAGTTTCCCGGATACCGCTGGATGTGCATTTGATGATAGAGAACCCCCAGGATTTTATTAAGGATTTTATTGCCGCGGGAAGCGATATGATTACTATGCACATTGAAACAATCAGCGTCCCGGCGTTTAAGCTGCAGGCCAGGCGGTTAAAAAAGGAAAAAGTAAAAGTGGGAGTGTCTTTAAATCCGGCTACTCCTTTATCCAGGATTAAAGGAGTCTTAAGCGTCGTGGACTTAGTTCTAGTTATGTCGGTTAATCCGGGGTTCAGCGGCCAGGAATTTATCCCGGCAGTGCTTCCTAAGATTAAAAAATTACGATCGATATTTGACGGAGATATCTCGGTGGATGGCGGGGTGAGCGATAAAGTCGCGGCTAAATTAATTAATTCAGGGGCGAATATCTTAGCCTCAGGTTCATATATTTTCGGCGCCAAAAATACGAAACAGGCAATAGAAAGGATAAGGAATGCACGCTAAAGATGAGATTAAATTCGGCACTGACGGGTGGAGGGGTATCATAGCGGATAACTACACTTTTAAGAATTTAAAGATTCTTTCGCAGGCAGTAGCGGATTATTTAGGCAGCGGCAAGAAGGTCGCCGTGGGTTATGACACCCGGTTCATGTCGGGTATTTTTGCCGGGATTACAGCTTCGGTATTAAATAATAACGGTATTGAGGTGGTATTATCAGACCAGCCTATTCCTACTCCAGCTTTAAGCTTTGCCGTAAAATCAAGAGGGCTTGACCTGGGGATTATGATCACCGCATCGCACAATCCGGCCGAATACAATGGTTTTAAAATCAAGATGCCTTCTGGCGGCGCTGCCGGCCCTGAAGTGACTAAGAAGGTGGAGGATTATTTAGAAAAGAATCCTGTAAAAGAAGACGGCGGAATGCCGGAGAAGATTAAGAAAGAGGATTTGACCCTGGATTATGTAAAATTCATCCGTTCATACATCGACTTTAAGAAGATAAAAGGGAAAAAGTTTAAAGTCCTTGTCGATTCCATGTATGGTTCGGGAGATAGTTTCTTTGCCCGCATACTTAAAGGCAGTCAAATAAAGTTGGAGTTTATGCGTAACACTATAAATCCTTCTTTTGACGGCGGAAGACCGGAGCCGGTAGAGGATAACCTGGAGGAATTAAAGGCCAGGGTCAAGAAAGAAAAGTTTGATTTGGGAATAGCCCTTGATGGAGACGCGGACAGGATCGCCGCGGTTGCTCCGGGCGGTGTATTTATTCATCCGCAAAAAATATTAGGGCTCCTGGCTTTGCATCTGAACCAGGACAGGCATTGGTCGGGAGGCATCGTAAAAACTATTTGCGGCACAACCATGATTGATAACATCGCTGAGTATCTGGGGGTGAAGCTTTATGAGACGCCTGTGGGTTTTAAATATATTTCCAACCTTATGGAAACCGAAGATGTGGTAGCCGGAGGAGAAGAGGCAGGAGGAATGGGAGTTAAGAAATATATCCCTGAACGCGACGGCACAGTAGCCGGGTTGTTGCTTTTGGAGATGATGGTCTACCGTAATAAGAATATTCTAAAGATCCTAAACGAAACCGAGAAGCAGTTTGGAAAATATTATTATGTCCGTAAAGACCTGCATCTTAGCAGGCGCATAGAGCCTAAGAAGGAAGATTTGCCCCGGGAATTATTGGGCAAAAAGGTGGTCCAGGTAAAAGATTATGATGGGGTAAAACTTATCTGCGAGGATCAGAGCTGGCTTATGTTTAGGGGCTCCGGGACTGAGCCGATTATGAGATTATACGCCGAGGCAAAGTCTTTGGCTCAAGCCAAAAAATTACTTGCTTTGGGAGAAAGCTTAATCAATAAAGATGGCCTATAGAATTTCTAGTAAGATGCATATCTATTTTGGCAAGGAAATCAACATAGAAAGGGGGATGCCTTATCAAGACATTGCTCAAATGATAATGGCTAATATCAGACAGTTTTCATGTTAAATCCTGGTTTAGTAGAAAATCCTTACCTTGCCGAACGAGCCTATCTTTCTTTTCTGCGCAGATACTTTAATATCACTCGAAGACAATTTATATATACTATTAGTTGTTGCAAGTTTTTAAGAATATCGCCAAAAATTATTTTGTAAAGGGGGTGTTTGTTTTTTAGTTTAACTCTATTAAAACTTTAACAAATTAATTAAAAAATCATAAGGAGGAAGTTCAGATGTCAGAAGAAAATTTTGATTTGAAAGAGTTGTACAACCAAAGCATAAAAATAGTCCGTGAAGGCGAGGTAATTAAGGGAAAAATAGTTTCTATGACCCAAAAGGATGTGTTGGTCGACGTGGGGTTTAAGTCCGAGGGGATAGTAGCTATTGCGGAATTCAGCCGTCCTGACTTAGAGGTAGGCAAAGAATTGGATTTTTTTGTTGAGTCGGTAGAGGACGATAAGGGGATGATTATTCTTTCGCGAGATAAAGTAGTCCGCATAAAAGGCTGGGATACTATCGTGCGCAACTCCAAAGAAGGAGACCTTACCGAAGGCAGAATAACCAAGAAGGTAAAGGGAGGTTTTCTTGTTGATGTAATGGGGATTGAAGGATTCTTGCCTGCTTCTCTTTCAATGTTTAAGGGAGTCCCGGATAAGGATATTATGATGAAGCCTTTCAAGTTCAAAATACTAAAGATAAATAATTTAAGGCGCAGCATCATATTATCCCGCAGGGAAGCCATACAAAAAGAAAAAGAAGAAACTAAGGGAAAGATCCTGCAGGAGCTTAAACCAGGAGGGATTTACCCGGGCACGGTCAAGGCTATCACTGATTTCGGCGCGTTCGTGGATTTAGGCGGCATAGACGGTTTGTTGCATATTACCGATATGTCCTGGTCGAAAATCAGCCATCCTTCGGAAATAGTGGCATTGGGTGATAAGATTGAAGTGATAGTTCTGAATCTTGATAAGGAAGCGCGCAAGGTATCTCTGGGGTTAAAGCAAAGGTTGCCTGATCCCTGGCAGGATATTGATACAAAGTACAGCGCGGGTTTAAAGGTAAAAGGAAAAATAGTGAATATTCTTCCTTACGGGGTGTTCGTGGAGCTGGAGAAAGGCATTGAAGGCCTGATCCATGTTTCCGAGGTATCCTGGACAAAAAGAATCAGTAATCTAAAAGAGATGTTCGCGATAGGGGATATGGTGGAGACTCAGGTGTTAAATGTGGATAAAGAGTCCCGCAGAATATCTTTAAGTTTAAAACAATTGGAACAAAATCCCTGGTTAGATGCCGAAGCTAAGTATCCGGTGGGCGCTAAGATTTCCGGGAAGGTCAGGGGTTTTACTGAATACGGTGCGTTTGTAGAACTTGATAGCAGCCTGGAGGGGATGATTCACGTTTCGGATATGTCTTGGACAAAGAGGATAGCTCATCCACAGGATGTTTTGAAAAAAGGGCAGAAAGTAGACGTGGTAGTGCTTTCCATGGATAGCCAGAACCGCAGGATTGCCTTAGGTTTGAAACAGTTATTGGCTAATCCCTGGCAGGATATCGCGGTTAAATACCCCCTGGATACTGTTTTGGAATCAGAAGTGGTCAGCTTGACTGATTTCGGGGTATTTGTAAAGATCGACGAAGAATTAGAGGGTTTGGTTTACGCCAGCGAGATAGACAAAGAGACGGTTTCGAAATTAAACCCGGGAGATAAAATACAGGTTAAAGTCATCAAGGTGGACGTGGAACAGGCTAAGATCGGCCTGACCTCAAAAATCTGAGGTGCAATATGCAAAAAGCTGATATTGATAAGCAGTTGCAGGTTATCAAGCGCGGCGTAGTTGAAATAATCTCAGAAGGCGAATTGAAGGCAAAGTTGGAGAAAAGCATCAAGGACAAAAAGCCGCTGGTCATAAAGGCGGGTTTTGATCCTACTGCGCCGGATATACATCTTGGGCATACCGTACTTTTGCGAAAATTACGCCAATTCCAGGAATTGGGGCATAAAGTTGTATTTTTAATAGGGGATTTTACAGCCCGTATCGGTGACCCTAGCGGCAAATCGGAATTAAGAAAGCAGCTCTCAAGAGAAGAAGTGCTAGAAAACGCCGCCACCTATAAGAAACAGATTTCCAAGGTTCTGGATGTGGATAAGATCAATGTGGTTTTTAATAGCGAATGGTTTGAGAAGATGTCGGTCCTTGAGATGCTGAAATTGACTACCCATGCTACGGTGTCTCAAATGTTAGCCCGGGCAGATTTTAAAAAAAGATTATCCAGGAATGAGGATATTTCTCTTTTAGAATTTATGTATCCGCTTTTACAGGGGTATGATTCTGTGGTATTGGAAGCAGATATTGAGATGGGCGGGACAGACCAGATTTTTAATCTTTTGGTAGGTAGGGATATACAGCAGGATTTTGCCCAGCCACAACAGGTGGTAATTACTATGCCTCTTTTAGAAGGGACTGACGGGGTGCAAAAAATGAGCAAATCTCTGGGTAATTACATCGGCATTGATGAGGCGCCGGATGAGATGTTCGGCAAGATCATGTCGATATCTGATGAGCTTATGCTTAAATACTGCGAATTATTGACTGACCTTGACCTTTCGGCTCTAAAAAGCATGCATCCCAAGGAAGCGAAGATGATGCTGGCCGGGGAAATTATAAGCCAGTATCATTCCAGGGCTGCCGCGGAGAAGGCCCGTTTAGAATTTGAACGTGTGTTTGCTAATAAAGAAATACCCCAGGATATCACAGAGTATAAGTTGTCCCCGGGGGTTAACATTATTGATATTATTTTAAAAAGCGGTCTAGCTTCCAGCAGGAACGAGGCGCGGCGCCTTATTCAGCAGGGGGCAGTTACGCTCGATAACCTGAAAATTGATAAAGAAGATACGGTCATAACCGGTGAAGGCATATTAAAAGTTGGCAAGAGGCGTTTCTTAAAGCTAATGAAATAAGCCGAGGAAGACGAGCTATCTGATGAATATTGATGCCTTTAGCAGGAATATTATCCTGGTTTTTTTTGGTTCAGCCACTGTAAGTTTTTTTAATCTTCTCTATCAGCTTTTAATCGCCCACCGCTTAAGCCCGGCTGATTTCGCCGGTTTTAATTCCCTGATTTTTTTATTGACCCTGCTTGCTACCCCATTGGCGACTTTCCAGACTGTAGTCGCCAAATACGTAGCGGAATTTAAATCCCGTGAAGAGAAACAAAAGGTTAATTTTTTATTTGCCAGCCTGTTGAAGAAAAACTTTTTATTTGCCGTACTTACCTTCATAATTTTCTATTCCACTTCTTTTTTGATTATTGACAGGCTTAAAATCCCTTCGTTTTCTTCCGGATATATCCTGGCAATCCTGCTTGCCCTTGCCTGGATAATCCCTGTCTGCGTGGGCGTATTGCAGGGCCTGGAGTTATTTAAATGGTTTAATTTTGTTTCGGTAACTACCGGAGGGTTGAAATTAATATTTGCCTTTATATTCATATGGCTTGGATTCGGGATCTCCGGCGCTTTAGGAGCTTTATTACTGGCTAATGTATTTTGCTTAGCGGTCTGTGGGTTTATCCTAAAGGACCTTATAGTTTTGAGGACTGAGCCGCAAGCGATAAATTTTAAGGAATTCTATTGTTATGCTTTTCCGGTAGCCTTAAGTACATTTTGCTATATGCTTTTGGTTGGTTATGACTTATACCAGGTAAGGATTTCTTTTTCTCCTGAGCAGTCGGGCATCTATTCGCTGGCTCAGATGGTGGGCAAAATCTTACTATTTTTGCCCGTGGCGATAAGCGTGGTTATACTTCCAAAAACCAGCGGCCTGAACGCGCAGAACCAGGATACCAGGAGTACATTAAAAAGAGGGCTTTGGTATGCGGCGGGTTTGTGTATCGCGGGAATTATTACCTATAATATTTTTCCGGAATTTATTCTAAAGGTACTTACCGGAAAGACATTTCACGGCTCGGTGCTCTTAGGGCGTTACTTTAGCGTATCTATGACTTTTTTCGCCCTCTTGTTAATACTTATCACGTATTTTATTTCAATAAAAGATTTGCGTTTTATTAAATACCTGGTTATTTTTACACTGCTTCAGGTGCTGGCAATTATTTTCTTCCATAATACTTTAATACAAATACAGTTGATTATGTGCGTTAACGCGCTGGTTCTTTTCCTGATTTTTTTGGCGCAGGCCCTGAAAAAATGAAGAATATTAAAGAGAAAGTTTCAATAATCATGCCGGCATATAATGAGGCCGGGCACATCGAGGCCGGAATAGAAGAGACCGCTAAGACATTTAATGAATTCGGCTGCCCCTGGGAATTAATAGTTATAGATGACGGCTCAACCGATAGTACATTTGAAATAATGACCAGGCTTTCCCATAAATACCCTCAGCAGCTTATCGTTAAAAAGAACCCCTTTAATCTTGGAAAGGGCAGGGCAATCAAGAAAGCGGTGCATTATATTAGCGGCGATTATGTGGTATTTATTGACGCGGATATGGAACTTCATCCTTTTCAGGTGCAGACCTTATTTGATATCATGCGCCTGGATAACGCCGATATTGTAATCGGCTCAAAACTTCATCCTAATTCCGTAGTTGAATACCCTCTGCATCGCAGGATTATTAGTTATATTTATTATTTAATAGTGAATATGCTGTTCGGCCTTCCCTGCCACGATACCCAGACCGGGATTAAATTATTCAAGAGCGATGTGGCGCGTAAAGTTTACCACAGGATTTTAGTTAAGAAATTCGCTTTTGACCTGGAAGTCCTGGTCAATGCCCATCATCTGGGTTATAAGATTATGGAGGCGCCGGTAGTCTTGCATTCACAAAGGCGTTTTGGCCGTATTGGTTTTAAAGTAATGTTTACTACTTTTTGGGATACCCTGGCTATATTTTACCGGATGAGGATATTAAAATACTATGACAATATCGATTATCATCGCCGCAAAAACATGGCAAAAGAATTTAGAAGAATGCGTCAATAAGTGCTGCGGGCTTGATTACCCGGATTTTGAAATTATCATTTTGCCGGATAGCGTTATAAAGCAGGACCTATTACCATCGGTTTGCAAGAGCGGTGAAAAAGTAAGAATAATTCCTACTGGAGTAGTGGGGCCTTCCCAGAAGAGAGATATAGCTATGCAGCATGCAAACGGAGAAATACTTGCTTTTATTGATGACGATGCCTATCCGGCGGAAAATTGGCTGAAAAATGCCGCGGTATATTTTAACGATAAAAATGTTGCTGCGGTAGGTGGCCCAGCGGTTACCCCTTCCGGAGATAATTTGTGGCAAGAGGCAAGCGGCCTGGTCTATTCATCAGTTTTAGTCAGCGCTAAATTCTGCTATCGTTATCTTCCTAAAACAAAAATAGAGGTGGAAGATTATCCTACCTGTAATCTCCTGGTGCGAAAATCCGTGATGCAGCAGCTGGGGGGTTTTAATACATCTTTTTGGCCGGGGGAAGATACTAAGCTATGTTTAGATATAACTAAAAAACTGGGGAAAAAGATAATTTACGCCCCGGATGTTTTGGCTTATCATCACCGCAGGCCGTTATTCATTCCGCATCTTAAGCAGATTGCCAGTTACGCCCTTCATAGGGGTTATTTCGTTAAACGTTACCCTGAGACTTCTCTTAAGCCGGCATATTTTATACCCAGTGTCTTTTTATTGGGCATTATCGCAGGGGCTGTTCTTGCCGGGATTTTTGAGCCCTTTAGGCAAATTTATGCTTTGGGTTTAGTTTTATATTTATTGATTACGGCTATTTTTAGTTTTAACCGTAAGATTGCATTATCCGCCTTGATATTCCCCGGGATAATATTGACGCACCTTACTTACGGTTTATTCTTCATAAAAGGCCTGCTATCAACTAAGCTTAAGGAAGAGAAATGAAGATAATAATTTCTTATCCGCCCCTAAACAGCGAAAAAGGATTTCCCACTTTAGGGCAGAACCGCCAATTTCAATTTTTTAAGACCCCTACCTATATTTATCCTGTGGTTCCGGCAACTTTGGCGACCTTGCTTAAACAGGCCGGCCATGAGGTGATCTGGCTTGATTGTATTGCTAATAATATTAATCTCAATGATTTTTTAAAAACTATCGCAAAGGAAAATCCCGATATAATCGCCTTTGAGACCAAAACCCCGGTAATTAAGGCCCACTGGAAAGTTATCGACCGGATTAAGCAAGAGTTGCCCGAAACTGCCTGTGTTTTATTCGGGGACCATGTTACCGCGCTGCCGGAGGAATCATTCCAAAATTCAAAGGTTGATTTCGTGGTTACCGGAGGCGACTACGATTTTTTACTGCTGAACTTATGCAATTATCTGACTAAGAAAGATATTATCGAGCCGGGCATCTATTATCGCGAAAGCGGGCAGATTAAGAATACCGGGTTATTCAGGCTTGAGCATGATTTGAACTCTCTGCCTTTCATAGACCGCGAGCTTACCGGTTGGAAGCTTTATGCCTATGAAAACGGCAACTACAAACGTACTCCCGGGACTTATATTATGTCCGGCAGGGACTGTTGGTGGGGTAAGTGTAGTTTTTGTTCCTGGCCGACATTGTATCCAAAATTCAGAGTAAGGAAGGTTGAGAATGTTTTGGATGAAATTGGCATGCTGATTGAAAGATTCCAAATCCGGGAAATAATGGATGATACGGGAAGTTTTCCTACCGGAGAATGGTTAACGGATTTCTGCCATGGGATGGTTAAGAGGGGGTACCATAAAAAAATATACCTGGATTGCAATATGCGTTTTGGGGCATTGTCTAAAGAAGACCTAATGGCTATGAAAAAAGCGAATTTCCGGCTTTTGCTTTTTGGCTTGGAATCCGCTAATCAGAATACTTTAGACAGGATAAAAAAGAACATGAAAATTGAAGCAGTCATCCAAGGCTGTAAGTCAGCGACAAAAGCGGGATTATTTCCCCATATCACAATCATGTTTGGTTATCCATGGGAAACTTACAAGGATGCCCTTAATACCTTAAAGCTGGGTAGATGGCTTTTGAATAAGGGATATGCCTATACCATGCAGGCGACAATGGTGGTGCCTTATCCGGGTACTCCTTTATTCGCGGAATGCAAAGAAAAGGGTTGGCTTAAGACGCTTGACTGGAATGATTATGATATGAAGAAGCCGGTAATGGATAGTCCTATTCCGGATGACAGGATTATGAAATTAGTGCGGGGGATGTATAAGGTTTCTTTTAACCCGGAATTTATCTTTAGGAAGATTTTGTCCCTGAAGGATATGGATGATTTCAGGTATGCATTGCGGGCAATTAGAAAAGTAACCGGGCATCTTTTTGACTTCGGTAAGTTTAAATAAAGAAATGCATAAAAAAACACTTTGTTTTGTCTGCCTGCATAACGAAGAGCATGTTATACGCAAGACTCTGAGTAAATTTACTCCTGAGCTGTTCGGCAAGTGGATTGATGAGTTAATTGTAATAGACGATTGTTCAAGCGATAACTCGGGCAGTATCGTGAAAGAGTTTCCCTGCCGGGTTATCCGTCATCCGGAAAACCGGGGAGTGGGGGCGGCTTTTAAAACCGCCGTAGAGTATGCCCGTAAGAACGGTTATGAAGTAATTATTTCGGTAGCCGGCAACAATAAAATGGAGCCGTCGGAAATACCGGCTCTTTTAAGGCCTATTTTTGATGAAGGTTACCACTTTGTACAAGGCTCGCGTTACCTGAAAAACGGGCACCGGGATAATATCCCTTATCAGCGTTATATCATTCAAAGAGTAGGTTCCGGCCTGATAAGGCTAATCTTCGGCTGGCCGGGGAATGACGTAAGCTGCGGTTTCAGGGCAGTGAGTATGGAGGTATTTAACCATCCTCAAGTGAATATTTTTCAGGACTGGCTTGAGAGGTATGGCCTGGAATCTTACATACAATTTAAGGCCATTCAATATGGATTCAGGATTAAACAGGTTCCGGCTTCAATGATTTATCCGTCTGACAAAAAGATCAAGTATACAAAGATTCCCAGTTTAAGGGGCTGGTGGGATATGGCATATCCCTGGATAGCCTTGAGCATAGGAATAAAAAAATAACGGGGGAGCATATGAAAGGTATAATTTTAGCAGGAGGTAAAGCCACCAGGCTTTATCCTATTACAAAGGTCACCTGTAAACAGCTGCTTCCTGTTTATGACAAGCCGATGATATATTATCCCTTATCGGTGTTGATGCTGGCGGGGATACGAGAGATATTGATTATTTCTACTCCAGAGGCGCTGCCTAAATTCAAGAGCCTGTTAGGAAACGGTTTCGGCCTGGGGATTAATATCACATATCTTGAGCAAGCAGAACCAAAAGGTATCGCTGAGTCGTTTATTGTTGGAGAGAAATTTATCGGCAAAGATAACGTTTGTTTGATATTAGGGGATAATATTTTTTATGGCGATGGTTTATCAGGCCTGTTAAAGGAAGTGGTAGAGCTGGATGAAGGAGGGGTAATCTTCGGTTATTATGTAAGAGATCCTCAGCGATACGGGGTCATTGAATTTGATAAAAATTCCCGGGTAACTTCGATTAAAGAGAAGCCCAAAAAAACAACATCAAATTACGCGGTTACCGGGCTATATTTTTACGATAATAATGTTGTTAAAATCGCTAAATCTTTAAAACCTTCCTTAAGGGGAGAGTTGGAAGTTACCGATATAAATAACGAATACTTAAAACAAGGCAAGCTTGTTGTAAAACTACTGGGCAGAGGATATGCCTGGCTGGATACGGGGACATACGATTCTTTAGTCGATGCTTCGATATTTATCAAGACTATCGAAGAAAGGCAGGGGTTAAAGATAGGCTGTATCGAGGAAATAGCTTATAAGAAGGGTTATATCACCAGCAGGCAATTGGAAAAACTGGCAAAAGAGATAAATACCAGTTACGGCGAATATTTGCATAAAATTCTAAAAAATGAAAGATAAAATCCTTATTTTTGGCGAAGGTTTTATAGGCAGCAGGCTGCAGGAGGAATTCGGATGCAGGCTTTCAGAAAGAAAGATATATTCTTTTAAGGATGCTGAAGAAGAAATCAATAAATTTTCACCAGAAATCATTATTAACTCTGCCGGGTATATAGGAAGAAACGTAGACGACTGCGAATTGGATAAAGATAAGACGCTCATGTCTAATACCTTTGTCCCGATAATTCTAAGCGAAGTGGCATTGCGGAAAAACATCAGGTTGGTTCATATAAGCTCCGGCTGCATATATCATTTTGATTATTCAAAAGATAAGCCTATCACAGAGGATAAAGCTCCGGATTTCTTCGAGCTTTTCTATAGCCGTTCAAAGATATATTCCGAGCAGGCATTAAATTTATTATCGGAAAAATACCCAATTTTGATAATAAGGATTCGTGTTCCTTTAGACAACCGGCCGCATCCCAGGAATATTCTTACTAAACTCGTTGGATACAAAAAGGTTATTGATATCCCCAACTCGGTGACCTATATTCCTGAATTTGTTGCAGCCTTGCGTCACCTGATTGAGATTAAGGCAAAGGGGATCTTTAATATCGTAAATAAAGGGGCTTTAAGGTATTCTGAGCTGATGGATGTTTACAAAAAATACGCCCCTGGTTTTGAATATCAAACTATAGACAGTAAAACATTGGGCCTGGTAAGGACAAACCTGATTCTATCGGTAGATAAGTTAGGGCGGTCAGGATTTAAGATGAGAAGTATAAACGAGGTGCTGGAAGAATGCGTAAAAAATTATCTAAAATCCTAGTAACCGGCGGCGCGGGTTTTATCGGCAGTGAGTTTGTAAGGCAGCTAGCAAACAGGGACTGTCCCCGAAGGGGGCTCCGAAGGGGACTGTCCCTGCCATATGAAGTTATAGTCCTGGATAAGCTTACCTATGCCGGAGACCTGAGCAGGCTTGAGGCTGTAAAAGGAAAATTCAGGTTTTATAAAGCAGATATCTGCAATAAAAGGCAACTCGATGAGATTTTTGAGAGAGAGAAGCCGAAGGTCATTGTCAATTTTGCCGCTGAAACTCATGTAGACAGGAGCATTAAAGACTCCGGCGTATTTTTGGAAACTAATATAAAGGGGGTCCAGGTATTGTTGGAGATTTGCAGAAAGAACAAGATTGATAAATTTATCCATATCTCGACAGATGAGGTTTACGGGGAGATAAGAAAAGGAAAGTTTACCGAAAACTCTAATCTTCAGCCGAATAGTCCCTATGCCGCATCTAAGGCAGCAGGGGATTTGCTCATTAAAGCATACATCAGGACTTATGGCTTTCCGGCAATTATAATAAGGCCGTCTAATAACTACGGCCCTTGGCAATATCCGGAGAAATTGATACCTTTGTCTATAATTAAATTAATGCATAACAAAAGGACTCCGGTTTATGGAAAAGGCCAAAACATCAGAGAATGGCTGCATGTTTCAGATTGCGCGCGGGCGATACTTTTGGTAATGGAGAAAGGCTCACTCGGTGAAACCTACAATATCGGCAGCAGCGAAGAAAAAAGAAACATAGAGGTGGTAAAGCGGATTATTAAAAATTTGGGGAAATCTGAAAAATTAATTGAATATGTAAATGATAGGCCAGGGCATGATTGGAGATATTCATTAGAGGTCAAAAAAATAAAAACCGAACTGGGCTGGCGGCCAAAGATAAATTTCCGGGAAGGATTAATCGATACCGTTAAGTGGTATATGGATAACAGCGATTGGCTAAACAAGTTTTTCCCAAAAATTATGCCGAGGTAAAGAAATGACAAAAAAAATTAATATCGGGATTATAGGTTGTGGTTATTGGGGCCCTAACTTTGTGCGGAATTTTAACCGGATAAAGGGAGTTTCCGTCAAGTACGTATGCGATTTAAGCCCTGAAAGATTATCCCATATAAAGAAACTCTATCCTGATATCATCGCTACAAAAGATTATTTAAGCGTGTTGAAGGATAAAGATATAACTGGTGTTATTGTTGCTACGCCTGCAAGCAGGCATTACAAGATAGCCAGGGAAGCATTGCTATGCGGGAAAAACATACTGGTTGAGAAACCCATTGCCATGGACTTAAATGAGGCCCGTAAGTTGATTGAACTGGCTGCCGATAAAAAAAGAATCCTTATGGTGGGGCATACTTTTAAATTTAATCCCTCGGTTATAAAACTAAGGGGATTGATAAATAGTGGTTCACTGGGGCAGGTTTATTATATTTATTCCCGTCGGACAAACCTGGGGCCTTTAAGAAAGGACGCTAACGCAATATGGGATCTGGCTCCGCACGATATATCTATTATGAACTTTATTCTTGGTAAGGATCCGTTATCTGTAAGCGCCCAAGGGGCAAAGTATTTGCCTCATGACCTGGAAGATGTCGCTTTTATTTCTCTTAATTATCCAAACCGGATACTCGTGCATATACATGTCAGCTGGCTTGACCCTAAAAAAACCAGGGAGATTGTAGTGGTGGGGAGCAAGAAGATGGCGGTATTTGATGATTTGAATGCGGAAACGCCGATTAGCGTTTATGATAAAAGCGTGATGAAAAAGAGATTCAAGCAGGATTATGATTCTTTTGAAGAATTTCAGATGATTATTAAAAATGGCAATGTCCAAACTCCTCAAGTTAAAAAGCAAGAGCCTTTAGGCGCCGAATGCAGCCATTTTATAGAGTGTATTAGAAAGAATAAGGCGCCTTTGACAGACGGCAAGGATGGGCTGGAAGTTTTAAAAGTATTAGTAGGTATCCATCGCTCTCTGGCTAATAATGGGAAAAATTGTTTTTTAGTATAAAACCAAGGAGTTAATATGATTCGTAATTGTAAAATCGGCAAAAACGTAAAGATCCCTTTTCCTGATTTGGTCAATCTTTATGAGTGCAAGATAGGAGATGGTTCATTTGTCGGCCCTTTTGTGGAAATACAAAAAGGCGTAGTTATCGGAAAAGGCTGCAGGATTCAGTCTCACGCATTTATCTGCGAAGGAGTGGGCATCGCCGACGATTGTTTCATAGGTCACGGAGTTATGTTTGTGAACGATCTTTATCCTATTTCTAATGACCCTGGCTGGAAACTAAAGAAAACTAAGATCGAGAAGGGGGTTTCAATAGGCAATAACGCTACTATCTTGCCGGTAGTGATTAAAAAGGGAAGCCTGATTGGTTCCGGCTCGGTGGTTACTAAGGATGTCTTGGCTGGAAGTATAATGGCGGGCAATCCTGCCAAGGTCATACGAAAATATAATGAACGAAGAAGAAAAGCTTAAAAAATTCAGTTTTGTTATTCCGGTTTACAACGCGGGCGAACATTTAGCCTGCTGCCTTAGGAGTATCAGGTATCAGGATTACCAGCAGGGGGAAGTAGAGATCATAGTGATTGATGGAGGCTCTTCCGATGATACCCTGGGCATTTCCAGGAGTTTCGCCTGTAAAATTCTGGATAATCCAAGGAAACTCGCGGAATATGGAGTTCAGGTTGGCGTTAAAGAAGCTCATGGCGAATTCCTGGTAATCTTTGCCGCTGACAATGAGCTGTTCGGTAAAGACTGGCTGAAAAAAGTAGCGGATATATTTAAGTCTGAACCCGGAGTATCTGCTGTTTGGGGAAGATTGGCTTCCGGCGAAAAGGATTCGTCTCTGAATAAGTATTTTGAATTAATACAAAGTGACCCTTTAAACTGGTTTTTAAATAAGAACCTTAATGTATATAGAAAAGAAGTTAAATCATGCGAAAAGGATTATTCTGTTTTCACTGTCAATCCGGATAAGCCTTTAGTCTGGGGGGCAAACGGTCTTGTTTACAGGGCTGAAAAGATTAAAGAAATTTGGAGTCAGAAAGGGTACCTGGGAGATAATGACGCTTTTCAGTTTATGATTGAAAAAGGGGGAAATAAAGTAGCATATTTTGATTCTGCTTTTGTATACCATCATCATGTGGCCAGGCTAGAGGATTGGATAAAGAAATGGAGAAGAAACCTTAATCAGCACTTGATAGATAAGCAAGAAACCCGGAACATGAATTGGGTATTCACCGGTAATTTCAATAGAAAATTATTTTTTTGGTCGATATACAGCGCGGTTCCGATACCGGCTTTAATCCATAGTTTGTATCTTTGCCTGAAAAGTAAGAACTTATACTGGCTTTATCACTCAGTGGCCAGTTGCGCGCAGTTTTGGACTTACGCCGGCTTGGTAATAACCACCAGTAAGGGCCGCAATTTCATAAGCAAATTGTTTCGATAAAAGAGGAAACCATATTTGAAGATAGGCATCCTGATTGATGAGCTTGCGCCGGGCAGCGCTCCTAAGGTCGTAGGCCAAACATATAAAGGCCTGGAGAAATTGGGCCACCGGTGCGAAGCCTTGGTTTTGATTGACGCTAAGAAGGGAAATGAGGTTTCCAGCGTTTACAGCTTTCATCTTTCAGGTGTAAAAATAAAATATATTTTTGGCAGGAGGCCGGTATGGGATTTTAAACTGCCGGGGTTTTCTTTTTTCTCCCTGCACCATTTTTTAAGTTTTTTTGCCGCGCCGTTTGCGGTTAAACCTAAAGAATACGATTGTATCATTGCTAACGGCCAATTTGCCGCCTTCGCAGCCTGGGGGCTTAAGTTATTCAGGGGGATACCGTACATTTTCTATGTGCATTGCGACCCCTGCACTTATACCTTACGAAAGACTTATTCAAGGACCTGGTTGAGGTTTTTATACCCTGTCATATATGTATTCGCCTGGCTCTTAGATGCCTCAGCTTGTCTGGGAGCGAAGGCTTTGATAACCAGTGGTAAATTACACAAGGAGAGGTTCTGCCGTTTATCAAAGAACCCCTGTGAAAATCTTGTCCTGGGGTGTTTTAGCAGTGAAGTATTTACGCCTTATAATCAGCGGGAAAAAGCAATTTTAACCTATGACCGCTGGGATATAGGGAATAAACCGGATATTTTCCTTGATTTACTAGAGCATACCGATGCGAGTGTTAAATTGAAAATAGGAGGTTTTTGGTATTTGGAATCAATAAAGGAAAACTTCCTTAAAGAAATAAAGAAGAAAGGGTTAGAGGGCCGGGTAGAGCTTCTTGGGGCTTTAGATGAAAAAATGATTTTGGATTTGTGCTCTAAGGTCATGCTGCACGTCCATCCTAATCAGGAAGCATTCGGCATGCAGACTTTGGAAGCGGCAGCATGCGGGGCGTGCATAATAGTTCCTGCCGGTTCCGGGGTGGCGGATTTATTTGAGCATGGCGTGCATGGATATTTTCCGAAGGAGAAAGACCTTGCGGAATTAGCCCGCTGCGCGAACCTTGTTTTTTCCGACTTAAATAAGGCGGAGATAATGGGAAGACGGGCCTGGGAAAGGGCTAAAGAATATAATTGGCCTAATTATTCACAACATTTAGAAGCGATTTTAAAAAAATATATCTAAAGCCATGAAAAAGATTAATTTGGGTTGCGGCCCTGTGGGAAAAGATGATTGGATAAATATTGATTGGGGTATTCTTGCTTTTTTACATGCCAGCCCATTATTTTTAAGGCTTTTGATGGCGCTTAGGCTATTGCCTTCTGAATATAGCGTCAGGTGGCCTGGTAATTTAATGTTGCGTGACTGCCGGAGGAAGCTGCCCTTTAAAGATTCTTCGGTGGATTACATTTATACTTCTCATTTTTTGGAGCATCTAAAAAGATTTGAGGCAGAGAAAGTGCTAAGGGAGTGCCGCAGGGTGTTAAAAAATGAGGGCACATTGAGGATTATTGTTCCCGATTTAGAGTTAATCCTGAAAAAGTTTAGCGAAAGAGACAGGAAGTTTTTTATTGATTCGTTTCATCGTGATGATAAGAAGGCGGTTGAGAGCCTTGCTTTAGGAGATTTGTTATCGGGAGTATTTTATCCTGAAGCGAATAAGCTTCAGCAAACCCGGTTAAAAAAAATAGCCTCTTTTTTTATCAGGCCTCATTTATGGATGTACGATAATGATTCTTTAGCTCAATTATTAAAGAAAAGCGGGTTCAAGTCTATTGAAAAAAAGAAATTCCGCGAAGGCAGCGTTCCTGATCTTGAGACTCTGGACGTATTTCCTGAGATTAGTATTTATCTAGAGGCAAAAAAATAAAATATGAAGAATAAAGTTGTTTTATTCCAGGGTACAGCCAGTTCTTTTGAAAGGGTTGTCCCTATAGCTCCTTTACCGTTATTGCATATCTCATCGTTTTTGGTTAAGGATGGGTTTGAGGTTAAGGTAATTTCAGACGCCTTATACCAGGATTATATGCAGGAGGCTATCCGGGAGTGCAAGGATAGCATTTGTTTAGGGATAACTGCTTTAACCGGAAGCCAGATTTCCAATGGTTTAAAATTAGCCAGCCAAGTACGTAAGCTTTATCCGGGCTTGCCGATAATCTGGGGAGGGTGGCATCCTTCAATAATGCCTGAATCAACATTGGAAGATCCCAATGTTGATATGGTTGTTGTCGGCCAGGGTGAAAGGAAGTTCTATGATTTAGTTAAATGCCTGCAGGAAGGTAATTTTAATAAGATTAATTCTATTCCGGGCGTATTGTACAAAAAGGATGGAAAGCCGGTTATTAAAGAAATACCTCCCGTAGAGGATATGAATAATTTTCCGCGGGTTCCTTATGAAATCATAGATGTTAAAAAATGTATCAGTAAAACTGAATACGGCAACAGGACATTACAGTTTATCTCTAGTTATGGATGTCCTTATAGATGTTCGTTTTGCATAGAGCCCATAGTCAGCAAACGTAAATGGGTGGGCTTAAGCGCCCAGCGCCTGCTTGATGAGTGGGCTTATCTATACAAAAAATATAGTATTGATTCCCTTGCAATATACGATAGCAATTTTTTTGTGGATAAGAAAAGGGTAATAGACATATGCGAAGGTTTGATAAAAAACAATTTAAAAATTAAACTGGGAAATTTAAACGGAAGGATTCCCCAGTTAGTCAAATACGAGAAAGAAATTTGGCAGTTAATGGAGCAGGCGGGGGTTTCAATGATTCTTACCGGTTCTGAATCCGGCGAGCAGGAAGTGCTGGATTTAATAAAGAAAGATGCCGCGGTAGAAGATATATATAAATTTACTCAACTTTGCCACGAACATAAGATCAAAGTGCTTTTTTCCTACATGTCAGGAATCCCCTGGTCAAGCGATACTAGTTATAACGAAAAAATGGTAGATAAAGAAATTTCTTCAATCTTGACCCAGATTGATAAGTTACTCAAGATTTCCATTAAAAACAGGTTCATGATTTATGCTTATACGCCGCTCCCCGGGAGTGAATTGTATTATCAGGCAGTCAAATACGGTTTTAAAGAGCCGAAAACATTGCAGGACTGGAGCGGGTTATTAAACACGCCGGATGATATCTTCGAGAGCAAGGGTTTTGAAAAGCAATGGATAACCAGGAAGCAATTGTTTTTAATTACTATGTTAGAGCAGTATATTTTGGGGATGATGGATTTGGATGCCAAAGAGTGGATCGCGGTAAAAATAGGCAATAAATTTTTACGGGTAATTTTTAAATTTGCGTTTAGGATGGGTTATCAGGTTGCCCGGTTCAGGTTAAAACATAAAATATTCATATTTCCGGTTGATTTCTGGTTGTTCATTAGGGTAAAGAAATTGTTGGAAGTCTAACTAATGGAGGAATAAATGGCAGGTTTTAAGGATAGATTTTATTCTATGCAGGATCCGGAGCTGGGATTAGGTAACCTTGACGCCAGGCATGAAACATTACTTTCCACTCTAAACGGGGTAATCGGGAAAGATGTCCTTGAAATAGCCTGTGGCAGCGGTGATTTTGCAAAAAAAGTCATTGACCGGTTCAAGCTCGGCAAAATTTACGGAGCAGATATCTCTGAACAGGCGATCAAGTTAGCCGCAGATAAAGGCGTAGAGGGGGCGTGCCTGAATCTGGACAAAGATAACCTGCCTTACCAGGATGGTTTTTTTGATACGGTAATCTGCGGAGAAGTGATAGAGCACCTTGTTGACCCTGACCACCTGTTGGAGGAAATTTACCGGGTGTTGAAGGCAGATGGGCATCTTCTTATTACAACGCCAAACCTTGCTTCCTGGTATAACAGGTTGCTATTATTATTTGGTTATCAGCCTTTTTTCACAAGTATCAGCATCCGTCATACTTACCCCAAGCCGGTGCCTATTCACTCCTGCGGGCATTTGTGCTCTTTTACGCTCGGGGCTTTAAAATTTTTATTGGAGAAGTACCATTTTAAGGCCTTAAAGTGTATTGGGTTGAATATCAATGAATCGGTGGGTTACGGGGGAAAGTTTCGATGGCTGGCTAAATTGGCAAACTTTGTTTTTCGTTCGCCTTCACTTAACTCAGGAATTTGTATTTTAGCAAAAAAGGTAAACTCCTAAGATGAAAGTACTATTAGTGATGCCTTTAGCTTTGCCGGCTTATCTGTTTCAGCTGGCGGCGATTTCGGCATTTCTTAAATCAAAAGGCCACTCGGTGAGGTATGAAGAGCTGGTTATCAGCAATGATTTTTCTGAAGAGCATCGAGACCAGCTAGACAGGGCAATCAAGGAATTTAAGCCCGATATCATCGGGTTTAGTTCTTATGAGATGAGCTTTGAGTGGATCAAGTCGACCTCAGACTACTTGAAGAAAAATAATCCAAGCGTCCCCATAATTGTTGGCGGGTACCACGCCACTTTATCGCCCGAAGAAGTATTGGCGCATCATTCCATTGATATGGTTTGTATCGGGGAAGGGGAGTATCCGTTGCATGAGCTTTTAGAATCTCTTAAAAAAGGCGAAGTTGATAAAAGTATCTTTAATTTGTGGTTTAAGGACAGCGGTAAAATAATCAGGAATCCTTTGCGGCCTTTAATGGCGAACCTGGATGATTTGCCGTTTGTAGACCGGGAACTATTTACCTCAGATAACCGAAAGAACGGGTTTTTGGAAATTATGGCCAGCCGGGGCTGTCCTTTTGATTGCACTAATTGCGCAAACCACGCCCTTAAAAAAATATATGGCGGCAAGGGCGTTTATCTAAGATATCGTTCTCCGGATAATGTTATAAAAGAAATAGAGTATTGCCTGGGCAGGGAAAAATTTAAAGTTATCCAATTCGACGATGATATGTTTACGGCGAATCAGAACTGGCTTAGGGATTTCTGCGCTAAGTATAAAACCAGGATAAATCTGCCTTTTACCTGCAATATCCGCCCTGAGGCTGGGGTGACTGAGACTTTGCGTATATTAAAAGAGGCGGGATGCATCCAGGTTTCTATCGGGGTAGAGGCAGGCGACGAGAAAATCCGCAGTAATGTGCTGCATAGAAATATGCCTGATAAGATGATTATTCAGGCTTTTAGAAATGCCAGGAAGGCGGGTATAAAAACCAAGTCTTTTAATATGGTAGGCCTGCCTCATGAAAGCCCGCTTACTTTATGGAAAACTATCCGGTTAAATCTCAGGCTTACTCCGGATAGCGTCCAGACCTCTGTCTATTATCCTTTTAAGGGCACTGTATTGGGCGATGAATGTTATAAAAATGGTTGGGTGGATCAGGCGCGTAAAAAAAGATTAAGGCTTTATGCCAATGACTCCATACTTAATCTTCCTACAGTTTCACGTTCGCTGATCAGGATCGCCAAATGGCTTAATTCCGCCACGGTTTTAAGAAGTGGTAATTTTTCAATTATCAAAATAGGGTTTCTAATGATAATAAGGCGGTTTTTACCGAAGAAAAAACAATCTCTGCCAGCATGCCAGATATAAAACCTTTAGTTTCCGTAATTATAGTCACCTATAACCGCAAGGACGATACGGTTGAGTGTATCGATTCTGTTTTAAAATCAACTTATAAACCCATAGAAATAATTGTGGTGGATAATGCTTCTTCAGATGGGACAACGGAAGAACTTGAGAGCCGGTACGGTAAGAAGATTAAGCTGATTAGAAGTTACAGGAATCTTTATGCCGGAGGAGGAAGAAACTTCGGGGCAAGAAACGCCTCGGGTGAATATCTATTGTTTGTTGATAGCGATAACATTGTTGACAGGGATATGATAAAAAATATGATAGAAGTAGAGGTAAGAAACAGGTATCTGAATATCGGAATAAGCGGCCCGTTTACCTATTACAAATCCGACCCCAAGCGTTTATGCTGGACAAACAACCGAATGAGCCTGTCAACAAGCATCACTTTATTCGAGGGAAGCGGAGAGATTGACCAGGGGCAATATGATAATTTTGAATTGATCAAAGTCCACCATATTCCTAACGTGTTTATGGTCCCTAAAAAAATATTCAAAGAGGTTGGCGGCATAGATAAAGATTACGTTATGCATTACGAGGAATCGGATTTGGCTGAGAAAATAAAGAAAAGATGTTTTATTGTAGCTTTATTCCCCCAGGCGAAAGTATGGCACAATGTGCCGCTTGGCAGGCAAGAAGGGCATAAGTCTTTTAAAGGGGAAAACCCCAGCATGGTTTACTATGTGTCAAGAAATAGGATTGTTTTTATGCGGAAAAACTCCGGTGGGGTGCGTTTATTTGTATTTTTAGTATTATTTAATAATATCTTTTTATTGTACAACCTGGGTATTTTATTGTTAAATGGAAAATTTTCTTTGATGGCGCTGGCTTTAAAAGGTTATTTTGACGGTCTCTTTATGTCTTTGGGAAAAGATAATCAGTAATGAAAATATTATTCATTAACCCCTGGACTAAATCCTTGTTTGGAGATGAAAAACAAGTCAGCGGCCACCCGCATATCGGCCTGTCTTATCTTATTGCCGCGTGTAAAAAGGCGGGCTATAAGGATGTTAAGGTTTTTGACCAGGGGCTAGAAAAGGATGACAGCAAATTATTTTCGCTTATTTCTTCATATAAGCCCGATTTAGTGGGAGTTACAACTTTTAGTTTTTGCTATAAATACGCCAAGGCGGTAATCGATGGAATTAAAGATAAATTTCCCGGCTTACTGTTAATTGCCGGAGGGCCGCATGTTTCCGCTACCAAGGCCCACATTCTAAAGAATACAAAAGCGGATTTCGCCATGAAAGGGGAATCCGAGATTAGTTTTATTAAATTTTTAAAAGAATTAGAACAGCCAAAGCCTGATTTTAGCCGGGTGAATAATCTTATCTGGAGAGACGGCGATTCCTGCGTTGAGAATCAGGATGAAGGGTATATTAAGGACCTGGATAGCATATCATTCCCTGATTACGAAGCATTCGGCATAGAAAGGTATCCTGCATACGTCCAGCATCTGATGCCTATAATTACCTCGAGAGGCTGCCCTTACGGCTGTAATTATTGCTGTATCAGGCTTACCATGGGCAGGAATTTCAGGGCCCGCAGCCCGGAAAACGTGGTAGCCGAGATGAAAGATTTAAAAGATAAATATAAAATAAATCATTTTGAAATTAACGACGATTGCTTCGCTTTTGATTCAAAAAGAGCGGAGAAGATTTGCGATTTGATTTCGGATAGCCGGCTGGATATCCGTTACGAGCTTTATAACGGCATCAGGGCTGATAATGTAAACGAGCAGCTTCTTAGAAAGATGAAAGAGAGCGGTTGTATCTTTATCTCATATGGCTGCGAGTCGGGAAATCAGGAGATCGTCAATAAATATATCGGCAAGAACCTTGATTTAAAGAAAGTCATCCAGGCTGTTGATCTTACCAATAAAATCGGGATCAAGAATTCAGTTAATTTTATTATCGGCCATCCGGGCGAGACTTATAAGACGGCGATGGATACGCTCAGGTTTGCCGGTTCGCTAAAAACTAACTTCGTGAATATGTATAATCTGATCCCATATCCCGGGACTGAACTTTTTGACTGGATAACCAAGAATTCAACTTATATGATGCCGGTAGAGGATTATCTGGAAACCGTCGGCAGCAGGGATTTTCCGCCTGTTTTTGAAACTAAAGAATTCACCAGAAAAGAGAGGACCCGGGTGCTTAAAAAAGGCTACGCCTTATACGAAAAAACACTATTGCAGTTTCGCCTGGGAAAACCGCTGGGCTTGATCGTTTATTATCTTTGCAGGAACAGGTTTATCTTTAAACTGGGCAGGAGTATGGTTTTCGATGGAAAAATCGGCTCGAAAATCTACAGATTATTGAGCAGAAAGTCTAAAGCAAATTAAGATGTCGGCAAACCTAGAGGCTTTTTATAAAGATTTCCAGGATTTCTATAAAACAGATAAATGCGTGGCTTGCGGTGAAAGCATAATCGATAATGGCCATTTCTTTTCCCGGGTTTATTCGGAAGATATGGGCAAAAAGAATAATGTTTATCTTTGCTTAAACTGCGGTTTGGCTTATGCCCATCCCTTCCTTGGTATTGAAGAAGAAAAAAGAATCTATGAAGATTATATTGCCCACCACTTTTCTGAGTATATGGCTAGTAACCAGGCTGATATTCAGTTTAAATTCCAGGATAAGCTTAATGATCTATTTGGCGGCGTCTTATTTAAGAGCCGGAATGTCTGGTTAAAAAAAATTGTTTCTGGTTTTTTGCTGCAAAGAGCGCTGATTACTTATCCGATTTATTCGAATACCATACATGGGTCTTTAAAGGTGCTTGATATCGGCTGCGGCGACGGTTATTTTTTAAAAAAAGCAAAAGGGTTCGGGTGCCTATGTTATGGAACAGAATACCATGACGCACTTATTAGCCGCCTGCGTGCCCAGGGGATAAAAGCAAACTTAAGGATGGAAGATTTTCAAAAAGATATAAAAAGCAACCAGGATAAATTTGATGTTATCAGGATTAATTGGGTTTTGGAGCATGTTATCCGGCCGCAGGATATGCTTAAAGAGGCAAGGAATCTACTGAAGGATGATGGTGAGTTGATAATAGGTGTACCTAATTTCAATACGCCTTCCAGGGCGTTTAAAGAGCATTTCCAGATGCATATACCTCAGCACAGGCAGCTTTTTACTAAAAAGAGCTTAAGAAAAATGCTCGAAGCATGCGGCTTTAAGGCAGTGTATATAAGGACAAAATCAATAGGGATTTTGGGCCCTACCCTGGCAAGAAGATGTGGTTTTAAATCGGTAAATATTCCTTTCAGGCTGGCGGATATCTTTTGTTCGGTTGTTTTTGATTTATTTAATATCGGCGATTGCTTTGAGGTTTACGCAAAGAAACGGGGTAATAAATGAAGATTTGCCTGGTCAATCCGCCATTAGTGTTATCTTCGCAGCACGTAAACCGGCCAACACCGTTTTACCCTATGGGCCTGCTTTATGTAGCGTCAGCGCTGGAAGCTAATCATCAAGTTTTAATAATCGACGCACTGGCGGAAGGCTGGAAGAATGTCCATAAAATTGAAGTAAACGGCGAAGATAAATGGTATGGGGGCCTGGAATTTGAGGAAATTGCGAAGAGTATAAAAGAAAATGGCGTTAAATTAGTGGGAATAACTTTGCCTTTTTCGATAAGCCATTGGAGTGCTCAAAGGGCCGCCTCTGTTATAAAAGCAGCCGATAAGAACATTATCACCGTGCTTGGCGGCCATCACGTTACGGTCAGGCCGCAGGAGGTTTTATTAAATAAAGACGTTGATTATATTGTTGTTGGAGAAGGCGAATATACAATGCTTGAGCTGGCAGATGCGCTTGAGCAAGGTAATTTCGCGGCCCTGGAAAGAATCGAGGGTATCGGGTATAAAGTTGACGGCAAGCCGGTAATTAATCCTGTCCGAAAGCAGGCCCAGGATTTAGATAAGCTGGCTTTTCCAGCAAGGCATCTGTTGAACCTGGAAAATTATTTCTCGGCGGTAGAAGCCGGGCAATCGCCCCGTGGCGATTATCTCCCGGCAGGAAAAAAATGGGCTACAGTGATAACCAGCCGCGGTTGCCCCTACGAATGCGTATTTTGCGCAATACACTTGACTATGGGCAGGAAGTGGAGGCCGCGCAGCGCGCAGAATGTGGTAAAAGAAATAGAAGAATTGGTTAATAAATACGGCATAAGGCATTTAACAATCGAAGATGATAATATGACCTTTGATACAGCCAGGGCCAAAGAGATATGTGATTTGATTATTCAAAGAAATCTGGGTATTACCTGGTGCATGCCAAACGGAGTAAGGGCAGATGCCCTGGACGACGAATTAGTAAAGAAGATGAAGGCCTCAGGCTGTACCGAGGTATTTGTGGCTCCTGAATCCGGTGACCAGGATGTAGTGAATAGTATTATTAAAAAAAGGATAGATTTAAAAAAGATAGAAGAGGCTGTTAAACTTTTCAAAAAATACGGGATAAATGTTAATGCGGTTTTTGTGATTGGCTGTATCGGGGAAACTAAAGAGAATATCCGGCAAAGTATGCGTTTTGCCAGGAAGCTGATACAACTGGGCGCTAAAGGGGTGTGTGCGAATATTGCTACCCCATATTATGGCACAGAGCTATACCGGCAGGCAAAAGAAAAGGGGTATTTGCTGGATATACTTAATGACGAGCGTTTAAGTTCCGCGCAGCCTTTAATCTCAACGCCCGAGCTTACGCCTAAAGAGCTTCAGGAATTCAAGAATCAATTTTACATTATTAACCCTGCGACAGGAATAATAAGAATTATATTGAGCATGGTTTTTTCTAATCCGAGATTATTAGTCGAAGCAATGTTCTCGTTAAGAACATGGAGTTTTTTTGCCAGTGAAATGAAAAGCCGGATTTTTTGTTTGAGAAGAGCGGCTTAGTCAAAGGAGTTAGTTTGCAGCCAGTCCTTGAGAATATAAATTGCCCGGTTTGCGGCAGCGCTGAGCATAAATTAGTTTTTAAAGCCAGGGATCTGCGCCTTAAGACCTGCGGGGAAGCATTCTGCGTGGTCGCTTGCGTTAATTGTGGTTTTCTTTTCCTGAATCCCAGGCCGGTAAAAGAAGATGCGATAAAATTCTATCCCGTGGATTTCAATATGGAGACCCCGACATTAATACATAGGCTGTTGAGCGTCAGTTTGTCCGCTATAAAAAATTCTATCGTATCAAAATTAAAAAAATACAAAAAGGAAGGCACGTTACTTGATATTGGTTGCGGCAGCGGAAGTTTTTTGTCGTTAATGCAGGAGCAGGGGTATGACGTTTTGGGGTGCGAGTTAAACCCTAATTCAAAAAAATTTGCACCGAAATCCCTTGATGGAAGGATTATCTATAAAAAATTGCCGGAATGTAATTTTCTCGCGAAGTCTTTTGACATTGTCACCATGATCCAGTCATTGGAGCATGTGCATGAAGTGGACAGGCTTTTTCTGGAGATTAAAAGGATCATTAAAGATGACGGCATAATATATATTTATGTCCCGAATTCTGATTTCTTTGAATCCGCCTTTTTCGGCCCGTATTATTTTAATCTGGAAGTACCCAGGCACCTTTATTATTTCACCCGTAAAAGCATGAAGGGGTTCTTGCAAAATCATGGTTTTAAAGTCGACCGTTTCTTCAAGAACCATATCCTGGAAATTGCTTCGACTCCCAGTTCCCTGCATTATGGTTTATGGTCCTGGCTGGAAGATAAAAATATCTTTAAAAATAAGACGCTTAAGTATTTGACATTCATTCCGCTTATTTTTTGTAGAATTTTACTGCGTTTTATTTTTATATTTAATGACCAGAATATAGAAGTGGTATGTTATAAGGAATAGAGGATTGTAGATGAAAAAGAGAATTTTTATAATTTTTGGTTTTTACTTGTTTCTTACGGCTATTTTTACTTATCCGTTGATCTTTAAAATGAAAAGTTGCATCTTAGGTATTTATACCAGCGATGAGCCTTTTGCCTGGTTAGCCTATTTTTGGTGGCAGCAATTTTCCTTCAGTAAAAATTTAGTTGATACATTTATTTCTGTAATCGCCGTTCCTTTTGGGTTGGATATAAGTAAAGCGATAGCCTATCCCTGTTGGAATATTTTTACTAGATGGCTTTCTGTTTTTTCCGGTCATATCGTGACTTACAATCTGCAGATTCTACTTAGTTTCATACTTTCCGGAGTAACCATGTTTTATCTGGCATTCGCGGTCACTAAACACAAATCTGCTTCTCTGCTCTCAGGGATTATTTATGCTTTTTGCCCGTATCATTTTGCCCGCGCCTGGCAGCATCTTTCGTTGGCTCAAATTCAATGGATGCCGTTATATCTATACGCGTTGATTAAATTAGAAGAAAAGCCCTGCCGTAAAAATGTGTTTTTAGGTATGTTTGCGATTTTTTTATTGGCTTCTACCGAACTCCATTATTTCTATTTTTCATATATTGCTACAGTATTGTTCCTCGTGGTTTACGTATTGTTTTACAGAAAAACCGAAAAATGTTGGCAATTCCTTAAAAGGGCGCTTATTGTAATGGCGGCAGGGATAATCTTCGTTCTTCCCGCCGTAGCTAACACTACACTTAAGAATGCCTTTTTCGCTAAAAAAAGCATCCAGCCGTCTGCTTGGAGCGTAGTAAGGCCTTTTGACGATCTTTTTGCTCAATCTGCCCGGCCTTTAAGTTACCTCTTGCCGTCAATCGCGCATCCGGTTTTTGGAAAATTTACCGAAAGTTTTACCGGTACCTCGCTGTATGGCGGAAGTTTAACCGAGCATACGCTCTATTTAGGCTGGATACCGTTATTGCTTGCCTTTATGGCTCTTAAAAAATCATGGAAGGCCCGCAGGCAAATGAACACAAAAGAATATTTTTATATAAAATTCTTTATTTTATTGGCTATACTTTCTTGGTTATTCTCCCAGCCGCCATGGTGGATTTTTGGCGGGTTTAAAATTTATATGCCATCTTTTTTCATGTATAAATTATTGCCGATGTTTCGGGCGTCATGCCGTTTTGGGATATTATTGATGCTGGCAATCGCTGTATTATCGGCGTTTGGCTTGAGAGTCGTTTTGGAAAAATTCAGGAGCAGAAAATCAAAGATAGCCGTTGGAATTCTTCTTTTCTGCCTGGTACTTTTCGAGTTTTGGAATTATCCGCCGTTAAAGGTAATCGAAGTAGGGAAAGTTTCTCAGGCGTATTATTGGCTTAAAGAACAACCCGGCGATATTATCATTGCGGAATATCCTCTTGATGCGGGTTCTCCTAATGAATTGTATAAGTTCTATCAGGCTGTGCATGAGAAGAAAATAATCAACGGCACTACGCCTTATAGTTATGCCAACAGCATTGCTAAAACAATGGTAAAGCTTTCTGACCAGAAGACCGCGGGTATCCTAAAGGGCATGGGGGTTAAATATGTTTTAGTCCACCGGGAAAATTACTTGTATACGGATTTAGTCAAAGATAAGGAAGAATTGGGGATGATTCCGAAAAACAACGGGCTTAGATTATCGGTAAGTTTTCCTGCCCAGGAATGCCCCCGGGAAGATATAAGGTGCGCTCAAAAGATCGGGCCTATTGATGTCTATGAAGTGATAGCGGCCCCGGTAGAATATAAACCTCAAGAAAAATGAATATTTTAGGGATTTCTTGTTTTTATCACGATAGCGCTGCCTGTCTGGTGCGGGATGGCGAAATTATCGCAGCCGCGCAAGAGGAGCGATTTACCCGGAAAAAACATGATGCCGGTTTTCCGATAAATTCTATTAATTGGTGTTCGGAAGAAGCCGGAATCTCGTTCAAAGATTTGGATATTGTAGTTTTTTATGACAAGCCTTTTATTAAATTTGAACGCCTCTTAGAGACCTATCTTATGTATGCTCCTTCCGGAATAAGCCAATTTATTCAGGCTATACCTTTATGGCTGAAGCAGAAACTTTGGATCCCGGATTTGATAAGAAAAGAACTGAATTATGACGGTAAGATTTTATTTGCTGAGCATCACCAATCGCATGCTGCCAGTGCTTTTTACCCTTCACCGTTTAAAGAAGCCGCCTTCTTGACTATGGACGGGGTAGGGGAATGGGATACTGCCAGTTTTGGAATAGGCAAAGATAATGATATCGAAATTCTCTGCACCTTGAACTTCCCGCATTCTTTGGGGTTGCTGTATTCCGCTTTCACTTATTATGCGGGATTCAAGGTTAATTCAGGCGAATACAAATTGATGGGTTTAGCTCCTTACGGCGAACCGAAATATGCTGATTTGATTTTGGATAAATTGATTGACCTTAAAGAAGACGGGTCTTTTAAGATGGACATGCGTTATTTCGGTTATTGCAACGGGCTTAGGATGACTAACCGGAAATTTGATAAACTGTTTGGCGGCCCGCCGCGAAAAGCCGAGGCGAAAATTACCCAAAAAGATATGGATATCGCCGCTTCCATACAGAGAGTTACGGAAGAAATTATGCTCAAAATGGCCAGGCATGTTCATAAGGCCACCGGCCAGGATAAACTTTGCCTTGCCGGAGGGGTGGCTTTAAATTGCGTTGGTAACGGCAGGATTTTGCGCGAAGGCCCTTTTAAGGAAATATGGATTCAGCCGGCAGGAGGCGATGCCGGAGGTGCCTTGGGGGCGGCTCTTTTGGCTTGGTATAAATATGCAGGCAATAAACGCAATCCTGATAACAAGAATGATTCCCAGAAAGCCTCTTTGTTGGGCCCATCTTACAGTGATGAATATATAGAAGATTTTCTCAAAAAAGAAGAAGTGTTTTACGAAAGGCTGTTACCGATTGAATTGCCGGATAAAGTTTCCGATTTGATAATTCAGGAGAGGGTTATTGGCTGGTTTCAGGGTAGATTAGAATTCGGGCCAAGGGCTTTAGGCGCAAGGAGTATTATCGGTGATGCGCGCAGCCCCCAAATGCAGTCAAGGATGAATTTGAAAATCAAATATAGAGAATCTTTTAGGCCTTTTGCGCCGACAGTGTTGAGGGAAAAAGTTGCGGAATGGTTTGAGCTGGAGGGAGAAAGCCCTTACATGCTTTTAGTTGCTCCGGTTAAAACGGACAAGAGAACAAAAATAGAGGAATGCGGGAACCAGTCTAGAGGTTTTGATAAGTTAAGAGTAACCCGTTCTGAAGTCCCTGCGGTTACTCATGTGGACTATTCGGCTAGAATTCAGACCATAAAGAGGGAGGATAATCCAACTTATTATGATACAATAAATGCGTTCTACAAAAAGACCGGGTGTCCGGTAGTAGTAAATACCTCGTTTAATGTGCGGGGCGAACCGTTAGTATGCAGCCCTGAGGATGCTTTTAAGTGTTTTATGCGTACCGAGATGGATTATTTGGTCCTGGGAAGTTTTTTGTTAGATAAGGGCAGGCAAAAACCGCTTCATAAGGATATTAATTGGAAAAATAACTTTGAATTAGATTAGCGATATGGAAAAATTAAATCTTGAGAAAAATAACCTGAGAAAATTCGGCATAACCATGGGTATAGTTTTTTTGGTTATGGCTTCGTTTATTTTTATTAAACGCCACCAAATCGTGGTATCCATTTCTGTCATTTCGTTGGGGTTTTTTATTTTAGCTTTACTTATCCCGGCACGTCTAAAATCAATCTACTGTTTATGGATGAGATTTGCGGCTGTCCTGTCCTGGATAAACACGAGATTGATTTTGGTTATCCTGTTCTATTTTGTTTTTACTCCTATGGGCTTAGCAATGAGGGTTTTTGGCATAGATGCTTTAGATAGAAAAATAGATAGAAGTAAAGACTCGTATTGGAAGAAAAAAGAAAAAAAGCAATTCAGTTTAACTGATTACGAAAGACAGTTTTAGAAGGGAAGGCTAATGGGCAAATTGAGCATACTAAAGGAATTTTGGGCTTTTTTGAAAGAAAGAAAGAAATGGTGGCTTGCGCCTATAATTATAGTACTTTTGTTATTGGGCATTCTGATATTTTTTTCGCAAGGCAGCGCAGTTGCCCCGTTTATTTATACACTTTTCTAATCGGAGAATAAGATGAAAAAAACATTACTTATATTTTTAGTAATAATTTTGTTTTTAGTGTTTATCTGGCAGAATAATAATAACCCGAAGATTATTATATCCCGGCTTGTAAAAAAAGGAGCCATCGGCTCCGGAGATTTAAAATATAAAGTAAATTTATTTGGCATAATTCCTGCTGGCGAAGCAGTTTTTACTGCTGAAAAGACAGAGGACTACAATGGCGCAAAAGTATATCATTTAAACGCGAGCGTAAGGCCCTTAAAACTTTATTCGGGGGTTTTTGACGGTTACGCAATAGTTGATTCTTACGTTGATGTGCGCAGCTTAAATCCTTTATTATTTAAACAAAACGTCAAATCCCCTGGAAAGGAAAAACCAGAAAAAGAAATATTCTACGACCAGGTGAAAGGGGTCATGACTTTGGACGGCGTCCAGCGTCAAATACTGCCTAACACTCAAGACCCGCTTTCTGCGGTATTTAATCTCAGGCATATGGATTTAAGTAAAATAAAAGAAATTGAAATGAACATCAACACAAACCAAAAAAATTATATCTTAAGCGGAAAAATAAAAGAGCGGACTATTACGGTAAAGAAACAATTATATAAAATAGCGGTAATAGAAGCAGTGATTAGAAGAAGGGATAAAGACCCTTATCATAAATCAAATGTTACCTTTGTGTTCTTAGAAGGAAAAGAAAATATACCGGTACTAATAAGGGTTTTTGCCAGCGGGGCTTTGGTTACAGCAAAATTAATAGATTAAAAATGATTTCCATTGTTATCCCTACTTATAATGAAGCAGAGAATATCGGGGGTGTACTAAAAAGGATAATCGAGGGTTTGGGGAAGATAGGTATTGATTATGAAATCCTGGTTGTGGACGATGCTTCTCAGGATGGCACTGCTGGAGTCGCTGAAAAAGCCTTGGGAGGTTCCGGAAGAGTTATTCGCCGGGTATCGAAAAAAAAGAGCCTTTCCTTGTCGGTTTTAGACGGTATAAAAGAATCAGCAGGGAATGCTGTTGTAGTTATGGACGCTGATGGGAGTCACCCGCCTGAATTAATCCCGGTTTTTATTAAAAAACTTGAAGAAGGTTATGATTTAGTGATAGGAAGCCGGTATATAAAAGGAGGAGGAACTAAGGGTTTTCCGTTCAAACGTAAATTTATTTCAGGTTTTGCCTGTTTATTAGGCAGGTTGTTGACTAGAGTAAAAGATAATACTTCAGGATTTTTTTGCATAAAAAAGTCGGCCTTAGAGGGCGTAAGCCTCACTCCCGATGGATTTAAAATAGGCCTGGAGGTGTTTGTTAAAGCAAATTGCGCCTCTTTCATAGAAGTTCCCTATAACTTTTCAGATAGGATTAAAGGAATGAGCAAATTAAAGCCAAAAGTAGTTGCGCAGTATTTAAAACAGGTTCTTGGCCTTTTGGCTTATAAAATATCCCGCAATAAATGCCAATCATAATAAAAATACTGGATAGGGTCACTGCCTTATTTTTCTATTTTTTTCTTGGGCTGTTTGTCACCGATTATTCGTTTATTTTGCTGCCTTTACATCAAATGGGATTGCCTTTCGCAAGCATAACGAATATCGCCGGGCCAACCATCGGGTTGTCTTTGCTTTTATTATTAAGATATGCGGTTGGTAAGGACAGTTTTTCAGGAAGCCCGGTAATAAAAAATTTATATAGCCTGGCAAATCTGAGTGATAAGAAGTTATTATTTATGGCTGGCAGCGCCATATTTATAGTTTTTACCGTCCTGAGCATTGCCCGGCACCTTAGTTTATCCTCTGGCGCGTCTGACCTGGGAATATTCGACCAGGCAATATGGAATACCACCCGAGGCGATATTCTTTTTTCATCCTTAAAAGGGAATATGAACCTGTTGGGAGACCATTTCGAGCCCATCTTGTTGCTGCTTGCGCCTTTATATATGCTTTGGCAGGATGTTACAGTGCTCTTTTTGGTCCAGTCAGCCCTGTTGGCTTCGGCAGTAATCCCTTTATATTTAATCGCTAAAGACAGGCTAAGCAGCCGTTTTTTAATTTTTACCTTTATATTTGCTTATGTATTATCCCGTCCGCTCAGAGGGGTAGGTTTGTCTGATTTTCACCCTGAATGTTTTATCCTGCCTTTATTTTTTTGGGCGTATTTTCTTGTAATCAAAGAAAAAAATATTTTTCTATTTTTAACAATTTTTCTTTTGTTGCTATGCAAAGAGGATACCGCGTTTTTAATCAGCGGTTTGGGTATTTTTATGCTCTTTGGCCAAAAAAGGCTCAAAGGGGGGGCTGCGCTGATTATAATCGGCATATCAGCCTGGCTGCTGGAAACAAAAATCATTATTCCGTATTTTAATCCCATTGGTACTTATCCGTACATGGACCGCCTGCCTTTTGGCCTGACTTATATGGATAATATCAAAACCCTGTTTAGTGATCCTTTTTACGTGGTCAGCTCGTTCTTAACTAAAGAAAAAATGGCCTATTGTGTCAAAATGTTTTCTTCCTTGGGATTTTTGCCGATTTTAAGCCCAGGGCATTATATTTTAGTGGCTATTCCTTTATTTAAGAATCTCCTTCCGATTAATCCTAATTTTTCCGGTTTTTACGACATTACTTCGCATTATACTGCCAGCCTTATTCCTTTTGTTTTTATCGCGGCTATTTACGGCGCTGGATGGTTGATAGGTAAAATCAGAAATAAGAGAGCAACTTTGTTTCTCGGCGGCCTGATTATTTTTAGTTCATTGCTGTCGTATAGCAAGACAGATGGTTATAAGTTTATTCGTTTCCTGGACGGAATAAAGAATAACCGTTCAATAGAAGTGTTGTCTTATCTAAAAATGGTGCCGAAAGATGCGTCAGTGGCGGCAAATTTTAATCTAGTTCCGCATCTGTCTCATCGTAAGTATATCCTTGAATGGAATCCTCAATCAAAGACAGGAGATATAACGGAATACATAGTCATAGATATGAATTTGTTGGAGTATCTCTCTAAAGATGATTTAGCTGCGATCGAGCCTTATTTTAAAGATATTGCCGATAAAGGATATAAAAAGATTTTTGTAAGCCCGGATGGGGCGTTCCTGATATTCCATAATCCCGAAATAGACAAAACATTGGTTGAAAAACTATGATTACATTATTATTGATGAATTTGATTGTCGCGTCATCAGCTTTTCTGGTTACCTATAGGATCATCAAGACTGATAATTTTATCGATTCGTTATTGTCGTTATTCATCCTTTATTTTGCCCAGATCGTTGCCAGCGAACTTATATTGGGCAGTTTGGGTATTCTTTACCTGCCGAATATTATCCTGTTAAATCTCTTTATCCTGTTTATTATTTATTTTGTGGTTAAAGACCTGGGGTCTAGTTTTGACTTAAGGCAGATAAAGGAGTTATTCCTTGGGTTCGCGGGAAATAAACTTATTCTGGTTTGCGTTTCAATTCTTTTAGGATTTGGTTTAGTTAAATTATTTATTAATCTTGTAAATCCGCCTTTTGGCTGGGATAGCCTGAATTACCATTTTGTTTTTCCTGTAGAATGGTTAAAGCACGGTAATTTAGATACCCCTATAACCGTATTTGATGATCCCAGCCCGTCATATTATCCTATTAATGGAAGCCTGTATTACTTGTGGTTGATTTTCCCTTTAAAGAATGTATTTTTGGCGGATTTAGGGCAATTTCCCTTTTTCATCCTGGCTTTTCTGGCGGTATTTAATATTTCCAAAAAGCTCAGCCTGAACAACGAGTTATCTTTCTACGCGGCGGGGCTATTTTCTTTAATCCCGAACTATTTTAAGCAGCTGGGAATCGCCTATGTGGATGTGATGGTAGCGGGATTATTTTTGGTTTGTGTAAATTTTATACTGCTATTACATGAGAGGTTCAATTGGCGCAATGTATTAGTTTACAGTATAAGCCTGGGGCTGCTTGTAGGCACAAAAACAGTTGCCTTGCCATATTCCGCGATATTATTTATCCCTTTTGTCTATCTGGCGGTCAGAAATATAGGCAAGTTTCACTTGTTGTTTTTTTCCTTAGCGGTTGTTGTTGCTTTTGGCGGTTTTTCTTATATCAGAAACTTTATTGACACAGGAAACCCGCTTTATCCTTTAAATCTGAAATTATTCGGTTTTGATATCTTAAAAGGGGTCATGGATAACAGCGTATACAGGGCCCATTTTAAGACTGAGGACTATTCTTTAATGAAGCTTCTATTCCATGAAGGATTGGGGGCTCAGACTGTGATTTTTGTTTTAACGGCAATATTTCTGGCTTTGCCTGTCGCTTATATCAGGAATAAAAGAAAGATTAATTTTGTTTTGTTTTATTTACTGATACTGCCTCTCCTTGTTTACCTGGTTTACAGGTATATTATCCCCTTAGCTAATGCGAGATATTTATACCCTATTTTGGGCGTAGGTATGGCCATTGGTTTTTATTTGGTAAAGCTTCTTAATATCCCAAGGATGGCTATCAGGATTCTGGTAAGTATTTGCCTTTTGGCATCGGTATCAGAGTTAGCAAAGCGCCAGGAGTTGATTTCCGCGATTATATTTACGGTATTTTTATTGGTTTTTTTACCGATATTAATAAGATATTTGAAAAAGAGCGAGTTTCTTAAAAAACCCCTGTTTATTTCTTTGTTTCTGATTTTTTTAATCTTCTCGCTCGGCGTCCTTGAAGATAATTATTCAAAAAATGAATATACAAGATATGCAAAAATGGTAAAATATTCGGGTTTCTGGCCGGATGCGGCTAAGGCATGGGATTGGCTGAATATGAATACGCAAGGCGATAATATCGCTTATGCCGGAAGGCCTGTGCCTTTCCCGTTATACGGGAGCGGGTTTAAAAATAATGTTTATTATGTTTCCGTGAATAACACGGAACCCGCGAAATTGCATTATTTTCCCGAGAGTAATTATTCCTGGGGATATGATTTTTTGAGCCTGCATAAAAATCTTGAGGCCAGAGGGAATTACCGTTTCGCGCCGGAGTACAATACCTGGTTAAGCAATCTTTTAAAAAGGGATACTGATTACATTTTTATTTATTCCTTGCATCAGACTAAGGAAACCGTATTTCCCCTGGAAGATGCGTGGATTGAATCTCGTCCTGGCGAATTTACTTCTGTTTTTGAGAATGAGACTATACATATTTATAAACTAATAAAATGAAACTATCTATTGTAATCCCTGCTCATAACGAACAGGAGAATATAGCCGGAGTAATTGATGAAATAGAGCGGTCCTTGCACGGGATAGATTATGAATTGTTGGTTGTAAGCGACCATTCAACGGACTCTACCGTCGAGCTCGTTGGTAAACTGTCGCAGAAATATAATAACATCAGATTGGTTGAAAATAAGCTTGATAAAGGCTTTGCTAATGCTTTGAAAACGGGGTTTACAAACGTTAATGCCGATGTAGTCATTCCGGTCATGGGAGATCTTTGTGATGATTTGTCTACTATTAGAATAATGCTGGAAAAGATCAATCAGGGGTATGATGTTGTATGCGGGGCAAGGTATGTCAAGGGAGGGGCGCGGCTGGGAGGGTCAAGGCTAAAAGGGCTTTTATCTTCTTTTGCCGGCAGCTCGCTGTATTATCTGCTAGGGGTGCCTACGCGTGATATTGCCAATGCTTTTAAGATGTATAGAAAGAAGGTCATAGACAGCATTAAAATAGAATCAAAAGGGTTTGAGGTATCCATGGAGATACCCCTTAAGGCGTATTATTTGGGCTTTAAAATAACCGAGGTGCCGACGGTCTGGAAAGAGAGGACTAAGGGGAAATCCAGCTTTAAGATGTTTAAACTGCTGCCAAGTTACCTAAAATTATATTTATGGGCGATTCTTAAAAAATTAAGGGGTTAATATGCCATTGCTTTCTGTAATAGTTCCGGTTTATAATGAGGTAAAAACAATCCGGCAAATCCTGGAAAAAATAAGTACCGTAGCTATTGATAAAGAGATAATTGTAGTGGATGACGGTTCATCTGACGGAACGGGTAAGGTGCTAAGAGACATTCAACAGCCCAACTTAAAGGTGATCCATCATAGCAGTAATAGAGGAAAAGGCGCGGCTTTTTTGACCGGGTTATCCAACGCAACCGGAGAGTATGTTATAATACAGGATGCGGATCTAGAATACGATCCTACAGAATACGTTAAATTAATCGATGAATTTAACAAGGATGGAGCTGATATAGTATTGGGTGCGAGGTTTACCGGAGGATACAGGGGGTTATTGATACCGAGATTAGGGAATCAATTTCTGACAGGATTGTTAAATCTTTTGTTTGGTGTACAACTCAATGATTTCTTGACCTGTTATAAGCTGCTTCGTAGAGATACGTTGAATAAACTGGACCTTAAATCCAAAGGATTTGGTATTGACACTGAGATTGTTTCCAAAATTCTCAAAAGAAAATTAAAAATAAAGCAGGTACCCGTGTCTTATAAGCCCAGGAATTATGCCGAAGGGAAAAAGATAAAATGGTATGATGGGATAAAAGCCATAGCCAGCATCATAAAATACCGTTTTTGTGAGTAATATATGCAAAAGGCTATTAAATACCTGAAATTTGTAAGTTACTGGGCAATAATCTTGATTCCGTTTTCTATAGCAATCGCCCCGGGAGTTGTTAACACGTTTATTGGCTTCCTGTTTGTTTCGTTTCTGGCCAGAAAAATATTGACCAGGGAAAGATTATTTATTACTACCCCTATTAACCTGCCATTTTTATTATTCATGGCAGTTTCTTTTGTTTCCTTTATAAATTCCGTTGATTACGGCGCTAGTTTTCGCGGGATGGAAAAGCTGGTTATAAGCGCTTTACTTTTTTTAATATGCGCTGAAGAGATAAGGGATAGAAGACATATAAACCGGATTATTTTATCGGTTATCTTTGGCGCGGCGCTGGCATCTTTTGATGCTATCTGGCAGGTTAATTTTGGCTGGGATTTTATCCGGGGAAACGAACCGATAATTAACATTGGATTGACCCGTGCTACTGCCGCTTTCCCTGATGCTAATGTCCTCGGGGTCTATTTAAGCGCGATAACTCCGCTCATAATCGGGCTAGCCTTATTTTATTTTAAGGGTAGGGAAAAAATCGCAATGATCTTAGCTGCTGCTTTAGCCACTACCGGGATAATCCTTACTTTTTCAAGAGGCACGGCATTGGGCCTGTATGTGGCGGTTTTATTTATAAGCATCTGCAGGAGGAGCAAAATTATAACTTTGAGTCTTGTAATCCTTCTGTTGGCGTTTCCTTTCATCCTCCCCATGACTATTAAAGATTGGGCAAAAATCGGGCACTATAATCCGATAGTATTTATGTGTAACACAGACAGGATCAGCGTCTACAAGAATAGCGTGAATATGATTAAACACCATCCTATAATAGGAGTAGGGGTCAATACATATTCCAAGAACTATTTAAAATACAAACTGCCTGAGCCGGATGACGCCAGGACCGGAGATTTCATGTACGCCCATAACCATTTCCTGCATATGGCAGGAGAGGTCGGGTTGGTAGGCCTGGGTGTATTTTTATGGCTATTGTTTAGGCTATTCAAAAAGAGCATGTTAATTTATAGGTCTTTGAAAGATGAATATTATAAGGTTTTGTCTTTGTCTGTCGCCGCTTGTTTGATTGCTTTTCTGGTCAATGGCCTTACCGAAACAAGCCTGTATTATTCCCGGGTGGCAATGATATTCTGGTATTTGATAGGCTTTGTTTTGGCACTTGGGAGGTTTACCGATGGAAAAAAAGCATAACGAGGTTAAGAATATACTTTGTGTCCGCAATGACAGGTTCGGCGAGTTTTTGCTCAATATACCGGCTTTGCGGGCATTAAAAGAAACTTTTATTAACGCCAGGATTATCGCCGTAGTGGATCCTTATCTGGTGGATTTAACGAAAAGTATACCGTTTATTGATGAAGTTATTGAATGGGGGCAGGGGGAACATTTATTTCGTAAAAAGTTAAAATTAATCTCACTGTTAAGAAGGAAAGGTATTGATATTGCGGTAATGCTTAATCCTTCCAAGGATTTCAACATATTTACTTTTTTGGCGGGAATCCCGGAGAGGATTGGTTATAACAGAAAATGCGGTTTTTTGCTGACTCATAAACTGGAAGATCTAAAATACCTGGGGAGCAGGCATGAGGTAGAGTATAATCTTGAGCTTGTAGGATTGCTTGGAGCAAAAACAGGTAATCCGGCTCTATCTTTGACTTTGGAAAATAATACTTTGGACCCCATGCTTCGTAATTACGGAATTACGGATAGTGATACTTTAGTAGCTTTGCATCCCTGGACCAGTGACCCAATAAAACAATGGCCGCTGGTTAATTTTCAGGCAGTTACCAATGAATTACTCCGCTATCCAAATATAAAAGTTATTATAATCGGCGGCAAGGATGAGTCGGGAAAGAGCTCGGTTTTTTATGAAAACATTTTAAGGCAGGGCAATTTGATTGATTTATCCGGAAAGACAACCTTAAGAGAATTGGCTGTGCTTTTAAAAAAATGTAAATTAGTGATTTCAGGGGATAGCGGCCCGGTGCATCTTGCCGCGTCCGCAGGCGGCAGGGCATTAGTGATCTTCCGCGATGATATCCCCGGAAAGGGCCCGAAAAGATGGCGTCCTTGGGGCCCGGGGCATGTTGTTATAGAGAAAGCAAGCCTCGTTGAGATAACCCCGGAAGAAGTCTTGAGTAAAGCCAAGGAGATATTGGGTATATAAAATGGTATATGCGATTATTTTAGCCGGTGGCACAGGAAGCCGTTTTTGGCCCTTAAGCAGAAGCTTAGAGCCTAAGCAGTTTCTTAGTATCTGTTCTGCTAAGCCCATGATAGAAGAGACTATCTGCAGGATAGGTAATTTGATAGATAAAAAAAATATTTTTATTGCTACAAATGAAATTCACAATAAGAAAATAAGAAAGTGTATCCGAAAACAAGGGATACCCCTGAATAATATTTTTCTGGAACCTTCAGGAAAAAATACGCTTGCTCCCATAGCTATCCTGTCTGAAAGGATTAATAAAATTGACCCTGGTGCGGTTATTTTAGTTCTGCCTTCTGATCATCTGGTAAAAAAGCACGCCGCGTTTTTGAGGCTGTTAAAACAGGGGATAGGCATTGCGGAGCAGGGAAATATTGTTACCTTGGGGATTCCTCCCGATAGGCCGGAGACGGGCTACGGGTACATTAAGGCGGGGAAAAAATTCAAAGATAAAAATGGGAAAATTTATTATGGGACGGAAAAATATATAGAAAAACCGAATATCAGCATCGCAAAGAAATTGTTGAAAGATAAAAGATATTATTGGAACAGCGGCATCTTTATATTTAATCCTTCGGTAATGCTGGGGGAGGTTAAAAAATTCAGACTTGATGCTTATAAAGTGATTCAGGGGATGGGGAATGGTAGCGGGTTAAGAAAAATGTGGAAAAGGCTGCCATCAGTATCAATCGATTACGCCGTAATGGAGAAGACTAAAAAAATGGCATTGTTACCCGCTGATTATGGCTGGATGGATATGGGCAGCTGGGAGGCAATAGCCCAAATTTTAAAAAAAGACAAATCCGGTAATGTAATCACGGGCAATTGCGTTTCTCTGGAAAGTAAAAATACCCTTGTCTGGTCGGATAACCGCTTGATTGCCGCTTTAGGATTAGATAATATCATAATCGTAAATACCAAAGATGCAGTCTTGGTATGCGCCAGAGATAAAGCCCAGGAGGTAAAGAAATTAGTCGAGATCCTAAAGAAAAGGAATTTAAAAGAGCAAATTTGAAGAAATTTCTTATTATTAACCCTTTCGGTATCGGAGACGTATTATTTACCACTCCGGTGATTAAGGCGATCAGGGATAGCTATCCGGATGCCCAGGTTGGTTACTGGTGCAATCAGAGAGTGGAGCCTTTACTGGCGGCAAATCCTGATATTAATAAAATCTTCGCTCTTTCCAGGGGTGACCTGAAGAAGATTTACCATAAATCGGCCCTGGAAGGAATTTATAGATTTTTCAATCTTCTCTACAGGATAAAAAAAGAACACTTTGATATTTCTCTTGATTTTTCCTCGGAAGACCGCTATAGTTTAATAATTAAATTATTGGGAATAAAGAGGCGCGTTGGGTTTAATTATAAAAAGCGGGGGAGATACCTTACTGACAGGGTCGATACAGAAGGGTATAATTCTAAGCACGTAGTAGAATATTATTTAGATTTGCTGAAGCCCCTTGGTATTAAACCTAAAAGGCACAATTTAGCCTTACACGTAAGCAATACTGCTGATTTAAAAAGCGATAATATTCTCAGCCGTTATGGTATCAGCGATAAAGATTTGATTATTGGTATAGCCCCGGGAGCAGGAGCGAGTTGGGGTAAAGATGCTGCAATCAAGCATTGGCCGGCGATAAGGTTTGCCCAGCTTGCCGACAGTATTATCAGCGATTTTGGGGCCAAGGTGCTGATTTTGGGCGATGAATCGGAAAAGCCTATCGCCGATATTATAGTAAATACGATGCAAAACAAGGCAATAGATCTGATAGGAAAAACTACGCTTGAGGAGTTAATAGCCATAATAAGTAAATTACGTATTTTAATAGCTAACGACGGAGGGCCGTTGCATATGGCTGTGGCAGAAGGGATAAATACGGTATCTATTTTCGGGCCGGTAGATGATTTGGTTTATGGCCCGTATCCGCCGGATGAAAATCATTTAGTGGTTAAAAAGGATTTGTCCTGCAGTCCGTGTTATCGTAATTTTAAGATGCCCCAGTGTGACCGGGAAAAAGAATGTTTAAAATCAATCAGCACAGATGAAGTGCTTACTTGCGTAAGGAGGTTAATGAACTAATGATACCCATATCGGATTTAAGAAAACAGATAGCGCCCATTCGTACAGAAATCGATGAGGCCATAAAGAAGGTAGTTGATAACGCCAATTTTATTGCCGGAAAAGAAATCCAGGATTTTGAAAATGAGGCGGCAGGCTATTGCCGGATAAAGTTTGCCGTGGGGGTTTCTAACGGGACAGATGCCATAAGATTGGCTCTGGTAGCATTAGGCATTAAAGCCGGGGATGGGGTGATCTGCCCGGCATTCACCTATTATGCTACTGCCGGCGCAATTGCCGCCATTGGAGCAGTCCCGGTTTTCGCAGACATTGACCCTGATACTTACAATATTTCTCTGGAGAACGTTAAGGAGATACTTAAGCGAAAAAGTAAGAAGTATAATATTAAAGCGATTGTGCCGGTCCATCTTTACGGGCAATGCGCGGATATGGACAGCGTCTTAAAAATAAGCAGGGCAAATAAATTAAAGGTGGTAGAAGATACTGCTCAGGCTTTTGGCGCGGAATATCTTCCTTCCGGAAGCCCGGATAAAGCCAGAAAAGCCGGGACCATGGGTGATTGCGGATCAATAAGTTTTTTCCCCGGCAAAAACCTCGGCGCTTTCGGTGACGCAGGGATGGTTCTGACAAATAATAAATCTACCGACGAGCTTCTGAGGGTATTGAGAAATCAGGGGAATAAAGAGAAATACCTGCATTTGGCGTTGGGTTCTAATAACCGCCTGGATACCTTACAAGCGGCAGTGCTTAGGGTAAAATTAAAGCATATTGATTTATGGAATAGCAAAAGACGAGAGATTGCCGAGTATTATAACCAGAAGCTGAAAAATTTGCCTCTGAAGACGCCTTTTGTGGCAGGCTATTCTACGCATATCTATCACCAATATGTGTTGCGTTTAGAATGTTCAAGCGAAAAATTAATCGAGCACCTTAGAAATAAAGGCATAGATTCAAGGGTGTACTATCCTGTGCCTTTGCACCTGCAAAAATGTTTTAAATACCTTGGTTATAGAAAAGGAGATTTTCCTGAATCGGAAAGAGCAGCTATCCAGACTTTGGCCATACCGGTGTACCCGGACTTGACTGCCGAAGAAAAGCAGCACATTGTAGAATCTATCAGGGAGTTTTTAAAATGAATAAATTAAGCGTGGTAGTGCTGACTAAAAACGAAGAAAAGCGTATTGAAAAGTGCCTTGATTCGGTAAAATGGGCGGATGAGATTATCGTAGCCGATGATGAAAGCAGCGACGGGACGAGAGAGATAGTAAAGCGCTACACCGATAAAATTTTTGTAAAAAAGATGGATATAGAAGGCAAGCACAGGAACTGGGCTTATTCCCAGGCTAAAAATACCTGGGTCTTAAGCCTGGATGCCGATGAAATAGTAACCCCGGAGTTAAAGGAAGAGATTCAAAAGGTTCTGGCCACTGACCCGGCTGAAAATGGCTTTACTATTCCGCGCAGGAATTATATTGGGGATTACTGGGTGAAATACGGCGGATGGTATCCCAGCGCGCAATTAAAATTTTTCAGGAAAGATAAATTCCGTTACGAAGAAGTAAGCGTGCACCCTCGGGCGTTTATGGACGATCCTTGCGGGCATTTAAAAGGAGATATAATCCATTATTCCTACAGGAGCCTGGAGGATTTTTTAAGTAAACTGAATAACCAAACTACCCGGGAAGCAGAGAAATGGTTTAATCAAAATAAGCCGATGCGCCTGGGAAGGTTTATCTGGAGAAGTGTAGACAGGTTTTTCCGTTCATACCTGGGTAAGAAAGGCCATAAGGATGGTTTCATGGGTTTTGTGGTAGCTTATTACGCCAGCTTATATCAATTTATCAGTTATCTTAAATACCGAGAGTTAGTTTTGGGAAGGAGAAAAGGAAAATGAGGATACTTATTACAGGCGGCGCCGGGATGGTGGGAAGCCATAGCGCTGAAATTTTCGCTCTAAAAAACCCGAAAAATAAAGTTATTGTTTTGGATAACCTTATGCGCTCAAAAATATTCGGTTATGATAAGAATTCCGTGGAATTCAATTGGAATTACCTGAAAAAATTTAAGAATATTGAATGTATTAAAGGCGATGTGCGTAATGATAAGGATGTGGCTCGGGCAATTGGTAAGGGCGTGGATGTGGTAATCCATACCGCAGGCCAGCCGGGAGTCCCCTCCAGCGTGCGTATGCCTAAGGAAGATTTCAGCATAAACGCGTTTGGGACGCTTAATGTCCTGGAGGCAGTCCGTAAAAAATCCCGGGAAACAGTGGTGGTTTATTGTTCGACGAATAAGGTCTATGGCGAGAACGTCGATAAAATCACCTTAGCCGAACAGGAAAAAAGATATACTTTCAAGGATGTAGCCGGGGTAACCGAAGACATGTGCACTGATTTAACCGGGCATACCCCTTATGGAGTATCTAAATTAGTGGGTGATTTATATGTTCAGGAATACAGCCATATTTACAAGATGAAGACCGGAGTATTCCGCATGTCTTGTACCTACGGGACAAGGCAGTTTGGTTTTGAGGACCAGGGCTGGGTGGCATGGTTTATTATCGCCACACTTTTTAATAAGCCCATCACAATCTATGGCAACGGCAAACAGGTGCGCGATATGCTCTATGCAGATGATTTAGTAGATGCTTTTCAGAGGTTTATTAACAGCGATTTGGAAAGAGGGCTTTTTAATATCGGTGGAGGGCCGGATAATACTATTTCTTTAATCGAATTCCTTGAAGAACTGGAGATATTGACCGGGAAAAAACCAAAGGTAAAGTTTAGCGATTGGCGGCCATCAGACCAGAAAGTATATATTACCGACACTTCAAAATTAGAAAAAACCCTTGATTGGAAGATTAAGACTCCGGTCAAAGAAGGCATAAAGAAATTGGCCGAATGGGTCAAAGAGAATAAAAGCTATTTTAAATGAAAGTAGTATTCTTAGACCGAGATGGGGTAATAAACAAATACCCCGGTGATAGGAAGTATGTCACTAGCTGTAATGGATTTAGGCTGCTGCCCAGGGTCAAGGAAGCAATAGCTAAATTACACCATAAGGGTTTTAGATTGTTTGTAATTTCCAATCAGGCGGGGGTAGGAAAGGGTATTTTTAGCCAAGAAACCCTTGATGCTATAACCAGCAAGATGCTTCGCGCGATAGAGAAAACAGGGGGGAGTATCGAGGCTGTTTATTATTGCACCCACCGCAAAGAGGAAAATTGCCCCTGCAGAAAACCTAAGGCCGGGATGATAGATATCGTCAGGAAGGCCCATTCAATCAAGGCCAAAGGGTCTTTTTTTATCGGCGATACCATCCGCGATGTGCATACCGCAAGGAGGGCCGGTTGCAAATCAATCCTGGTCCTCTCCGGAAAAGAAAAATTGTCTAATCGCAAAAACTGGGAAATTCAGCCCGATTTTATATTTAAGGACCTTTACCGGGCCGCGAAATTTATCATAAATCCAAAATAGACCTATGAAGGTTTTCATAGTCCACGCCTCTGCCGGTGCCGGCCATTTAAAAGCTGCTCAGGCGGTATATAATCACTTAAAAGAAAATTATAAAGATACTGACGCCAGGTTAATCGATATATTAGACCAAACCAATGCCTTATTCAGGTTTAATTACAAGTGGGGGTATTCCTGGCTTATTAAAAGTGTTCCGTTGCTTTGGCAGTGGGCATTCTGGGTTACTTATAGCAGGCCTTTGCGTATAATTATCAGGCCGCTGGCGTCGCTTGTAAATAAACTGAATACCGGTAAGTTTCGCAGATTATTAATCAAAGAGAACCCCGATTTTATCATCTCTACTCATTTTCTTTCCTCTGAGATAGCGGTATATCTTAAAAATTCTAATAAGATAAGCTCTAAAGTAATTACCGTAATAACTGATTTCGGAGTGCATCCGTTTTGGTTATCGAAGGGGACTGATGTTTATATTGCCGCGTCAGGTTTTACTAAAAAACTTCTGCTTTCCGAGGGGGTAGAAGAGGCCAGGATTAGAGAATTGGGCATCCCTATCGACGCGAAATTCCTCAAAAATTATTCAAAAGCAGATTTATGCGGCAAACTTGGCGTAGGCGCGGATAAATTTACCGTATTAATCATGACCGGTTCTTTCGGGATCGGGCCCATAAGAGAGATTGTTGATTTATTATATAAAGATGTTCAGATTTTAGTTGTCTGCGCGAGGAATAAAAAGTTATATATAGATTTAAAAGCTAAAAATTACCAGAATGTCAAAGTGTATGATTTTATTGATAATATCCATGAATTAATGGCTGTCTCCGATATGATTGTTACCAAACCCGGTGGCTTGAGTATTTCGGAATTATTGGCAATGGAATTGGTACCTGTTTTTATTTCACCGATACCCGGCCAGGAGACGGCAAATATAGAAGCCTTGAAGAGCTATGGGGTGGGGGAAAGGGCTGATAATGCCCCGGATATAGAGGCAATAGTCTTGCATTACAAAGAACATAAGGAAGATTTGGCCGGAGTAAAAGAAAAAATCAGGAAGATAAAGAAACCATTTGCCGCGGAGGAGTTGTGCGATGTTGTATGCAAAGATAGTCCTGGGCTTAGCGGTTGAGGGGCCTTTTGATTATATTGTTCCTACGGAGCTTTCCGGTAAAATCCGTGTTGGCGCAAGGGTATGGGTAAGCTTCGGTACCCGGAGATTGATTGGTTACGTGGTAGGCCTTGCCCGTCAAACAAATATCAAACAGCTAAAAAGTATTTTAGAACTGATAGATGAATACCCCGTTTTAAACAAGAACATGCTTCTTTTAACCCGGAAGATCTCGGATTATTATTGTTGTTCCTGGGGAGAAGCGATTGAAACCGCCTTGCCAGAACCGCTTAGGAAAGGCAAAAGAATACCGGCTATAGAAGGCCGAAACCCGGTTAAGTTTGCTGATAAGCCGGAAGTAACCCTGATTCACGACCTGGACGGCTGGGCAAGGTGGGGCATTTATTTTGAAGAAATCAAAAAAACGATAGCCGTGGGGAAATCGGTAATAATCCTTGTCCCTGATATCAATGCTGTGTTTGAGATTAAAGAAAAGGTTGCTTCCAGTATAGAAGCCCCGGCAAGGGTTTTATATAGAAAACAGCCAAAAGAGCTGGATGAATGGTGTTCTATAAAAAAAGGCGAAGCCAAAGTAGTGATAGGGACGCGTTCCGCTATATTTGCCCCTCTTGATAACCTGGGGCTGGTAATTATCGACGAGGAACAGGATACTGTTTATAAGCAGGACCAGGTGCCGCATTATCACGCCAGGGAGGTTGGGCTAATGCGTGTGGATATAGATAAAGCAAGGCTTATCCTGGGAAGCGGTTCTTTGTCTCTGGAAAGTTTTTATCTAGCCAGGAAAAATAGAATAAAATATATTCAAATACCCCGCCAAAAGGATTATCCGGAAGTAAAGATTAATGACACAAGCCGAAGGCCCTATAATTCGAAACAGAAAAGCATATTATCAAAATACCTTCAGGATTCCATCGCCGCTTCTTTAGAGGCAAAGGAAAAAGTACTTTTATTTATAAATCGAAAGGGGTTCGCCACTTATTCCGTTTGTTCTACCTGCGGCATGTCTTTAAAATGCCCTCGCTGCAGCATCAATCTTGTTTATCATTCTAAAGATAACATCCTGGTTTGCCATTACTGCAATTTTAAACTTGCCCCTCCAAAAATATGCCCCATTTGCGAATCAGGTTATATCCGTTATTTAGGAGCGGGCTCGGAAAAAATAGAGAGCGAGATATCCAGGCTATTCCCGCAGGCAAGGATTAAGTTGCTGGATGAAGGGGCGGGTAGCGGCGCTGATGATGTGGATATCTTTATTTCCACGGAATCCATACTTAAGGCGGGAAATTTTGATTTTGGCCTGATAGGAATTATCTCCTTAGACAATTCCTTAAACCGGGTTGATTTTCGCTCCAGTGAAAAAACCTTTGTTTTGTTAACGGGCTTATTACGCTTAACCGCAAAGAGAATTATTATACAGACCGGCCTGGTTAATCATTATTGTATACGGGCGATAGAGGGTAAAGATACTAACCTATTTTACCGGGAAGAGTTAAAATATAGAAAACAACTGGGTTTTCCTCCTTATAAGCATATCGGCTTAGTAAAATTACGCGGGAATAACGAAGAGAAGGTCATCGATTCCAGCCGCCGGCTGTTTGATGGATTAAAAGCAGCCAAAAAAGATAAAACAATAGAGGCGGTCTCGGTTAACGCCGGGCAGCCTGTTAAATTAAGAGGTAAGTATTGCTGGCAGGTATTGCTTAAAAGCAGCTCGGCGCAAAAACTAAGCAAATTTTTAAAAAAGAATTTAAAAGGTTTCCTGCATTCGGGTATAATAGCAACCGTAGATATCGACCCAAAATAAGGATAAAAAGAGCTAATGAGAATAGTTTTTCTGGGAAGTTCAGAGTTCGCTTTGCCTTCATTAAAGGCTTTAATAGACGGCAATTATGATCTTTCTCTTGTGGTCACTCAACCTGATAGGAAAAAGGGGAGAGGGCTTGCCTTGCAAGCCACGGCGGTAAAGAAGTTTGCCCAAGAGCGCGGCTTTAAGTTATACCAACCGTTACAGATTAATACTCCGGAAGCTGTAAGATTTTTAGAGGGTTTTGACGCGGATTTGTTTATAGTGCTTTCTTATGGGCAGATATTATCAAGAGAAGTCTTGGAGATTCCGAAAGTTTTTGCCATAAACGCACACGCTTCCCAGCTGCCTAGATACCGCGGGGCTGCCCCGGTAAACTGGGCGATAATAAAAGGAGAGGTGTCTACCGGCGTAACTATTATGAAGCTTGATGAAAAGATGGATACCGGTCCGATATTAATGCAAAAGGAACTGGCCATCTTGCCTGATGAAAATGCCCTTGAATTAGAAGAGAGGTTGGCTGTCTTGGCCTCAGAGTTGTTGGTTAAGTCTATTAAATCCATAGAAAATAACAATTTCAATTTAAAAATGCAGGATGACAGCCTGGCGAGCCTGGCGCCAAAATTAAAGAAAGAAGATGGGATTATTGATTGGAAAAAATCGGCTAACGATATACATAATCTCATCAGGGGATGCCGGGATTGGCCAAGCGCGTTTTTCTGCTTCAAGGGAAAATTATTAAAAATATTTAAGGTAAGCGTTGTTTCATTAAGCGAGTCTAAGTCGAAACCAGGAGAAATTTTAGATGTTTCACCTGAAGGCATTACTATAGCAGCGGGAGAAGGCGGTATTGTAATTAAAGAATTACAAATTGAGGGAAAAAGAAAGATGACAGCAAAAGAATTTATTTCCGGCCATCGAATATCCATCGGAGAAATACTTGAGCATAAAAAATAGTTGCATTTTAAATAAATTATGTTAAACTAATTATCTAATTAATAAGATTTTTGTTAACCGATAAAATTACTTATGCCAGAATTAAGAAAAGACCCGATTATAGGAAGATGGGTAATTATCGCGACCGAGCGTGCGAAGAGGCCTGACCAGTTTGCAGGCCAAGTCCAACAGTTGCCCGCTGAGAAACCTTGCCCATTTTGCGAAGGAAGAGAATCTCAAACCCCGCCTGAAATCTATGCCATAAGGCCCAAGGCTACTGCCCCTAATGGCCCGGGATGGGAATTAAGGGTTGTGCCAAGCATTGCGCCATTTTTGGGAGTTGAAGGGGAGTTATGGCGCAAGGGAAAAGGTTTATACGATCTTATGAACGGGATTGGCGCGCATGAGATTATTATTGAGACAAACCAGCATATCTATGATATGGCGGATTTAAGCGAAGAGCAAATATCCAAGGTTATAACCTGTTATATAGATAGGATCGTGGACTTAGAAAGAGATAAGCGTTTTAAATACGTTTTAATATTCAAGAACCATGGTTGGATAGCCGGCGGCGGAAGAGTAAGACATTCCAGGTCGCAATTAATCGCAACTCCGGTAAATCCTAAACGGGTGAAGGAAGAGCTGGTAGGTGCAAGGCAGTATTATGACTATCATGAAAGGTGCGTTTTTTGTGATTTAATTAAACAGGAAATAGATTTAAAAGATAGAGTGATTCTGGATATTGATGGGTTTATTGCCATAACCCCTTTTGCCGCAAGGTTTCCTTTTGAAGTTTGGATCCTGCCTAAAAAGCATTGCGCAGATATTACCTGCCTGAATATGCCGGCGCGCCTTGAGTTGGGCCGAATAATGAAAAAGGTCCTTGCTAAATTAAAAAAAGGGTTAAATGACCCCTCGTATAATTACGTGATTCACACCGCTCCTTTCAGGCGGGAAAAAGCAGGTTATTGGAAGAGTATAGATGATGATTATCATTGGCATATAGAAATTATGCCTAGTTTAACCCGGGTTGCTGGCTTTGAATGGGGCACTGGTTTTTATATCTGCCCTTTGCCTCCCGAAGACGCTGCTAAATTTTTGAGAGGGGTAGAAGTCTAAAATGTCCGAACTAAGACGTGATCCTATCGGCGGAAGATGGGTAATTGTAGATACCGACCACCCTAATAAACCTGAAGATTATGAATACGAGCAGCAGGTTTATCGGGGCGGAGTTTGCCCTTTCTGTTATGGAAACGAGGCAATGACCCCGCCGGAAATAGATGCTTTCAGGAACTCCAGTACCACTTCTAACACTTCTGGTTGGCAGGTCAGGGTGGTCCCGAATAAATTCCCCGCTCTTCAGATTGAAGGAGATTTGGGCAGGCGCGCCATGGGTATGTATGATATGTCTAACGGCATAGGGGCTCACGAGGTATTAGTTGAGACTCCCTATCATCAGAAGGATATATCGGACTTACTAAACTCTGAAATCGAAGGCTTCCTCACGATGTATTGCCGCAGGGCGCTGGATTTAGTAAAAGACAGGCGTTTTAAATACATACTGTTCTTTAAAAATTTTGGCGCGGCAGCTGGCGCTTCTCTTGAACATCCGCACACTCAGATTATCGCTCTTCCTATGATACCCAAGAATGCCATGGAAGAAATCAAGGGCGCGCGAGCTTATTTTGATTACCGCGAACGCTGCATATTCTGCGACATAATCATTCAGGAAATATCGGAAAAGGAAAGAGTAATTTTAGAGAATAAGCATTTTCTTTCATTTTGCCCTTTTGTTTCACGTTTTCCTTTTGAGATATGTATAATCCCCAAAAAACACAGCGGTTTGTTCTGCTATATGAACTCCGAGGAAATTTCGGCTTTAGCGTCGATATTAAAGGATACCGTGGCAAAGCTAAAAAGTATTTTTCCCAAC
>CAYPRG010000003.1:0-67383 GCA_964413025.1 uncultured Planctomycetales bacterium
GCGGCAACAATAATAATACTAACTATTTTGTTTGACATAGGTTTTGTCTTAGAATAGAATTATAACATAATGCTCATTATCCTGCTAATTCTAATTTTTATCCGGCCTTTTATCTCCAGCGTAGCCTCCCCTATTCTGAATTATATACACTCTCTTTTTTTAATTATCCTCTTGATTTTTTGGTTTTTTTACCGTGGCTCAACCATGACTAAGCTGCCGGCCTTAAAACGCCCTCTCGCCCTTTTTTGCCTGGCATTGATTGTTTCGATATCTTTTTCTCAAGATAAACTCACTAGTTTTGAAGAACTATACAAATACGTATGCGGCCTGTCTTTATTCATAATCGCGGCTTCCCTGGACGTAAAGGAAAAATACCGTTTAATCTATACCTTTTTAGGGTCAGCGGTAATCGCAAGCTTCATAGCAATTTACCAATATTTCTTTGGTTTTCAATTTTTATTAAACCATCTGACTAACATAGAAAATGTTGACCCTTTTGTTTTTGATTATATAGAACAAAAAAGGGTATTCCTGCCTTTTGTCACCCCTAACATATTGGGAGGCTACCTGGCGATGATTATTGCCGCCTGCCTGTTCATTAAAAACAGGATTTGGATTATTACACCCCTGTTAATCGCCCTGCTGCTGACAAAATCAATAGGAGCGCTTATAGCTCTCTGCTTAGGCCTGGCTTTGTATTCCTGCCTGCGCACAGAACAGGGCAAAAAAAGAGTGATTTTCATTTCCGGGCTATTAATGATTATAGGGCTGATTTTTATGGCAAGATCAGCCATTCAAAAAGAACATACCCGGCCGCTTTTTTCACTTTTTGCAAGGCTGGATTATTGGAAAGATACTTTAGCCGTAATAAAAACCAATTACTTAACAGGCGTGGGCCTGGGGAACTTTAACCTCCCCCAGTGCCGCTATACCCATAATTCCTACCTCCAAATCCTGGCGGAGATGGGGCCGCTGGGATTGATCTCGCTCTTGTGGCTCTTATTCTCTGTTTTCAGGTTAACTTTCAAAAAAATTAAAGATTCACAAAATAAAATACAAATCGCAGCGTTACTTGCAGCCTGCGTAATATTCCTGGCCCATAACTTCGTTGACTTCAGCTTCTTTTTGCCTGAGTCGGCTTTTATATGGTGGATAATTACCGGCCTGCTCTTATCTGTTTGATTACCCGATGAAAAAGCACAATTTAACTAAAAAAACAGGCACAATCCAGATTGATACCGACGGTTTATGGGTCATCTTCCAGCACTTTGGGCTGGATTACCAGGAGGCGCAGGATACTATGTATGAATCAGCCCTGCCTCGTTTTTTGAGAATGTTTGATGAATTTAATATCAAGGCCACTTTTTTTGTGGTCGGCAAAGACCTGCTTTCCCCTGCCAAAGTAGAGCTGCTTAAAGAAGCGGTAAAAAGTGGCCATGAAATCGCAAATCACAGCATGAACCACAGAGAAGGTTTTTCTTTCCTTTCTTTTAATGAAAAGAAACGGGAGATTGAAGATGCCGAACATATCATCCGGGATAAGCTGGGAGTGACCACCAAAGGATTCAGGACTCCTTCCAATGACGTGGACAACGATGTGCTGAAGATTTTGGAAGATAGGGGCTATTTATACGATTCATCGCTTATGCCGACTTTTTACGGCCCGCTGATCAAAAAGTTGAAATTAGGTTCTCTAAAAATAACCCGCAGGGACCATTACCTGGGAAGATTTCAATACGGCTTTTCCCCTCTTGCTCCCTATCATCCCTCAAGCGGAAAGATATGGAAAAAAGGGGCAATGAAGATTATAGAAGTGCCTATCACTACTATGCCGCTCCTGCGTTTTCCTTTCCACGCCAGTTTTACTTTCGCCGCTTATCATTTCGGGCTTGGCTGTGGCTTATTTAATCTGGGATATACGCTCCTGGGCTTTACCGGGCTGCCATTGAATTTTGTATTTCATACTAACGAGCTCTCTGACCCCATCAGCGAAAAGGAAATAAAACGCCAATATGGTTTGAATTTTCCCCTGGCTGTAAAACAAAAAATTTGCGGCCAGATATTAAAGGCTATTCAAAAAGATTACAACTTAATCCCTACTATTGACTATGCGCGAAGCTTATCCGGGCATTAAAACTAATCAGCAGGTATCCCTTATGTTTTCCGGAGGGGTTGACTCAACCTCCGCGGCGATCCTGCTGTCAGAACAATACAGCAAAGTCCATCTGCTGACTTACTGCAACGGCCACGGCCATTACAATATGGGTGTAAGCAAAAAAAGGGCAAATGAGCTAATGGCCAAATTTAAAGATAAATTCACTTTTAATTTGATTAATATCGAGGGCTTGTTTAAGATAATGGTCATGGACACCCTGATGGAAGATTATAAAGAATACAAATCCGGGTTTATCTGGTGCCTGGGATGCAAGCTGGCTATGCACACCCAGAGCATAATCTACAACTTAAAGAATAATATTAAACTGATGACTGACGGCTCATCCAGGGATACCAGCGAAATGGTGGAACAGATGCCCCACAGCGTGTCTTTAGTTATGATGTTCTATGAAAAATACGGCATTGATTATTTTGTTCCGGTTTACAACCAGACCCGGCAGGAAAAAATAAAAAAACTGAAAGAATTAAAATTCCATATGGGCATCCCGGTCAAAGACCGTTTCCTGGGCATTCAACCCAGGTGTATCCCGGGAGAGCTGTATTACCTGCCTTATCTTTTATTCAACAAGGCATTAGAACACGAAAAAACAATTGTCACCCAATTTATCGAAAAAAAACAGCAGATTGCGGAGCGCTATATAAAGGAACAGCTTAATCATGGGTAGATGCTGCGACGGCAAAAACGCGTATAAGCCTATAACCAAAACCAGGTATTTACTGGGATTACTGATATTCAGGCTGATGCACCTGCAGGCCAGGCTATTTATGTTCTTTCGGCATATCTTCATCAGAAAATACACCGACTATAACGCGCTTTCGCGCTTTCATAAAACTTACTTTAAAAATACTCTTAAAGAAATAAAAGAACAAAAAGGTTTGATTCTAAAAGATAGCCCATCGCGGCCGGTAAACAAATTCAAGGCATTTGCCTTATTAGCCATCCTGATTTTTATATTATTTAACTACCTGTTTAGATTCGAAGGCCCTGCCAACGGATACTGGGATACCTACATAACCGAACCATCCCTTTTTATCGCCAATACTCATATAGATTTTGTCACTAAAGACGGCGAGAAACTGTATTCCTATTCATTACCGGGGAAACTGCCGGATAATTTGATAAATAAGGATGCAGACGGGATAAGCTCAAAGGATCAGCGGCTGGGGGGAGCAATCATCTTTACGCCCTGGTATCTTCTTTTCAATTTATTTGGTTTCAGGTTTTTCTTTGCCATATCCGGGGTGTTAATCGCGGCCTTCGCCTTTCTTATCAGCCAACTGCTCTTCAAAAATTTCTACTTAAGCGCTTTCTCAGCAATTATCGCTTCGCTCAACTCCTATATACTCTCCATAAATAACCTTAATCCCAACATACTCGGATTAATGATAATATCCATCCTCATATACCTGTTACTGGAGGATACTCCGAACGGATTGATCATCGGCCTGGTTTACGGCGCACTGGGCGGCATACGCAACGAAAGCATATTATTCCTTCCGGCAATAATCTATAAACTCTTTATCTCTTCACCTAAAAAAGGCAGGGAAATTACCCTGTTCTTCCTGGGAAGCCTTATAACTATTGCCCCGATCCTCTATTGGAATAAATATGCTTTTGGCAACCCATTCATGCACCCGACCCAATTCCACAGCCTGGGAGGCTTCCGGCCGGTGTTTGAGCATAACTTCCTGTTTTGGAAATTTGATTTTAACGGGATGCTTAATTACCCCTTTTATAATAAAATCATCAGAACACCCTACTTCTGTTTCCCGACTTTTCTCCTGCTGCCGCTTACCCTGGCAAGCTCATTTGGAATCATAATATTTTCACTTATAATTACCGGGGCAGTAAATTTATTCAAGAAGAACAAACAGGTATTTGCTTTTCTCATGTTATGGTTTTTACCGATGTACCTCTTATTATCGGTAATGGAAAACTGGAGCAACCTAAAGATGACCTTCCTGCTTATGCTCTTTAGCCCTCTTATTATATTTATTGCCGCCGGCCTAAAAGCCCTTTTCTCAAAAGAAACCCTTAAAAGTAATCTGGCCGGAATAGTTTTATTATCCATTGCCGTATTTATCTTGGTAAAGGCTCTGGCTTCTTCTGATTTTGAGGTAGACCAGAGATGGTACGAGCGTTTTCCACGGGCAGTAGAAGGAAAAAATATCTCTTATATCGGGGATGACTTAAGGACGAAAAAAGAAGACCCCGAGGAACTGCTGGCGCAGAAAAAAATCCTTACTGCAGGCAACTTTCTGCCGAAATTCAATAAAACGGATATAGCCTTACAGCAAAAGATCCGAAGAATGAAACAGGAAACAAACAAGAGAGAAATTACTATCGTAGATATTTGGAAATATATCTACGAAAAATAGAGGCAAAGCTATGCTGAAAATATTATATTTACTGCTGATTACGATATACGTCTTTTGGCTACCCGGCTATCTGATAATCAGGGCTGGTTCCAATAATCCCAGGAATTCATCAACGCACATTTTAGCTTTTGGGCTAGGCATAACCCTGATACCCATCTCTGCATTCGGAATTGCCATGCTATTGCATACCACGGTGCAAAATAATCTGCTTTTAGCCGTTGCAACCTTTATCAATTTAACCTGTCTTATCGTTGTATCCAAAAGGAAACCTAAAGCATGTACCTCTTGACCCTGCACGAAGACAGTAATGCTAATCTAAGCTTATTTGAAGACGGAAAGATAATTTTTGCGGTGGCGGAAGAACGGTTGAGCAGGGTAAAACATCAGGGCGGTTTTCCGGTAAGAAGCATAAATTTCATCCTGGATAAATATAAGTTAACGATTAAAGACATGGATGTCATCCTCTGCGCTAATAAATACCATCCCCTCCCAAGGATACTCTGGAATAAATTCCCTACTTTTGAACATTCCTTCCTGGGTGTTATGCAGAAAGCAACAATCTATTACCAGCACGCCATATTTAAAAACGCTGTTTTAAGGAAGTGTATTGAGGCATTTAATAAGGCCCTGTTAAGGCAGAGGTTCAAAAAGCCGGTAGAGTTAACCAGCCACCATACCGCGCACGCCTACTCGGCATATTTGACCTCCGGTTTTGATAAAGCGGTAGCGATATCCACGGATAATTTTGGCGACGGGATGTCTTCTGCGGTATTTACCTGCGAAAACGGTATTTGCGATTTCCTTTACGGCTCATCAGCGCTTAATTCCCCCGGCCAGTTTTACGGGACAATAGCTCAGCTGCTCGGGATAAACCCATTACTGGCAGGCAAGATGACCGGCCTGGCAGGATATGGCAATCCTGAAACAGCATACCCGTTGATAGAAAAACTTTTTTCTTTAAGCGCTGACCGCAGGGATTTTATTTTGCCCTCCCTCCTCTTTCAATCACCGCGCTCCGGGATTTACAGGAAATTATCCGGATACAAAAAAGAAGACGTGGCAGCGGCAGCCCAGAGGCGCTTTGAAGAAATTATGCTTGAATATATTAAAGAGGCAATCAAGGCAACAAAAATTCCCTATGTTTGCCTTGCGGGAGGTGTATTCGGCAATGTCCGCCTGAATAAGAGAATAGCGGAATTAGATGAAGTAAGAGGAATATTTATCCACCCGGCAATGAATGACCAGGGAATCAGCCTCGGCGCGGGATTAGGCTACTTAGCGCAAAATTCGGGGCTTAAACCGTTTAAGCTGGATAATCTATACCTTGGGCCGGGATATGACAATGAGGAAATTGAAGCGGAGATTAAAAAAGAAGAATTAAATTACGAGCATTTTCAAGATATCGAAACAGCCGTTGCCCAGCTCCTTGCCGGAGGAAAAGTAGTTGCCCGTTTTTCCGGCCGGATGGAATATGCCTTAAGGGCTTTAGGGAACCGCAGTATACTCTATCAGACTACCGATAAAAGCGTTAATGACTGGCTGAATATTAAATTAAAGCGGTCGGAATATATGCCTTTTGCTCCGGTGACTATGGAAGAATACGCCGGGCAATGTTATGCCAATATAGAAAAAGTAAAATATAACGCTAAATTTATGACCATTGCCGTAGATTGCACTGAATGGATGAAAAAAACCTCTCCCGGGGTAGTGCATGTGGATGGGACAGCCAGGCCGCAATTAATCAAAGAAGAGGATAACCCGGGTTATTATAAAATCCTGAAGGAATACCATAAGATTACCGGCATCCCCAGCCTGATTAATACCAGCTTTAATATGCACGAAGAGCCGATTGTCTGCACTCCCTCCGACGCGCTGAGGGCATTTAAAAAATCAGGGCTTGATTACCTGGCGATAGGAAATTACCTGCTTAAGAGTTTTTGAAAAGCGTTTGACCCTGCCCAAAACATAGTCTTTATACTCTGCGGATTTTTCAGCATATACAAAAACATCTTGAGTATGTATTTAGGCCTGAGATGGAAGGCTTGCTGAATATCCCGCATTAAACTTTTTAGTTCGTTTTCGCTGATAGCGGGGTTTTTTATGATCAGGTTGTTCAGAAAAAGATACTTTGACCAGTCCCTGCCGGACAATAGATTATCCCTTTTACAGATTTCAAATAACTCTGTCCCGGGATACGGGGTAGCAAAAGACACCTGCAGAAAATCAGGCTCTAACTCCATAATTAATTTTTTAGTCGCCAATATTGTATCCCTGGTCTCCCCCGGCACATTCAGCATCACAAAGCCCATAGTAGACAGCCCCGCCTCTTTTGCCATGGAAAATGCTTCTTTTGTCTGTTGAAGGCTGATTCCTTTTTTTACATAATCCAGTATTTTCTGGGAGCCTGATTCTATACCTAACTCCACCCTGACACAACCGGCTTGCTTCATGTGCCTTAATAAATCTAAATCAACGTTATCCACCCTAGTCAGGCATGACCATTTGATTCTTCGGTTCAGGCCAGACATGATGAATCCATCGCAAAGCTCGTGCACCCATTCCTTATCAAAGGTGAAGGTATCATCTAAAAAAGCAATAAAGTTAATCTTGTATTTATGCGAACATGTTTCTATTTCCTCTATTACGTGGAAAGGGCTTCTCTTGCGGCACTTTCTGCCGGCGACCAGGCTGACCGCGCAATAAATACAGCTGGCCGGGCAACCCCTCATAGCGATTATAGAAGTCATTTTTGCGGAATCAAAAGTCTTATATAACGAATTCTTCAATAAGTGCCTGGCAGGAAATCCTAATTCATCAAGATTATCGACGTAATCAGCTGTTCCATTGGCAATAATATTGCCTGAATCCCTGTAGGCCAGCCCTTTTATATTACCCAGAGCGGTATTATTATTCAGGGCGCCTAATAATTGAACCAACGCCAGTTCCCCTTCACCGCATATAAGAAAATCAAAACCGGCACACTCTCGTAATGTTTCTTCCGGCAGGCTACTGGGGTGTATGCCTCCAGCCACGGTAAAAATATTGTTATTCTCTTTTTTGATTTGCTCGGCAAGCTGGCGGCAAATATCGATGGTGGGGGTAACTGCTGAAAATCCAGCCAAATCAGGCTTAGATTCCAGGATACGCGAAACGGTCTCTTCAACTGACAAGCGTTCGGCATTAGCGTCAATAATACTGACCGAATAGCCATTCCGCTCTAATGCCGAAGCAATATAGGCCAGGCCCAACGGCGGCCCAACGGTTATCTGGGCAATAGCCTGGGTCTGCTTCTGGAAATACGGGTTAACCAGAGTTACCTTACGGATATCTTTAATCATTTTTTATAGAATTAAAAAGCGAGGAAACCCAACTCGGCGAAACCTCGCATCCTAACCAACATCTACCGCATTTTTTTACTTTCATAAGTTTATCCTTGGTTATTTCCTTTGCAAGGATAGACGAATAGCTTTCCAGCTTTACATTGCCTAATCTATCCAAGTCATAACTACAGGTTATAACATCCCCATTTGGATTTAACCTAAAATAAGAAAATAACGACATACAGTTGTAGGGCGCCAACTTCGCTCCTTTTAATAGCTCAACCTGCCCTTTAATATAATGCTTCAATATAACTTCTTCGGAGAATTTTGAATTATTGGTAAAATAGGAACGCCAATTATAAATATCCTTTAAGTTCGCCATCAAGTATTCTCTTACCTCGGTGCTTAATTTAACTAACCCGTAATCCGCACCCGCGGCACCCGAATGAAGCGGCCGTTTCTGCAGGCCGATAAACCCTACATGTGCGGCGTCAAGGCTATGGGCTAATTTTTTTACTTCAAGTATACTTCTATAATTTTCCTCAAATATCGTCTGGTTAATGCCGATATACAGCTCATTTTTGTGAAAAAAACTACGTAATTTTTGGGCAGTATCCACCACCCTGTCAAAACACCCGCTCTTGTTGCGTAAAACATCATGCTTATCCCCGATATCATCAATGCTCAATTTAAGCTCTATATTTAAGCCGTGTTTCTTTAAAAATCTGACCGAATCAATAATGCGGCCGGTCAAGTACCCATTTGAGGTGATATGAAAAATCTGCGGAGCTACCTTCTTCTGAAACTCAAGCATAATATCATTAAAATCATCCCTCAAAAATGGCTCCCCGCCGCTAATAACCGCTATCTTAAGCTTCTTTAACATAGGATCACTGAGAAAACGAGAAATATCTGCCAGAGACAACTCCTCGCCGGCATAATTATTTTCCATTCTCCCTATTCCGCAGTATTTGCAATCCAGATTGCACCTAAAGGTTATTGAATAATTCAGGAGGAACGGCTCAGAAGGGCGATTCCGTAAACGCCTTATATTATCGGCAAGAAACCTGAAGAAATAATTGATCAATATAGCCGCCTCGTTAAAAGATATTTTACCAATAAGATAAACCGCCCGGGCCTTAAATAAAAGAGGACCAAGGCAAGATAAGTAAATATCTTAATAGTATATTTTCCCAAATGACTATATCCGACAATAGCCGAACGCCCGTGGAAGTAATCCTTCCAATCCCGGTTATTATAGCGCATAAAATAATCCGTGCCGGGATAAGGGGTTAAAGAATAAAAAACAGCGAAATCCAACTTAGATTTAAATGCCCTGACCGCCGTCATCATCATGCTGATTTTATTTTCCTTCTCCAAGCCAAAAATAAAATAGCCGTAAGTTCTAATGCCATATTTTTTCAATATAGATACAGCCCGGTCAATGACCTGTTTAGTTAAATATTTCCTGCTTGCCCCTAGCACAGTTTTATCATAAGATTCTATGCCTAAAGAAACTAAAATACAACCCGCTTTTTTCATCAAAGCGACGCTCTCCTTATCAATCAGGTCCACCCGGCTGTTTGCTACCCACTTTATGTTAAGATTTTCTTTTATTATAAGAGATGCCAGCTTATCCACAAAATCCTTATTGCCGTTAAATGTATCGGACAAAAAAAGGAATGTATCTATATTATAATTATCCTTAACATCTTTTATTTCATTTATGATATTCTCCGGGCTTCTGGCTTTCCATCCCTTGCCGTAATATGCTGCCGAAGTGCAGAATGTACAGTTAAAATCACAGCCCCTTGAGACCTTTATCACTGTAAATGGCCTGCCGGTTAAAGGCATAATATATTTATCGTTCTTTAAAAGCGACCTATCCGGCATGCCGGGATAATCATAATTATCCCTTGCTGTCCGCTTTTGATTGACGAAAATACTCCCGTTATTTCTATACCCCAACCCCCTGATATCGCTCAGGTTTCCTTTTCTGCCAAAAAGGCAACTCACCAACTCAGAAACAGCCTCTTCCGGCTCTCCAAGGATAACATAATCTATGGCTTCATTTTTTAATAAATCCTGCGGAAAAACAGTAGCATGCAAACCAATAAATACGGTTACGAATTTATTTGATTTTTGTTTTAATCTGGAGGCAAAAAGAATATCGTCATCAATGGTCGGCGTAGTAGCCTGTATCACGACTATGGCAGGCTTCACCCGGACAATTTCATCAACTAAGCTATCAAAGGATAGCCCTTCTATTTCTCCGTCAATTATCTGTATATCGGTAAAACTATTGTGCTTTAGATAAACGGCTATCTCAAGTAAAGTAATCGGCGGCCATATCCCAACCGGATGAAATAGTTTCTGCTGGCACCTCTCCACGCGTAAAACCCTTGTATTATCTCTTGTAACCGGATTCACTAATAAAATTTTAGGAAGGTCAGTGCGCATAGTCTTTAGTTAAACGGGTTTTCAACGAGAAAAACATCTATAGCCAAGTAATCTAAGCACGCAGTTTTGAATGTATCAATGGCTTCCTTGGGTGAACAAACTATCGGTTCTCCGTGCATATTGAAGCTGGTATTAATCAGGCTGGGGATGCCGGTAATCTTGTGGTATTCTTTCAGGATTTTATAATAACCCGGGTTATCTTCTTCTTTAATCAGCTGCGGCCTGGCTGTCCCGTCCACATGCACTACCCCGGGAGAAATTTCTTTCATCCAATTTGTACAATCAACTGAAATAGTCATAAATTTTGCCGCGCCCTCTATTCCCTCCGTATTCATGTAACACTTATCTCTAAACTCAAACAAGGTGACCGGCGCAAACGGCATATATTCAGAACGCTTTAATTTTTTGTTTAGCCAGTCATTAGCGCTCTTGTCATTAGCCTGATATAATATACTACGGTTGCCTAATGCCCGCGGGCCATATTCCATCCTGCCCTTAAATAGGGCAACGGTCTTACCGCTAGCCAAAAGATAAGCTATCTTACCTTCAAAATTAGGCTCTTCAATATAATTCAGGCAATTTTCTTTAAAAATACTCCTGATATGCTCTCTATCGTATTCCGGGCCCAAATAAACGTCTCTCAACTGGGCAACCTCTAAACGCCCCAAATCTCTCAAAGACGCCGGAGTATTTTCGGGCGTTGTTTTATAAACCGCAGACACAAAAGCTATTCCTCCATCACCCATATGGGGAAACACAAAAATTCGCTTAAACAATTTTTCTTTATGCAACCGCTGAGTAACTTTAATATTAGCAAAAAATCCTCCGCAGAGAAAAAGATCCGGATAATCGTTTCCCATAACGCTGTTCTTTATAAATTTTACGGCAACGTCTTCGATTGTTTTCTGTAAAGAAAATGCTATATCTTCCTTGCGATACTTACCCAATAATTTTACGAATCTCCTGGCCCTATAGCGTGAATTAACCTTCATCCCTGATGTATCGACCTTAAAAAAATTATTCATTACTTTTGTTAACCCGGTGTCCCTGCCAAAAGCCGCTAAAGCCATCACTTTCCCCTCTTCTCCCTCCTGAAATCCTAAGCAGGCGCAAATATAAGCATAAAAATGAGCTATGCTATCCGCATAAGAAACCTCGCTCACCCTTACTATTTTTTTATTCTTTACATTAACAACCATTCCGGATTTTCCGTCGCCATAGGCATCCAGAGAAACCGCAAGATAGGTATCGGAATCCATGCCTGATAAGGCTGAAACAATATGAGAATAATGATGGTCCAAGAGGTGTACCGAATGATATTTTACACCGGCCTTCCTGAGCTTTCTCTTAATCGCGCACAAGCCTAAAACCGACTCCATCTCCCTTAAAAACGGCGTTGTTGCAATTATATTTTCTATCCGGTATGCTATTTTTGAAGATAAAGAAAGGATACCTTTAGAAGGATTAGTTTTTGCATATAAGCCGTCCATAACCCTAAATGCCGCCCTGCCGTATTTTCCCGCGATGTAAATCTTATCTATATTTCTATCCCGGATAAAATCCTTAAGGTAACTAATAGATTTATAAGGAAAACCATGCTGCCTTTTTTTACGGGTAAACCTCTCTTCGGAAACAGCGGCAAGCACCTTGCCATCTTCTATTAAAGTTGCTGACGCATCATGGCTATCCGCTATCCCTAAAATTAACATATTATAAATAGCTCTCCGGTTCGTTATAATAAAATTCCGCCCCATAATTACCCTTGGCATCCTGTTTAATACACCAGCTATCCAGCTTATAAGATGCACCCTTTTCATTTATGAACCAGTTCCGGATAACTATCTTTAAATCATCAGGTACATGCAATACCACTGTATTGTCCTCCGAGACGAGCGGAAAAGACCCCATACCGGCATTATTTCTATATACTTTTAAAAGCGGATCCGCTTTAAAACTTACCGGGTAAATCCTATCAAACCCGTCATTATCTTTGCCAAAGCTTATGAAAGCATTCAAATCAATATTCAATTCCCTCAAGTACTTAATTTCTTCTTTGTGTATGATAACGCTTACAGGAAGCTTCTCTGCCTGCCAATCTACCTTTAAATCCGTATAATATACATCAAAAAGGCTATCCTCTGCCATAAAGTCTATAGCCGGCATATCAGAATAATTAATCTTCTCTGCTGAGCCTGACAGATTACTAGCTAACCTTCCGAAATCGATTTTTAAATAACTGTATCCGGAAGTATTGTGCTCCGGATATTTTCTGCTATCTTTTAAGAAATACCCTCCCCACTGCTTATAGAAATCCCTATATTTATCAAGGCCGGGCAATCCATTCCCGGGGAACAACTTGCCAAAAACAATCTCATCTTCACGGGCTTTTCTTTTTAAATCCAGTTTATCTGCCAATCTTTTATAGTTCGGCAACATACCTATATCCAATAGAGATTTCCTGGCTAACTCATGATATACGGCAGCCTCGCTCTGGTAGAGAAATTTCCTTTTGCTAAATTCTTCATCTAAGTTAAAACTGGACAGGGAAATTAAGCGCACAAAAATAAACGGAAGTAAAAAACAGGCAAACAGCAAAGTAATCTTTTTTATAGAATATTCTTTTGTAAATACATACTTTAACCCACAGCCAAAGAATATGAACAATGGCAAAAAACCACAGATAGCTATCCTGTATTTATCGCCCTCAAGCCAGTTTCTCTGATAAGCCAAAACAAAAATAACCGATAAAAACATGACCAAAAAAGCCGATGTTAATTTTCTATTGCTATTCCACAGCCTAAATACCCCCGCCAGGATGATTACCGAAACCAGCCATCCAAAATAGTTTAATATATTTAACAAATAGGATATTAAATTTGGAAACGGGACAAAAGGAGTCCTTCCCCATTTTGTAAATGCGTTTATTATCAAACTGACAGATGAACTCGCCTCTCCTAAGCCGTGAAGCCCATGGAAATAAAGATGCGGGACATTAAAAGTAAAAGTTATTATAAATCCGGCAATAAATACCAGGCTCCCGGTTAAATTAATACGCCTGTGAAAATGGAGAATTGCAATAGGCAAAACAAATAGCAAAGGCAAAAATCTTAATCCTGTCCCCGAGAGGATCCCAAAAATTAAACCATGAAGGAATGCTTTACCCGGATACTTCAAAATCAGATAAAACAGCACTGCCGAAACAGCTAATGCCATTACATTTCTATCAAGTACTTCAACCGACAAAAGATAAGGATTAAATACAGCAAAAAGTGCTGCAAGTAAAGATACGGCTTTATCCTTTATGATTTTATCAACGATGAGATAGACAAAGATAAAAATCAATAAAATAAATACTATATAGAGCAGCTTAAAACTATACAACTTAAAAATAGAAAGAGCGGTAGCGGTAAATAATATATTTCCGGGAGTAGAGATAATTCCATAAGCATCATTAACCGATGAAATACCTTTTACATCCGGGATGAATTCCTCCAGCGCCTGGAACGTTTGCATATAAAAACAAGCTGCGTCTCCTTTTACAAGATAAGACCCGAGAGATAACATAAACTCTTCGTTTGTATAATAATGATAGAAAAACGAACCTGTTAATATAACCAATACGAGCATTAAAAACCCTCTTCTTGAAATAGAAAACTGGAAGCAGCTTCCACGGATACCCCTATTCGCACGATGAACTAACAGGCTAAAAAAGATTACCGTAGCGAAAGAAGTAACCAGGGTTAAATTATTGGTAATATATTTATTGCAGAAAAAAGCGCAGTTTATGTTTATAAACGGGATCACAGCAAGGCTGAAGAATAATATCACCCCTGCTCTTTCCAGCCCATTATCCGGATCTCTAAGAAAATAATTCGCTGCTAAAAATCCGGAAACCAGCATTAGAAACACAATCAAGACAACCACTATATTTTTACCTCTATTTCATTCAACAATTGCCTTGCTTCGCCATCAAGGGGATAATTCTCTATTGATTTTTGCAATAACGCTCTTGCCTCATTTATCCTGCCTTGTTTAATATAGATCCTGGCTAGCCCATTATACTTCCTGTATTCGATATCGGGATTAATCTGAATGGATTTTTTCAGATTATACTCCGCCTCCCTGATCTTACCCTGCTTCAGATAAAGCAAGCCCAGGCCTTCGTATGGACAGGAGTAGGTAAGATCATTTATCTTCAAAGACCTGGTTAATAATTCTTCGGATTCCCTGTTATTTCCGTCATTTAGATAAACTGTCCCCAGGCCTGCCAAGGCGTATTCATTATCTTTATCTATCTCAAGGGCGCGCTTAAAATACTTCTCAGCTTTGCTGTATTCACCCAGCCAGTTATAAGCATTACCCATGCTTACCAGCGCGGGCATAAACAGGGGTTCCCCCCTCAAGGTCTGCTCATAATATTTTATTGCTTCCTTATGCCTGTTTTCATTGGCATTCACCCAACCCAGGCCGAGCATTGCCATAATCCTATAATCTTCCTCTTCTTCGTTAATCTTAACTTTTATGGCATTCTCAAAATATCCCCTCGCCAGCTTGTAGTCTTTTCTGGCATTAGCGATATGCCCCATCCCGGCAAGGGTAGCGCAGCTGACTCCGTATTCCTCGATAAGTTTATTAAAAAGCTCCTCGGAAGAAGAATAACTCTTTTGCATAATCAGGATGAATCCTTTAAGCTGTAGGGCTTGCTTTTTAGTAGCAGGGCTGGCAGCGAAAGATAACGCCTCCTCAACATTCTGCTCGGCCAAGGCGAGTTTTCCGATTTCATAGTAATAGCGGGCGAGGTGATAATAGCCTAAGGAGTTGCCGGGGTCTATCTTGATCATCATCAGAAAGTTCTTTTCTGCCTCAGAAGCCTTGCCAAGTTTTTTATAAACAAGGCCCAGGCCCTCATAAGGACAGACAATAAAACGTTTAGGCGGCTCCTTATCGATTGATTTAGTATACCACTCCTTTGCCTGGTCATATTTATACTGCCTTCTGGAAATATTCCCCAGCCCTTCATATATCCTGAATTTATCGGGGTCTACCTTAACTGCCTTCTTAAACCAGCTCTCTGCCTCGCTGTAATTACCCATATTCTCATAGAGATCGCCAATGTCTGCATAGATATTACCATTATGGGGGTTTATCCTGATTGCTTCTTTATGCCATTTTATGGCTTCTTCGTAGTTGCCTTTTTCAACATAAAATCTGCCCAAGCCAGAGTATCCGGAACAATCTTTTGGGTTTACCCTGATTGCCTCTGTAAAAAACTTCATTGCCTCATCGTACCTGCCCATATCCTCACAAAGAATCCCTATATTTACGTAACTACCGCTGTCACGCGGATTTATTCTCATTGCTTCTTTAAAAAACTTCATTGCCTCATCGTACCTGCCCATATTTTTATAAAGGTTGGCAATGTTTGAATAAATATCCGCGTCATTAGGATTTATTTCCAAGGCCTTACTAAACCACTTTAAGGCTTCTTCGTAGTTATTCTTCTTCTCGTAAACTTTAGCAATCCCATAATATCCCCGGGAGTCTTTTGGATATAGCCTGACCATCTCCATAAAAGATTTTTCCGCCTCATCGTATTTCTTCTGCTCCAGATAATGCCAGGCAGGAAATTCAGTACCCGCATATGAAATGCCCACCGCAAAAACCATGAAAAACAGCGTGGCTAAATTTAATTTGAGCCGCCTGTATAGATGCGATAATCTCATGCCTTTACTCCTGTTTCCTTCAGCAATTCCTTAGCTTCATCGCACAGAGGATAGCTGGATATTAGCTTCAAGAGGAGCTGTTTTGCCTCCCTGATCTTACTCTGCTTCAGGTAGATTCTGGCTATGCCTAATAATGCGTATTCATTATCCTTATCTATCTCCAGGGCGCGCTTGAAATAATTCTCCGCCTTGCTGTATTCGCCCAGCCAGCTATAGACATTGCCCATGCTTACTAGCGCGGGCATAAACAGAGGTTTTTCCTTGAGGTTTTTTTCGTAGCAGGCAATGGCTTCTTTATACTTACCTTCATTGAAGAGTTTCTCGGCAGAAGAATAATCCTGCCGCATAACCAGGATAAGGCCCTTAAGCTGCAAATACCTGATTTTATCAGAAGGATTCATAACCAGAGACAATGCTTTATCGATATTCTGCCCGGCCAGGGCAAGATTGCCTGTCTCGTAATAATAGTGGGCGAGGTTATAGTAGCCAACGTAGTTATATGGTTCTATTTTTACTACTGCTAACAGATTTTCCTCTGCCTCTTTAGCCTTGCCGAGTTTCCGGTAAAGCATTCCCAAATCCGTATAGTAACAAACAATTAAACAATCTTCCTTAATCGCCTTTTTGTACCACTTTATAGCTTCCTGGTATTTCCCTTGTTTCGCATAAATTCTAGCGACACCGTCGTAACCTCCATATGCCCTTGGATTAATCCGGATGATCTCCTTATACAATCTGGCTGCTTCTTCGTAATCCTCCATGACTTCGTAAATTCTACCCAGGCCGTAATAGGAATTAGTGCTTTTAGGGTCCCTATTTATTGCCTCCCTATACCACTGGATAGCTTCATTATATTTATGCTGGTCGATACAGCTATCCCCCATGCCCCAATAACCTTCGGGGTCATATGGATTCACCCTGATTGCCTCTTTATTCAATCTCAATGCTTCCTCATAATTACCCATCTCGTAATAGACCCTGCCTAACCCAACGTAATTAAAACTATCTTTAGGGTCCAGCTCAATCCCTTTTTTGAACCATTTCATAGATTCGTTATAATTCCGCTGTTTCCTGTAGCTTTCCCCTATCCCGCAATAGCTAGCCCCATCATCCGGGCTTATCTTAATCGCCTCTTTGTAAAGCTCTATCGCTTCATCGTGCTTCTGGTACTGCCGGTAAACAGCTCCCAATCCATGGTAAGCATCAAGGTTATGGGGATTTAACCGGATGGCCTCTTTATACCATTTTATAGCCTCCTCGTAATTAGCCATGTCCTCATAAACCATGCCAAGCCCCTCGCAGGCAAAACCATCATTGGGATCTTTTCTGACTTCTTCTTTTAGATAATTAATCGCCTTGTTGTGTTTGCCTTTTTCTAGGTAATGCCGGACAACAGATTTATCATAAGCATAAATAGGCATACTGGCCAATAATACGCATATCACGGTAAAAGCTTCTATTATGCCTTTAGGCATCTTTATTCTCATATCTTGGACCCTATTTTTTTAAGTAGTTCTCTCGCCTCGCCATCCTGAGGATAATTCTCTACGGACTTCAAGAGGAGCTGCTTTGCTTCCATTATCTTGCCCTGCTTCAGGTAGATCTTGGCTAAACCGTTGTATTTCTGGTATTCGATGTTCGGGTTAACCTGAATCGCCTTCTGAAAATTTTCTTCAGCTTCCTTAAGCTTACCCTCTCTCAGATAAAGCAATCCTAAACCTTCGTATGGACAGGAATAAGTAGCATCGTTAATTTTTAAGGATTTTGTTAATAGTTCCTTGGATTGTTTGGTGTCGCCCTTATTGAGATATACGATGCCTAATTCGGCTAATGCGTATTCATTATCCTTATCTATCTCAAGGGCGCGCTTAAAATATTTCTCGGCCTGGTCGTATTCGCCCAGCCAGCTATAGGCATTGCCCATGCTTACTAGCGCGGGCATAAACAGAGGTTTTTCCTTGAGGATTTTTTCGTAGCAGGCGATGGCTTCTTTATACTTATGCTCATTGGCATTGACCCAGCCCAGGCCCAGGAAGGCAATAATTTTATCTTCGGATTCTACGCTGGCCTCTGATCTCAAGGCATCTTCGAAGTATTTCCTGGCTGACTTGTAGTCTTTTCTGGCATTAGCGATATGCCCCAGCCCAGCAAGGGTAACACAGCTGGCCCCATGTTCTTTGATCAGGCCATTGAAGAGTTTCTCGGCAGAAGAATAATCCTGCCGCATAACCAGGATAAGGCCCTTAAGCTGCAAATACCTGATTTTATCAGAAGGATTCATAACCAGAGACAATGCTTTATCGATATTCTGCCCGGCCAGGGCAAGATTGCCTGTCTCGTAATAATAGTAGGCGAGGTTATAGAAGCCAACGTAGTTATATGGTTCTATTTTTACTGCTGCTAATAGATTTTCCTCTGCCTCTTTAGCCTTGCCGAGTTTCCGGTAAACTATGCCCAGGCCTTCGTAGGGGCAAGCATAAAAGTAATCCGCCCCTATTGATCTTTTATACCACTTTATAGCTTCCTGGTATTTCCCTTGTTTCGCATAAATTCTAGCGATGCCTTCGTAGGCTGTCTGATTTTTAAGGTCTATCTTGATTGCCTCTTTGAAGGACTTCATTGCTTCATTGTAATCAGCCATATCATAATAAACCCTACCCAGGCCTTCATAGCTGCTGCTATTATCAGGAGCCATAGCAATTGCTCTCTCATATAATTTTATGGCTTCATCGTAATTCCCTTGTTTTCTGTAACTATTTCCTATGCCGCGATAACCGCCAGGATCGCCGGGGCTCACCCCGACTGCTTCCCTAAACCATTTTCTTGATTCATCGTATCGCTGCTGCTTTATATACACTTCACCAAGCCCGCAGTTGGCATCGAAGTTTCGGGGATTTATCCGGATAGCCTCCTTGTACCATTTTATAGCCTCTTCGTAGTCAGCCATATCATCACAGGCTCTGCCTATAGCCACATAAGCACTATCATCAACAGGATTTTCCTTGATTTCTTTTTTTAAATAACTGATTGCCTCATTGTATTGCCCGTTGTCAAGGTAGCGCTGAACAATAGAATCGTCATAGGCGCAAGAAATCTTATTGTCAAATAATAATAATACGAGTGACAGGAGGGTTAAAACACCTTTAGGTAATTTAAACAGTTCCATAGAATAATATCCTATTATTTTGTTGGCTCTTTAGGCCCTATTTCTTTCAGCATCTCTTTAGCTTCGTTGTCCTGAGGATAATTCTCTATAGACTTAAAAAGGAGCTGCCTTGCTTCCCTTATCTTGCCCTGCTTCAGGTAGATCTTGGCTAAACCGTTGTATTTCCTATATTCAACGTTAGGGCTGATCTCGATGGCTTTCTTCAAGTTGTCTTCTGCCTCGCTAAGTTTACCCTGTTTCAGATAAAGTAAACCTAAACCCTCATAAGGGCAGGAAAAAGTGGAGTTATTTATCTTCAAGGATCTGGCTAATAATTGCTCAGCTTCCTTACTTTTCCCTTTATTCAAATAAACCATACCTAAGCCTGCGAGGGCATATTCGTTATTTTTATCTATCTCCATGGCGCGCTTAAAATATTTCTCGGCCTGGTCGTATTCTCCCAGCCAATTGTAGGCATTGCCCATGCCTAAGAGCGCGAGCAGCAAAAGAGGGTCTACCTTAAGAACCTTCTCGTAGCAGGCAATAGCTTCTCGATACTTATGTTCATTGGCATTTACCCAGCCTAGCCCCAACAAAGCCATAAACCTATCTTCTGATTCCATGCTGGCCTTCAGATTCAGGGCATCTTCAAAATATTTTCTTGCCAGCTTATAGTCTTTTCTGGCGTTAGCGATATGCCCCAGCCCGGCAAGGGAAGGACAACTGGCCCCATACTCCTTCAGCAAACCATTAAAAATATGTTCGGCTGCAGCATAATCGCCCTGCATTATCAGGATATGCCCCTTTAATTGCAGGATCGGCTGCACATCCCCCTTGTCGACTGCTAAAGATAAAGCCTTCTCGATATAATCTTTCGCCTTGCTTAACTGGCCCATATGGTAGTAATAATAGGCAAAATCGTAGTACCCCAAATAGTTGTATGGATTTTTTTTAATCTTAGCCAGGAAGGCTTCTTCTGTCTTCGGGACATTGCCAAGTTTTTTATAGACCAGGCCGATGCCCTCATAGGGGCAAAGATAACGCTCATCGTATAAGCTCGTTTCAATCGACCTCTTATACCATTTTATTGCTTCGTCGTATTTATCCCGCATCCTGTAAATATTTCCTATACCCTCAGAAGCCCTGAATTCGTCTGGATTTATTTTAATTGCTTCTACGAACCACTTTTCTGCTTCATCTAATTTGCCCATATTTTCATAGACCCTGGCTAAGGAAACATAGCTCTGACTGTCTCCCGGCCTCGACCTGATTAATTCTCTGCTCCATTTTAGCGCTTCATCATATTTGCCTTTCTTCCTATTGGTAGTGGATAACTTATCGTAAACAGACGCATTATCCGGTTTAAATACAAGCGCCTTTTCATACCACTTGATGGCCAGGTCAAAATTACCCCTTTTTTCGTAAATCGTACCTATCCTCGAATAGATATCACTGTTTCGATGATCAATCTTTGAAGCCTCCTCATACCAGGCTAACGCACCTTTATACCTATCCATATTTTCATAAATATCACCGATAGCTAAATAAACACGGCTATCATTAAAACCAATTTTTTTTGCTTTATCGAACCATTCCGTAGCCTTGCCATCGTCATTTAATTTTTCATAGACCCTGCCGATGCTTATGTAGATATATGCATTACCAGGGTCTATTTCTAAAGCCTTACTAAACCACTTTAACGCTTCGCCGTATTTTTTCATTTCTTCATATGCCCTGCCGATATCTGAATAAATACTTGGATTACGGGAATCTATCTCTAAAGCCTTATTAAACCACTTTAACGCTTCGAGATATTTGCTCCTCTTCTCGTAGACTTTACCCATCCCGTAATAACCCTGAGCATCGTTAGGGTATGATTTAACCATCTCAGTAAAGGATTTTTCCGCATCAGCATATTTTCCTTGCTCTATATACTGCCAGGCAGGAGACTCAGTGCCCGCGCATGAAATACTACCAGCAAAAACCATTAAAGCTAACAATAGCGTAGTAAATATTAAAATAAACTTATATTTAGACATATATAAATAGGTTTTCATATCATCGCTTATGCGGTCCTCTTAAAGGTAAGATAAGAAATAGGAAGGCATCAAAAGCTATTCTGGTTAATAATATAACATCATCCCAAGACTTGATTTTAGCTAACTGCTTGAACAAATAACCCGGCCTGAAATAAAATCTTAGGTAGGCATATTCAGCACCGCGTTTAGCTGATTCTTCGGCAGGAAGCATCGGCCTGCCTGATACATATTTACCATAAAAAGGCGCTCCTGGCAATATCTCAAGCCTATTAAATTGCGCATAATCAACATCCAGTATTGAAATGAATTTAAATAGCTCCGCTAAAGACACCTTTATGCCTCTTAGCGAACCAAATATAAAAAACCCCATGACTTCCATGCCGGTTTCTTTAGCTAATCTAGCCGCGTGCTTTGACTGTCCGATTGTAATTCCTTTTTTTAATATATCCAGGGCATCTTGGGAATAACTCTCAAATCCAAAAGATATCTGATGGCAGCCGGCTTTATGCATTAAAGCCAACAGCTCCTTATCAACAAGGTCTACCCTTGTAGAAACTCGCCATGAGATATCTATATTATTGGAGAGTATGTATTCACACATTTTCCAGACAAGCTCTCTATTAGCAGTAAAGGCTTGGTCTTTAAAAAATATTTCGCCTATCCTGTATTTGGATACAATATCGTTTAATTCTTCAGTAATAGAACCGATGTTCCTGTATCTTATCTTGCCTAAAGCGAAAAGGCTGGAATTGCAAAACTCACACTTACCATACGGGCATCCGCGGCTTATAGTCATGGTAGTGACCGGGTTACGTTTATTAAAGATAACAAATCTATAAGCCTGGTTATCGATCAGCTGCCTCGCAGGCAGCGGTAATTTGTCTAAATCAACTAAACTTCTTCTGCCGCAAATAACTTTATTGCCGCTTAAATAAGCGATATTTTCGCTATAATCGCCCTTGGTTATATTTAACAAGGGTGATTCGTACTCGCCCAAAACGGCAAAGTCTGCGCTTTTATCGCTTAGAACTAACGATGGCTGATGGGTGACTAACGGGCCGGCAAAAATTACCTTCGCGTATGGAATATTTTTCCTGATAAGCAGGGAAAGATCCTTGTCATCATCCAGGCTTAAGGACGTGGACGGTAAAAAAACATAATCTGGATGTTCTTTTTTAATAATTTCAATTATTTTCTTATGGGTTAAATGTTTTATGCTGCCTTCGATAATTTTTGCTTCGCAGCCGTTACTTATAAGATATGCCGCGGCGTACATCAAATCCAATGGCGGCAAAGGCACGTAACCCGGATTATAGTGGCCTGACCAGTCCCTTAAATAGTGGCAATGGCCGAATATGCTAGCGCCTCTGCCTAGAGGATCCAGGAGTATTATTTTAGGCATATTATTTGCTGCTCTTATTCTTTATATTTATCTGCTGTGGGTAATGTGGGTAGTGGCCGATTTTTGTTGGAGCATGCTTGAATGGTGGACTACCGGGAGGAACCATCTTTCCATTGATCATCGCTTCTGTCAACTCAAGCGATTCGGTAATTTTATCTTCTTTCTTTTCATTCTGGCAATACCTGGCATCTTGGCAATATTGCACGGAGTTGTGTTCAGCTTTAATCCTGCCTATTCCTGGCGCAAGCCAGGTAGTTATTGTTTCTCTGCCGATCTCTGCCTCGTTTTTTTCTTCAAAATCATAAACAGAAACAAACTTAAGGCAATTTTTGAATTTACCCGCCCGAACCTCTACATCTTCTATTGAAGCCAGTGTTATAGTTAAAACTCCGGCATCCCTGATCCTCTCATCTTCAATATCCCTGACATCGTAAATTGTACTGATAATCTTATAAATCCTGCTCTCTCCAACTTTCATATTATTGGGGAAAAACATCTTTGGCGGTTCATAAGTCTCGTAGTCGCCGTTGAACCATCCCCAATATTTATATAACTTTACCCCCTCAGAATCGATAGCTACGCATTGATTTTTCGATTGCAAGGAGATTATTTTTCTTGTCTCGACCTTCCCTATCTTCTCAGTACCTTTTATTTTAGCTATTTCCTGGTCAATAATTTCTACATTGCCCTCATTCACCACTAACTTATATACCCAGGTATTGCCTTCGGATAATGGATAATATTCTTTCAGGTTATAAGCTAAAAGCGTTCCGCTGAATGTAAACCCTGCTGCCACCAATAGAATAAAAACACTAAAAATCATTAATGTTAGCCTATTTATCTTCACTCCGCCCTCCTTATTTAACACCTTAAAATTATTCAGCTTTAAAAGTTTTTATACTTAAAATTGTATCGGAGGCACTTTTAGTTGTCAAGCACTATCTAGCTTGACAAGTTGATTATAATATAAGAAAATGTTAATGTATACTAATGTTTAAAGCAATAAAAAGGTACGGGCAAATACTCTGAATTAATCCGATAAGTATCTTAATGAAAAGTAAAAACAATACTTATAAAGTATTTATTCTATTAATTTTATGCTGTTTATTAGCCATAGTAGCGGGCTTTGGAAGGAATATTTCGCAAGGGCCTATCGAATGGGTAGGAGCTTGGGTAGATCTCGAAAAACCTAGCAATGTATCCTGCTTTGGCGCAACCGGCAAAATAACCCTCCAGGGCAAATACGCTTATCTTGCTGACAAAGCAGGTTTATCAATCCTCGACATCTCCGACCCCGGGAAGCCCAAAGGAGTATCCCGCTTTAAGACTGGCGATAAAGTAGAAGGCATTTCTATCCGGGATAACTATGCTTTTCTTACTTGCAGCGATGCCGGACTTTATATCCTCGATATCTCTGATCCCGGGAAGCCCAAAGAAGTATCACGCTTTAGCGCTGATGGTTACGCGAAACATGTATCTCTCCAGGGTAAATACGCTTATCTGACTGCTGACGAAACAGGCTTTTATGTCCTAGACATCTCTAATCCCAACAAGCCCAAAGGAGTATCCCGCTTTAAAACTGGCGATAAAGTAGCAGGCATTTCTATCCGGAATAACTATGCTTTTCTTACTTGCAACGATGCCGGGCTCTATATCCTCGATATCTCCGACCCGGGGAAGCCCAAAGAGGTATCACGCTTTAAGGATAGTGATAAAGTAGAAGGCATTTCTATCCGGGATAACCATGCTTTTCTTGCTTGCAGCGATGCCGGGCTCTATATCCTCGATATCTCTGATCCCAGGAAGCCCAAAGAAGTATCCCGCTTTAAGACAAGCGGCAAGGCCATGGATGTTTCCCTCCAGGGTAATTACGCCTATCTGGCGTGTAACGAGGCAGGATTTTATACGCTGGATATCTCTGACCCCAGAAAGCCTAAAGAAGTATCCAGGTTTAAGGCAAGCGGCAAGGCCATAGATGTTTCCCTCCAGGGTAATTACGCCTATCTGGCGTGTAACGAAGCAGGATTTTATACGCTGGATATCTCTGACCCCAGAAAGCCTAAAGAAGTATCCAGGTTTAATACGCCCGGCTATGCTAAAAAGGTATTCCTGCAAAATAAACATGCTTACTTCTCTACTGATGACGGACATCTATACATACTGGATATATCCAACCCTCAAAAGCATAAAGAAGTATCCCAATTTAATACAGTCGGAAAAACTATGGATATGTCTTTTCATGGCAATTATGCTTATCTTGCCAATAACAACGCAACCTGCTATATTTTAGATATCACTGACAACACAAATCCCAAAGAAGTATCCCAATTTGGCGCTCCAGGCTATGTCAAAAATATATCTATTCGCGATAAATATGCTTATATTTCCGCTGACTATGCTAATCTTTATATACTTGATATCTCTGACCTGTCAAAACTAAAAAAAGTATCTCTGTTTAATGAAGGCGGCGAAACTAAGGGAATATTCCTTAAAGACAGGTACGCCTATTTTGTCACCGAGAGGGGCCTCTATGTACTGGATATCTCTGACCCCACGAAACCCGAAGAAGTGTCGTACTTTATCATCGGCGGGCATGTTAAAGATGCATCTTTCCATGGGAAATATGCTTATCTTCTCCGGGAAGACTCCCTGTTCATTATTGATCTTTCTGACCCTGTCAGGGCAAAAAAGATACTCCGCTTTGATGAGATAGATAAAAACATCGGGGCTGCTTTTGTCCATAATGATTACGCTTACCTGGTAAGCAATAACTCAACGAATAACGAAAAAAAGCTATATGCCCTGGATATTCAAAGCATATTTTCTATTGAACCGTGCGGGGCTATCCCAAAAAAGGCCTATTCCTTGCCAAGACGCGTACTTGGGATGGCCTTCCAGGACAAAGGAGATTATACTTACATCTACATCGTAAACGATAACGCAGGGTTACAGATTTTACGGCATCGAAAATAAAACCTATCAGTATAACATATGAAGAATAATAAGATTCTCTGTACGGTAGTTATGTTATTTGTTCTTACCTGTTTACTCACTGTATGCCCGCTTAAAAGCAGTGCTGCAGAAAAGGGCATCGAATGGGTAGGGGCCTGGGCGCATGGCAGCGCAAATGCCTGTATAATTAAAAACATTACTTGTTATGTGGGCGCCGGCGGAAACATTGACATCTGGGATATTTCTAATCCAGGCCAGCCATTAAAGTTAGATACCATCACTACGCAGGGTATCATTATGGATTTTGCCATGCGGGATAACTTTCTGTTTGCCGCTGCTGGTTGTGATGGGGTACTTATTTTTGATATTTCGGATTCAAGGCACCCGCAAAAAATTTCTGCTATTACTTCCAGGGATTGGGTTTCCTCGGCGCCAGTTTTTGAAAATTATCTTTTTGTATGCGATGATGACGCAGGCCTGTATATCTTTGATATCTCTGATCCTAAGAATCCTAAAGAAGTTTCCCGGCTCAACGCAGACGGCCCTGCTAAACATATATCCGTACAAGATAAATACGCATATCTTGCTACCGCCAGAGGCCTCCATATCCTGGATATTTCAGATCCTAAAATACCTAAAGAAGTGTCACGGTTCAACACTGACGGCCCTGCTGAATATATATTCCTCCAGGGCAAATACGCTTATGTCGCGGGCGACGAAGCGGGGCTTTATATCATAGACATCTCTAATCCTTTTAAGCCTAAAGAAATATCTACGTTCAGCACTGACGGCAAAATCAAGTGTTTAAGCATTAAGGGTAAATACGCTTTCCTTGTCTGTAAAGAAACGGAAACAGGGCTCTATATCCTGGATATATCCGATCCTAAAAACCCCAAGGAAGTATCCCGTTTTAATACTAAAGGCGGTTACCCGAGGTACATCTTTATTAAAGACAACTACGCTTATCTGGCTTGTAAAGAAGAGGGAATCCATGTTTTAGACATCTCTGACCCTTTAAGGCCCAGTGAGGTTTCCAGGTTCAGCCCGGGAGACACAACTGAAGACATATCTCTCCGAAACAAATACGCTTATGTTGCCGGTGGCGAAGCGGGGCTTTATATCCTAGATATATCTAATCCTTTTAAACCTAAAGAGGCACTTAGATTTGTTACCACTGGCTACCAGACCAGAGGAATATATCTCAAGGATAACTACGCTTACCTGGCCCATGATGAACCAGGCCTCTACATTCTAGACGTTTCCGATCCTTCAATGCCAAAAAAAATTTCCCGTACTGGTATCAGCGGCCATGCTAATGATATCTTTGTCCGCGGTAACTACGCTTACCAGGCTTGCGGAGAAGCAGGGCTCTATGTTATGGATATCTCTACTCCCTCTAACCCCAAAGAAATCTCTCATTTCGGCGCTGGCGGTAATGCTAAGCATATATCCATTCAAGGCAAGTACGCTTATGTTGCTTACGAAGATGCGCGCCTCTATACTCTGGACATATCTGATCCTTCCTACCCTAAAGAAGTATCTCTATACACTGTTGATGCTAAAATCAATAGCTTGGCCATAAGAGACGAATACGCTTATCTGGCTTGCGGCGAGGCAGGGCTTTATATTTTAAACATATCTGATCCTAAAAAACCCGAAGAAACCGTTCGGCTTAATACCCCTGGTTTTACCAAAAAGGTATTCCTGCAAAATAAATACGCCTATCTTGCGTGCGGCAATGCTGGCCTCTATATTCTTGATATTTCTAACCCTAAAAAACCTAGAGAAGTATCCCAGCTTAAAACAATTTACAAGGCCATGGATATACACATCCGCGGTAACTACGCTTATGTTGCGGGAGGCGAAGCGGGATTCTATATCCTGGACATCTCCGATCCCAAGATGCCTAAGGAAGTGTCACGGTTCAATACTGACGGCCCTGCCGTATATATCTGCCTCCAGGGAAATTATGCCTATATTGCCACCGACGAAGCGGGGCTCCATATTTTAGATATCTCCGATCCTTTAAGGCCTAAAGAGGCATCCAGGTTTAGCAGGGACGGTAAAACTAAAGGCCTGAGTATCCAGGGTAAATACGCTTATTTTACTTGTGATGAAGCAGGCATTTCCGTCCTTAACATTTCTAATCCTTCTTACCCTAGAGGAATCTCCCGATTTAACACAGACGGTTATGCTAAAGATATATATTTCCGCGGTAACTACGCTTATGTTGCGGGAGGCGAAGCGGGATTCTATATCCTGGACATCTCCGATCCCAAGATGCCTAAGGAAGTGTCACGGTTCAATACTGACGGCCCTGCCGTATATATCTGCCTCCAGGGAAATTATGCCTATATTGCCACCGACGAAGCGGGGCTCCATATTTTAGATATCTCCGATCCTTTAAGGCCTAAAGAGGCATCCAGGTTTAGCAGGGACGGTAAAACTAAAGGCCTGAGTATCCAGGGTAAATACGCTTATTTTACTTGTAAAAAGGCAAACGCAGAACTCTATATCCTGGATATCTCCAATCCTAAAAGCCCCAAGGAAATAGCTGGCTTCGATGGCCTTGGTCAAGACATCGAAGCTATTTCCATACATGATAATTATGCTTACTGGGTAGGTAATAATTCGGCGGGTGACAACAGGAATCTTTGTATCCTGGATATCTCAAGTATTGTATCTATTCCGGCAAAGGCTCCTGCCTGCTATCGCCTGCCGGATCGCATACGTAATTTAACTTTCCAAGATAAAGCAAATTATACTTATATTTACATCGCAAACGATGACGCAGGAGTACAAATCCTGCGTCATCTGAAATAAAACCCCTTAAGGCCGCGTTATTAGCTCTGGCCTTCTTGCACCTCAGGAGGCGTCTCTGCCGCGGGCGACTCTTTTTCTATGCTTACTTTATTCCCGTTAATTGTTGCATCTTCAAGAATAAGCAATTCAGTGCTTTTCGCTTCTTTCTTAGTCTCAGCATTATACTCAGAAAAGGCTTCGTCGGATTTGACTTTTCCCACGCCTGGCGCAAGCCATATAGTCATTGTTTCTTTACCGGATTCCGGCCTATGCACTTTTTTAAACTCATAAACCGAACTAAACTTAAGGCAATCTTTGAATTTTCCAATCGGGGTATCTATGTCTTCTACTGAATCCAACGTTATGGTTAACGTCCCCTCTTCCATGGTCCCCTCAGCCACAACATCATCAATATTAGACTGGGCACTCTGAATCGGATATGTCCTGCTCTCTCCTAAACTAATATTCGGAAAAAGCATCTTCGGCGGGCTACAAACTTCATATTCACCGCCAGACCATCCCCAGTATTTATACATCTTGGCCCCTTCGTCATCAATAGCTATGCATTTACTGATTGTTTTATTAGAGATCACTTTTACAGTCTCAACTTCTCCGATTTTCTCTGTGCCTTTCACTTTATTTATTTCCTGGTCAGTAGTTTCTACGCCATTCTCCCCATTCTTCATTTTGTATACCCAAGTATTTCCTTCAGCTAGAGGAAGATATTCTTGTAAATCATACGCCAAAAGCACGCCCGTAAATAGAAATAATGCTCCCGCTGCGCAGGCTAAAATATTAAATCCCCTTAAAATCAAATTGTCCAGTTTCATTTTATTCCCCTCCTTTTAGCAAATTCCTTCATTAGATTTATTTTAACTCTTTTTGCGGGATATTTCAAGCTAAATATGGATACCCTATCTCGTTACCTTATCTGTTCTTAATATCCTGTCTTTTACCTCTTTCAACAATGCCTTTGCCTCGGCATCATAAGGGTAGTTACGGATTGACTTTTCAAGGAGCCTCTCTGCTTCCCTATATTTACCGTATTTTATGTAAATCTTTGCCAGGCCGGTGTATTTCTTATATTCGATATCGGGATTAATCTCGATGGCTTTCCTGAAATTATCCTCTGCGTCCTTTAATTTACCCTGTTTTAGATAAAGCAACCCCAATCCTTCATAAGGGCAGGAATATGAAGCGTTATTCACCTTTAAAGAGCGGAATAATAATTCTTCCGAGCTCTTGTCGTATCCTTTATTAAGATAGACCATCCCTAAGCCTGCCAAAATATATTCGTTATCCCTGTCTATATCCAACCCTAATTTAAAATACCTCTCTGCCGCGTCATACTCGCCTAACCCGATGTAGGCATTACCCATGCTCGTTAAAGCAAGTATCTGCAAGGGCTCTCCCTTTAAAATCTTTTTATACCATCCGATAGCATCTTGATACCTGCCCTCATTGGCGCTTACCCAACCCAGCCCTAACATCGCCATAGTCCTGTCTTCATCTTCTGTGTTGCTCTGAGCAAGCTTTAAAGCATCTTCGAAATATTTCTTTGCTGATTTGTATTCTTTTTTTGCGTTAGAAATGTGGCCCATGCCTATCAGCGAAGAAGAATTAGCGCCATAATCCTTTATTAGGTTGTTAAATATAACCTCTGCTGCAGCGTAGTTTTCCTGTATGAGTAAAATGAAGCCTTTTAGCCGCAAAATCCGCGCCTTATCTTCAACAATACTATGGAAAGACAAAGCTTTTTCTACATTATAGATTGCTTTGTCTATCTTACCGACCTGGTAATAGTACCTGGCTAGATTATAGTAGCTTTCGTAATTAAAAGGCTGCCTTTTGACCATAGTCAGAAAATTTTCTTCTGCTTGAGATGCCTTCCCCAGTTTCCTATACACCAGGCCAAGGCCTTCATAGGGGCAAAAAAACCGGTTAGGGGGGATTTTTTTTATCGATTCTTTGTACCATCTCATCGCTTCAGAGTAATTACCCTGCTCGCCGTAAACATCGCCTATATAAACATAAATATTGCTGTAGGTAGGATTTATCCTGATCGCCTCTTTGTAACATTTTATCGCTTCAGAATAGTTGCGCTGTTTTCTATATATAATGCCCAAACCATAATAACTTTCGGGGACATAAGGCTCTATCCTGATCGCCTCTTTGTACATCTTTATTGCCTTATCGTATTTACGCTGTTTGCTGTATACATTACCAAGGCCAAGATAGCTTTCGGAATTATAAACATTCACCCTTAGCGATTCTTCATACCTTTTTATTGCTTCATCATAACTACCCATATTCTCATAAACTCTCCCCATATTCGCATAAATGTAACTTCTATCAGGCTCCATCCTGGCTGCTTCCCTGATCCATCTTAGAGCTTCGCTATAATCGGACATGTTCGCGTAGACATTGCCTATATCCACATAAATACTACTGTCTCGCGGATCCAACCGGATCGCTTCTTTGTAATATTTTATTGCCTCGGCGTAATTGCCGGCATCGGCGTTAACCAAACCAAGGCCCCTGTAGCCATAACTACCACCGGGAGCTACCTTAACTGCCTCTTCAAATAATCTTGTTGCCTCAGCGAAGTTATCCATATCATTATAAACATTGCCCAGGCCGTAGTAACCGCGGACATCAAGGGGGTCTATCTTAATTAATTCTTTGTACCACTTTATGGCCTCATTGATTTTCTGCTGCCTCCTGTAGATATTGCCAAGGGCATAATATAAATTATTATCTTTATGGCCAGCCGAAAGTGAATCTTTCAGATATTTTATTGCCTCATCGTATTTACTTTGGCTCAGATAAGCCTGAACCCGGGCTTCGTCATATGAAAAAACTAAATCGTAATTGTAAAATGTCAACAGTACAGGCAATACAATCAACAAAATGAATTTACCTTTGGATATAGACAAATGGGTACTCATATTTTTATCTTTCCAATACATCTGATAACTCAGAAAGCGCACGGGAAATCTTTTTAATATGGGATTCGCGCATATTATCAAAAATAGGCAGTTGTATAGCATTCGCGTACACTTTATTAACACTAAGGTAATTGCCGTTTAACCCTATAGCACAATTATTAGTGATCTCCGAATAAATCCCGCAATCTACCCCTTGGAACAGAAGCCTCCTGCGTAGCCTATATAAATTTAGGCTATTACTCAGAATCCTTATTACATAATAATAGTAAGTCCTGCCACAGTTGGCCAAAGCGTCATCCTGAAGCGCCAGATACTTACTGCCTTTTAAATATTTACTTAACGAAGCTGCGTTTTTTTTACGTATCTCATTCGCCTTATCCAGGCGAGCCAATAATTTTAAACCGATAAAAGCCTGCAGATTAGTAAACCCGTATTCGCCTGCCCTGGCTTTATGGGATAAAAATAAATAAAATCTGTCTATAAGGTCTGCGCTGGCCTTAAAGGAAAAAAGAAAAGCAAATAAATAGAAAAAAGGCGTCACTGTTAAGAAATACTCCAGATAACAAAATAACACCCTCTTGAATAAAGAGGCCCTGGAAAACGGCAACTTGCTTATTCTCTTTCTTATGAAATCCGCTGTTTGTCCGTCATTAGTAGTGACCACGCCTCCGCCAAAGGTGTTTAGGTTCTTAATAAACTCTAGGCTGAAAAAACTATCGTGACCCGACCCTACTTTTTTATTTTCATATTCACTGCCTGCAGCATGGGCGCAATCTTCGATAACTTTCAGGTTATATTTCTCAGCAATACGTTCAATATCACGCAGGTTACATGGTAAGCCAAAAAGATGTGTGGCTAATATAACTTTTGTCCCGGGGCTGATAAGGGCTTCTATGGCCTGAGGATTAATATTAAACGAACCCTCATCGATATCGCCAAGCTTAGCGACAAATCCTTTTTTTGTGATTAAATCAACTAAAGCCTTCAGTGTATAAGCGGGGATAATTATCTCATCCCCCTTTTGCAGGTTACAAGCTTCTAATAATAGCTCCATCCCCTTCTTCCCGGAAGGCGTGGCAATCGCAAACTTGCAACCAATATATTCAGCGAACCTTTTTTCAAATGCCTCAATATATTCACCTTGGCAGACTTTGCTTGAGAGAAAAAACCTGGCTATATCAAATAGTTGCCCCCGGTAAAAACGTGGTTTTCTTCTTGGAATCATTATAACTTTCTATTAAAAGAATACCCCAGCAGATTACTTAATCTTGCGGCCACATTCAAATTAAAAATATAAAAAAAGAAATAATTAAAAAAATGCTTCACCAGGAACCCGGGATTCAAGAAAACACTGGCATAAAAGCTGTTTTGCAGTTTTATAAGGTCTTCTGAAGGCACCTGGCTTAAATTGACAGCCGGCTTAGCATAATGATACATAGGATTAACTTCCGAAATTCCTATTTTATCCTTAAATTTTTCATGCGCTGAAGAACCGGGAAAAGCGGTGAAAAAACAAACTTGCGCGAAGCTGGGTTTTAATTCCCTGGCAAGCCTTATCGTTGCTTCTATCTCCGGCCTTGTTTCGGAAGGATTCCCGAATAAAAAAAGCGCCCCTGCTTCGATTCCTACCTTTTTCATCAATGAAAAAACATTTTTACTGCGTTCTGCCCAATCGGATATATTTTCACCGGCTTTTTTAATAACCCTGATTATCCTGTCAGAGCCTGATTCAACCCCAAATCTCAGGAGGACACAACCAGACTCTTTCATTATTTTCAACATATCCAAATCAACATTATCTATCCTTGCATGGGCCGTCCATTTAATTCCTGCGCGCATTTTTTTCAGGCCATCGCAGATAGCGTATACATGCTGCCTGGAAGTAGTAAAATTATCATCATCTATAGATATAACATTTGCGCCCATTCCGGTCAAATAAGCCATCTCTTCTAAAATATTATCCACATTCCTTATTCTGACTTCCTTCCCATAACTTTCTCTTATAGTCTGAGAGCAAAATATACAATCATAGGGGCAGCCCCTGCTTGTCAATATATGCCCCCATATCACCTTTTTCTTTATTTTTATAGGATAGAAAAAGCTGTATTTCTTAAAATCCTCCCTAGAATACCGGGGATAAGGAAGCATGTTAAGGTCATCTATAAACACCGTACTGCTATCGCGATTATCTAATGAATAGAGCCCCCTGACACTCGCAAAATCCCTGCCGCTATTTAATTCTTTCAATAGCTGGATCAAAGAAAGCTCGCTTTCCCCCTTTAAAACAAAATCTACAGGCGCCCCCTTAAATATATATTTCTCCGGAATAGCTGTCGGTTCCTGGCCTACCGCAACAATAACCGCCCTTCTATCAATGCTCCTAATCCCCATCGCATAATCCATCGCCTCTTTTGCATCCGGAGTCGTAATTAATATTACAATCATATCCGGCTCAAATTTTAAAGATTCATTTATTGCTTTACTTAAATTTAACGGCCGTATCCAGCAATCCATTAACATAGTAGAATAATCATATTTCTTCAAAAGTGATTCCATATATTTAAGCGTATATGGCGGACGGATATTCCGGGGATGCCCGACTTCGCTGATTATCCCCGGGGCTAACCTCATTAATATAACTTTTTTATAACCCTGTCCAGCCAACAACATTTTAGAACCTCCATAAAACTCAAAGCCCCTATCTAAAGGCAGAAACATCAATCACATACCACTCCCCGTATTTAAAAATATAGTTATTTTTTGAAAAATCCAATAATACATAATTTTTATCCTTTATAAAAGCAGGCGCAAATCCAAGAAGATTTTCATATTTAGAATATCGGTCATTATTAAAAAATCTCCCTGTATAGCAATTTTCGTTAAGAATAAAATGCGTTATTTTATATTTTTCGCAAAAAACCTTAACTTCTGCCATAGAATCCGAGTATAGCACGCGGAATAAATCCTGGGTCCTTTTAACCGCATCACCGAAATATCTTTTATGAAAAACTTCATCTATACCGCCCGATATAACCAGGACTTTTCTCTTAGTAAAAAGCGGGATAAACCTTAAATCATTCGGCTCGCCTGCAATCATTGAATTTACCGGCAGAGATTTTACATAATCGAAAAGGGTATCCTGCTTGACCACATTAACGCAGTCAGATTTAAATAAAAGAATAAACAGCACAAACAGCAGCAGATAAATGGATTTCCTTAAAGCCCTTGATGATTTAAATTTATTGATAATTTTGTAGATCGCATAGGACGAGGTGAATATGATCAGCAGAGGTATAGAAAAAATTATTTGCCTAGAGGGATAGCGAAATTTAAAACCTATCCAGGGGAATAGGATTTCCAGCAAAAAGAATAAAAAAACAGATACAGCTATAAAAATAAAAAACATCCTGAGCCGCTTCCATTCTTCTTTATTTAAAATAAAGAAGGAAAATAATGAAAGCGGCAATAATACAAACGTAAAATACCTGTACCCATCGCTGTGTTCAAGAATATTAAAGAAACGGTTAAGAAAGCAGGTATTAGTAACCAAAAAAGAATATGTCTTATCCAGCCCATTTTGAAGCATATAATTATAATCCTGAAAACTTAAAGGCCCCCCCAGTGAGACAGCGCCCTTAGCCAACATTGAATAAAATAATAAAAAAATAGAATAGGTAAGCCCAAAAATTAATGCAATATAATATAATTTCACTTTTAAGGGCAGCCCTTTTTTAAATAACACAGAAAATACACAAGTCAAGCTGACTTGAGGCAGCAGTGTGGGATAAAAAAGCGCGGATATCAAAACAAAAAATACTGAGGCCTTAACATTATTTTTAATAATATAATAAAGAAAAATACAACTAATAGTAAGCCCAAAACTTCTTTGCAGGCCGCCAAAAAATGTATCCATGGTAGGGACATATAACAAGAAAACATAGGAAACCAGGAAACCGAATGCTCCGTCTTTTAAATATTTCCCTATTTTAAAAATAAAAATCGTTGAAACTATTGAGAGTAATATCGGTAAAAACTTTAAAAAAGGCAGTAAGGGCAAATACCTGGTAAATATCTTTACCAGGTATTGATACCCGCTCGCTGTGCTGTATACAGAAAGCCTGCACTCAGCCAACAAATCTCCCTGAAAAACTGTATTGTCATTTAATTGATATAAATAATAATGTTCTCCCACATCCGGGTAAATAGAATATTTATTCGTAATTTCCGGGAAATGGATGTAAATATTGACAACAATAGACAGAATGATTGCGGCGATGAAATAAAGATTTTCTTTTTTAATACCCGTAAAAAATTTCATTTGTTTAAAACGAGGCCTATCGTCTCTTTCCCTTTTATAATACATTCTTCCATATCAAGATAAGAATGGGTGCCGCTTCTTCCTGTTAAATATACATTCCTGAATTTGTTAAAATAAGCTGAGACTTTATCCTGGCATTCCTTATAATTTACTTGATACAGCGGATAGACATAAGTAAACCTCTTTATAATCCCATCTAAAACCTTTATCCCTTTGCAAAAATTAAGCCTTTTTAGACCGTCTTCTACCTGCTTCAAAATAAGCCGGTCTTGCGTATTCCAGATATTATCGTTATAAGAACAGAATATTTCAAGGCATAGCATCATACCATTCCTGCTCTTCGATAAGCCAGGGCTCCAATTCTTAGGTTCATAAATCCTGGAAAATATAATGTCTTTCTGGGGGATATAACACCAATGCAAAGGAGTTAATTTTTCCTTGTCTATTACCAGGCAAGCCAAAATAAGATCTCTATATTTAATATTGCCGGTAACTTCCTTCAAGCAGGCAGGAGCATTTTTTACCAAGAAGATTAATTCTCGTAATGGAATAGTAGAAATTAAATTTTTAAATTTAACCCTATAAATATCATCACCGGACTCAAATATCAGCTGGCCATAATCTTCAAAAAGCTCTATTTCCCGTATGTTCGAGCCCTTGAATAACTTATTGTTTACATACTGCCCGATCTTCTCGGGCAATTCACCTATTCCATGCCTGGGGTAATAAAAATTAGGCAAATATTCTCTGGTATTTCTTGAAAACGCATTTCCGATACGCTTATCTGCCCAGTCGGATGAAAGGTTATTACAGGATATACCCCATACTTTCTCTGTATAATTCTTAAAATATACCTCAAATAACGTATCGCCGTAATGCGACCTTATCCAGTCTTCAAAAGAACGGATACTCTTTTTATTTTTTTGTTTTACAAGTTCTGCGGCAATCTTAAATAAATACCGGTGATCAAGCGAAAAGGAAGACTTAAGGCTGGGAGGATAATCAATAAACCTTGATTCAAAATATATCTTACATTTTGTTTTTTGATAAATTAAATCATTGTCACTAAGAAACGACTCCAGATAAGCAAGGTTTTCTTTCTTAGTAATACATAACCTGTGGCCACCGATATCAAACTTAAAGGAATCGTAAGATAAGGTCCTCGCCAAGCCTCCGACTTGATTTTCTTTCTCTATTAAGACTACATCCTTTTTCTCTTTAATCAGCGATTCCCCAACAACTAATCCGCTCAATCCTGCTCCCAATATTACAAAATCAGTAGTTATCTGTTTCATATTTTTAATTAAACCTGACGACAGAGGATATCTCTTTTATTTGCAGAATAGCCTGTTTCCAAGATAAAAGGCCAAAGACGCGCTTAATAATATACCCCGGCCTCAAATAGAATTTTTTAATCGCCATTTTCCTGAACTTCCAGGTGTCCTCCGCAGTCAGAAGCCCGGTATTTACGACAGGGAAGGAACAAGAGCTATCAACCTGCAAAGGATAATCAGGAACCCAGCCTTTAACCAAAGATTCTTCTTTAAACGTAGTATTCGGCTGAGGAGCTATAATATTAAAAGAAGCATAATCGGGATTCAATCTGATAGCAAAATCAATCAGTTCCCTTTGCGATTCTCCATTCTCTCCCGGTAAGCCAAGGATGAAATGAGCCAAGGTTTTTAGCCCTATTCTATTTGACAAATAGAAGGCTTTTTCAGTTTGTTCTTTAGAGATTATTTTTTTGTATCTGGCCAATACCCCCTCATTCGCGCTCTCTACCCCAAACATTACAGTATGGCATCCTGCCTTCTTCATAATAGATAGAAACTCCTCATCAACGGTATCCACCCTTGTTTCACAGCTCCAATTAAAATTTAATTTTTCTTTCACCATCCAGTCACAAAGAGCATAGGAATGCGCCCTGTCTGCTCCAAAGGTCTGGTCTTTAATCCAGAGTTCCTTTATCCCCAAACCCTTTATATAAATCAATTCTTCATATATATTTTCCAGTTTCCTTTTTTTAAAATTTATCCTTTCAAACGGGCAAAAACAACAACTATATGGACAGCCAAAAGCAGTGATCACGCTAACAAAAGGGAGATTTTTAAGATGAGGCAAAGTGTAGCAGCTTAGCGGGAAAAGTTCATGCCTTGGTATGGGTATTTCAAATTCATTATGATCCTCTCCGGAGCCTTCTTTTAAGCCCGTTACCACGCTGCCAGCTTTAAACACGATACTGCTAAAGGCTCTGTCATTTTTATTATCTAAAAAATCCAGGACTTCTCTCCGGGTGAAATCTAAAATTATAGCATCCAAGAAAGGGTAATCTGATAATAACCTTTCCGGTTGCTCTAAAAAAATGTCGCCGCTTCCGATAATCAGGAAATCACCTTGTTTTTTCAAATACTCCATAAAAGCAAAATCCTCTTTCCAGGATACTGCGCCGCTTAAGAATATGATTGCCTGGAAATCATTGTTAATGATATAATCAATCGTCTTCTCCTCGTCCCAATTTACGGCAATCGCATCAACGACTTTAACTTTGAACTTCTCTGAAACAATACCGCTTAAAACAACTAAATCATAAGGATGCCAGTAATATCTTCCTTTTGAAATATGGCTGCAATAATAATCCCTTAAATAACGCTTCCTTCCGGGAGGATTCAAAAGCAAAACATTTCTTATCATTTCATTTGGCATCATTTATCTGCTGCTCAATAAATGTAGCTAATTTTATAAATTTAAAATCAGAGAGTAAAAATTTTAGCTTATTTGTCAATGACCTTGTATTCGCATAACTAATAAACCTGTTTTTAAAAGGGACTGTTGGCTGGACCGCATCACAATCTAATTCCCATGGATGAAGATAAACCATCGCTGGAACCCCATTTTTATTCATGTCTTCAATGACGCTCTTTGTAAAAAAATACGGATATAGCCTTAGGAAAAATCCGCCGCCAAAAGAAATATTTTTGCCTAATAATTTAATGGTTGTCTGCGGAAACTCTATCAGGCTGTCTTTCTTTAATAATAAAAATCCTTTTCTCAACGTACAATCATAGTATTTGGTCAAATCAAAAATTGCAGGCGAAATACTGGAATCGTAAGAGAGGCCGCTTTCTTTTATTATTTCAAGAGCCCAGAGGGACTTTTCAGTAATTGACCATGTCGGCACCCGGCACCCTCTAATTTTTTCCCCAGTAATATCTTCAAGTAAACTTATAGACCTTTGCAGATCCAATCTGAATTCATTGGGGGATTGAGAAAAAACTAAATTATGCCCATAACCATGAGTAGCAATTTCATGCCCGCCCTTATATATCTCTTTCACTAAACCAGGGACCTGCTCTGCGACCTCTCCTAGTATGAAAAAAGTAGCTTTTGTATTGAATTTAGAAAGCAGCTCTAAAATCCTGTTAGTATTGTTGACGATTCTGTGGTATTTACGTAAATCTTCGGTTATATAAGGCTTAATCAGTGTAGGGTGGAACCATTCCTCAATATCGATTGTAAGGAAATTTGTAATCATAGTTATATAAATTTAAAGACTAAGTAATCTCCGCTGGTAACTAAAACTTCGATATTATTAGCGGAATTTCTTACCTGACCGGAATCCTTATTATTTATCAAAAATAATTTTCCCTTAGCATCTTCTATCCCGCTAAATAGATCTCCGGTAATACTATTCTGCCTTTTAATAAAGCACAATTTCATATCTTTAATGTTATTTAGATAGAAATAATCGCTCCACTTATCAAAAATCATCTCTGCATACGAATAAGTAGGAAATTCCGCAAAGACAACCCCGTATTGCATCCTGTATAGGCTGTCTTCGTATACCACTAAGGTATAGTTCTTATACTGCCCATTTAAATAATTAACCACTGTATTCATATCTGATTTATAGGTAGAATGTTTTGCTAAATTAAAAATATTAATAAAAGATATAAGCAGTAAATACCCTATCAAAATGCCCAGCATTAACTTTTGCCAGCATAAATATTTGTTTATTTTATTTTTGAAAGCGAATGCCAGCGTTAAAACTACTATGGTAATTAATAACGGCCAGTTGACTGAAAGATTGAACCTATATGCTTGTTGCTGGTTAAAAAACTCTAAAAACGGAATCCCCGTAAACCTTTCGACAGTATACTGTATTGGTGATAAAAAAACGAATGCAACTAAAAGTAACATACTAATAATCTTAGAAAGTTTATCTGGTGCGCTAAACAAACCTATCAAAAAAACAGAATTTATGATTGCCAGCGGTATTAATACCGGAGTAAGCCACCAGAAAGATTTATTAGCAAACAACCCTTGAATTAAAAGGGGGGCAAAAACCCATAATAGTATAAATAGTTCATTTGCCCTAATCTTCTTGCTTGCAATAATACCGCGGCCTAAAGATACCAATGCGAATGGGCATAATATTATCCAAGGGAAGAATCCGAACTTCATGGTTTTAAGAAAATATATAAACTGGTTGGTACCCGGGGCATTTATATTCAACCTGTTAATAGTATCTTCCCCAAAAAAAGACACAAAGAAAGCATGATGATGCTGCAAGAACGAAGGAACAGCGAAAAAAATCAATTCCGATAGATATATCTTTATGAAATTCTGGCCAGTAAGCAGAAAAACAATGACAAACCACGCTGAAGCCATGAAAAACCCGATAAGCAGCATTCTTAGCAAATCGTTTGAGGTAACCAGAGCCTCCCCTTTGTTGAATACCCTATTTATAATTAAAAATAGTACTATAATTAAAATATAAAGAAAAGTTAGCGGCCCTTTCGCAAGAAATGCCAGCCCCAGGCTAACTGAGGCAAAATAGACGTACTTCTTTTTCTCTCTCGCTAGCCAGAATAACCAAAAAAATAGGATTATAAAAAAAATAAAAGCAGAATCCTCTTCTCCGGACCTCGCTCCCCGCTCAAACACAAACTGTGATGAGGTCGACAAAATAAGCGAGGATAACAAAGCTATCTTCTTACTCCCATAAAGGCGCAATGCCAAAAAATATGTGATTAATATTGCCCCGATCCCAAAAATTGCAGGGAAGAACCTTACCGCAAACTCATTGATCCCGAATATCTGATAACTGAAAGCAGTTAACCAGAATTGCAAAGGGGGCTTATGGAAATAAGGAATATTTCTTATATGCGGTATCAGCCAATCCCCGGTGTTAATAATCTCTTTGGAGATTTGGGCATGCAGGCCCTCATCAAGGTCTCTAAGGCTATTCCCTCCCAAATTCCAGAATATTATTACAGACGAGATCAATACCAGGAAAACAATATGAAACCTTCGTTCTTTTACTGACTCAAGCACCTTAATCATATGTTTTTACTCTAACCCTAAAAGATGCGCTTAGACCTTATTTTATCAATGATGAGATACGCTACTCCCTTTACCATATTGGCCGCGTCTTGCAAATTTCTTATCTTCATAATCCTCATCAAAACATAACTAAAGCGGCAATAGAAAGCCTTGTTCAGCCTATTAAGATACCCGGAATACCTAGTACGGGATATGTCACTACTTCCTTCCTGAAAATAAAAACCTACTAATCCATCGTAATCCAGTTTATTCTCCAAAAGATACTGATTAGCCAGAGGAGAACCGGGAATCAAGAAAAACTCATTATATAGAACGAAATCCGGCTTAATCATATGCACCAGGCCCTTTGTCGCTTCAATAGCGCTATCATCCTCTCCCGGATAGCCTATTATCGCATAAGCTAACGATCTTATCCCCGCCTTATGAGTCCATTCGAAAGCATCAAGTGTATTCTTTGTAGTAATTTGTTTGTTCAGCAGCCCTAAAATATCTTGCCTTCCTGACTCTACCCCGTAAGAAACCATATAACACCCGCTCTGCGACATCAGCCTTAATAAATCCTGGGAGACAAGGTCCACCCGGGTTTTGCAGGACCAGTGGATATTAATTTTATCTTCAATCATTTGGTTGCATAATTTTTTAATCCTATCGGGATTGTAGGTAAAATTAGGGTCAACAAAATGGATCTCTTTTATCCGGTAGTTACTTACTAACCCTTTTATTTCTGAGATAATATTGGAAACCGACCTTTCCCTAACCGGCGCCGGAAGACTGCAAAAACTGCACTTATATGCGCAACCACGGCTTGTTTCCATAATTGTCAAAGGCGGATAAGCGCCAAAAGGAGGATGCATTTTATAACGATTATTCGGTAATAAATACCTTGCCGGAGCCGGCAATTTATCCAAATCTATAAATAGCGCGGCCTCGGTTTTAATAACTTTTCCATTACTTTTGTAAGATATTCCTTTAACCCCGGCAATTTTTCCTGGCTCGTTATTCTTATTATCAAAAAATTTGCATAACTCAAGCATAACCTGTTCGCCTTCGCCGTGAACGATAATATCTAAATTATCGCAAAGCTTAAAAATCGTCTCCGGAGGCAAGCTAGTACAGCGCCCGCCTAAAATAATTTTGGATTTCTTATCCCTGGCTTTAATAAAATTTGCAATTTTAACAGCATACTTTATGTTAAAAATATTACAAGTTAAGCCATAAATAGGAAAATTCTTAGTATCTAAGTAGCGCTCAAGCTGCGGAATTCCTGCTTTTAATGCCGGCATATCATAGATCTCAACGCCATACCCCTCTTTTTCCAAAACAGCGGCAATATAAGCTAATCCTAACGGCGGCATAGGATAAACACCGCTAGTGTTATATCTTACCCTGACTGTTGGTGGTGCTATTAAACAAATATCCACGATAAACCCTATCTGCCGTTAAGGCTTTTAAATTGCTGTTTGACCAACAACCATCCTCCAACGCATAAATCCCTGAAGGGAGTTAATTTTATGTGCCTGACAATAGAGCGCGGCCTGAAATAAAATTGAAACATCGCTTTCCTTTGCAGGCCCACCAACTCTCTGGCGTCCATCGTATCCGATACATAAATCATATCATTATAATTAACCTGAGGCGACCAATCTAACCAGCTCATGAATCTCTCCGAATTCTCCAAATCAAATTCCGTTTTGCACTTATCAAACAAAGCCGTGCCTGGATAAGGAACGACAATATTAAATTTTGCTATTGTGCAATCAAGTTTTTTTGAAAACCTTATTGTTTCTTCGCAATCCTCTTTAGTCTCTCCGGGAGCGCCGAGCATAAATAGCCCAAGAGTATAGAGCCCTGCCTTTTTAGTGAACTCCATAGCTTGTAATGATTGCTCAAGAGTAGAATCCTTTTTTAGAGTGTCCAGGATTTTTTGTGTGCCTACTTCAAATCCGTACATTATCAAATAAGCCCCCGCCCTCTTCATCTTCTTTAAAAGCTCTAGATTAACCTTGTCTACCCTGCTTTCCGCGATCCATTTTATCTTTTTTTCCAATCCCCGGGAAAAAATCTCATCGCAAAATTCCAGGCCCTGCTGGATAGAAAAAGGGAAAAAAGGGTCATTAAAAGCGAAACAGCTTATACCATAACTATTATGCATGTATTCGATTTCATCAACGATATCTTTTGTTTTCCTGTATCTTATCTTTTTATGGATCTTTTCCTGGGCGCAAAAAACGCATTGGTAAGGGCATCCTCGGGAGGCCAATATAGGCAGGAATTTTGTCCTATTCAAGCCTACCAACGGGCAATAATCGTATTTTGCCAGGTCTAATAAATGCCATGCCGGATATGGTAAGGTATCTAAATCTTTTACCGGTTCCCTATCAGGATTGTGATACACCTTGTTACCCTTGATAAAACTAACCCCCTTGACTTCTTCAAGATTACGCCCCTCCCTGAAAGCAACCATTAATTCCAGCATGCTGTATTCGCCTTCACCCCGGACAACCGCATCCACAAGGCCGCTTTCAAGAAGGTCCTTAGAAAAAAGCGTGGGATGGATATTTCCTAAAACAATCCTTGTTTCCGGCTTAAGCGCTTTTATCTTCTCTATTATAAAAAGCGTATTCTTGATAGTCGGTGTCAGGCACGAAAAAGCTACGACATCCGGCCTGTGAAGGATAACAGCCTTTACAAGCGCGTCATTATCCATTTTTTCAGCAAACTGATCTATTATAACCACCTCAATCCCGCCCTTCTCTAATACGCTGGCAATATAAGCAAGCCCTAACGGCGGGATCGGCTTTAAGAAGTTGCGAATCTTTTCGCTTTTTTCTATCAACATTGAAACTGGGTTGATCAATATGACTTTCATGTATTCCTATTCTCCGGTTGTTTATTGAACAAATTCAGCAACTAATTATCGTACCAGCAAGGCTTAGTCAGATAAAGCACTCTCTTTAAGCCCTTCGGCCCTTTCTTATTGATAAGTATTTCTTTTATATCCTGCAGGAACCCTTTCGCGAAGATACTCATAAACCACCAGTATAATTTCCGGCGGTAACGAAACCTTGAGAATAGCCCCTGCAAAGCTACCGGCCAACGGCGCAGGATAAACTTTAAACTTGCCGCCTTAGTCAATCGGGTAATCTCGTCAAGCGATAGATGTTCAGTGGCCATTACCGGCTGCAGCCAGTCATAACACCTGAAATCCTTTACGCTAAGCCATCCTTTTTGAACAGCCTCCTGGTATAATTTCGTCCCCGGCACAGGAGTTATAGGATGAAACATCATAAACTCTACCCCGATATCTAAAGCATAATCAACCAGGCTTAATAAAGAGGCCTTATCTTCTTTTCTGACTCCGGTCAGGAAAGTGCCCTGCCTATGCACGCCGGGATACTTTTGTTTTAAGATTCTGAATACTTCCCTGCAGACTTCTTTCTGATAACATTTATGTAAATCCTTAAAATCCGCATCATGCTCGCGCTCAACGCCGATAAAAGCGTTGATTAATCCGGCTTTTACCATTTTTTCAAAAATGCCCAGGCGCTCGTCCCTTAATATAAAATCAGCGCGTAAAAATGCCCACCAGTATAGATCCTTGTATTTTCTCTTTAAGAGCTTTTCGCAAAATTCATCACTCCATTTGGGATCAGTGTTAAAAGTCGGGTCTGCCCATAACAGATAGCGCCGGTTATACTTGTTGTAGAGCAGGTCTATCTCCTCAAGCGTCCTGTCAACGCTTTTACTCCTGTATTTTGGTTGGACTTCCAACTCTCCTCTTTCCGCGTCTGTTTTTATGTGTTTGCCCCAGAAGGTCCAGAGAGAACAAAAACTGCAACTGTCTACGCATCCCCGGCTATGTTCTATAGTAGCTCCCTGCGGCCAAAAATATCCCGAAGGCGAATAGCTTTTCATGGGCATAAGATCATACGCCGGCAAAGGAAGTTCATCCAGATTATTGATTAAAGGCCTTAGAGGATTATTAATGACGCGATCGCCTTTCTTGTAGGATATCCCACGCACCTCGCTGATATCCTTACCGCCCTGTATTGCCTCAAGTAATTCCACAAAAGTATATTCTCCTTCAAATCTGACAATATAATCAATGGGGTATTTAGTCAGAGATTCTTCCGGGGTCCAGGAGAAAAAATGCCCTCCGGCAATGGTAACGACCATAGGGTTTATGTCCTTTGCCAGCTTAAACAGCCTGACTGCCTCATGATGATAAAGAGCTTCCTCGCCGGCTCCTATTACGTCGGGCTTTTCCTGCCGAAGCATGCCCTCCAGAGTCTTCCATCCAATCTTAAGCGGAGGACAATCTATGATTTTTATCTCTACCTGCGGCAACTTCTCTCTTATTGTTGAAGCAAGGCATGGCAGACCTAAAGGCAACATGTAATTATCCGACTCATTCACCACCGGCCACAAGTACCGCGGAGGTCGAACCAATATTATTTTCATATCACACCTCTCTGTTTAGAATATTGAGCTATGTTTGGTAAAAAATGTTTTTAAAAATTGTCTGTACTCATCGCAAAGTTTATCTTGATAATTCTTATCAATTTTGACGACCTTACCGGCTATTCCCTGACAATAACCGCATTCGCCGCATGAAACATGTTTACAGTCATGGGTCAAGAAAAAATCCAGGAACCCGTCAAGTTCCCTATTATCAATAAAAACCTGCATCTTACCCAGCAACTTTCTTAATTTCGGAATATTTAATATATTTATCTGGAAAGGACGCAGGGAATATTTCATTTTTAACAAAATATTCGGTAAATTGACGAGAGAAAGTCCTCCCAGATTGGGAAAAAGGTCAATAAGGTTACCGTCATATTTACCGTTTAAATAAGCTTGGATTATTCTCGTTAACTCCATACTGGCCAACCTTCTATCTACAATCTTTATGGAATCTATGCCTAATCCTTCGTATAAATGGACATCTTCAGGCCTTATCCAGGGAGAACTGATCAATAAAGCTGGATCGGATAATTTCATATATCTGCAAGTCAAATAACAATAATCGAAGATAAAATTGCCATCAGAATTCCTTGTCTGAGAAGCATGCGAAGAAAAAAGCTCATGGTACTCCTCTAAAGGACAATTATATAAACAATGATTATTAGCCATCAACTGCAGCTCGCACTTCAGATGTTTCCGGATCTTTTTCAAGAGTTCAAAGTCGCGGTTAACTTTAGTATGCAGCAAAGTAATGGACCTAACCCCCAGGGATTCCCAGAACTTAGCCTTTTCCAGGGAATCCACATGCGCCATTACCGAAACTTTAATTTTCAACCCAGGATAGCTCTTGGCGATTATTTCAGCAAGGTAAGGCAGGGAAACAGTGACAGAATCTACGCCGATCTTTACCAGCCAATCCAATAACCGGAATATCTCCCTCCTGCCCCCTCTTGTGAATTCCCTGCCAGCCAAACAGGAAGCGTTAAGCAGATAATTGAATTCGCAATTACCCTTATGTACACGCTGTAAATATTTAGCCGCATCAACCCTAGAGACAACAGACAAAGAATACGCGCATCTTCCTCCCCCCACGAAATCTTCCGCCAGCTTTCCGTAGACTTCAAAAATTGCAGGCGATTCAAAAACAGCTAACAGGTCCTCCTGCCAATTTGTAGGAACAGAAAATTTCATATTATTATTTAATCCTTTCTTGTATAAATCTCGAATATCTGCCCTATCCTGTTAAAAGTCCCCGTCTCAACGTAATGCTTGTTAAGATACCCCATAAATTTATAACCATCTTTTGATTTTATTAATGAAATAATATGGTGCGGTTCGAACGGGGTCCCAAAAATAGAAGCCAATCCTTCAGGTATACCCCCCCTTTTATGAATTAACACCATTTTGACATGATACTTCTCAAGCTCATTTATTGCGTCATCTACGGTAATGCCCCCGCGCAACACAGCTGCTTCGCTAATGCCGCTCATAAGAGGCGTACTTCTTCTTCGGGCATAAAAAAGAGTATCCCCATAATCCGCGACGACATAATCGCCTTTATCTGTATGCCCTTCAATGTACTCGGCGAAAATCCTAGTCCCGTCTTCTTTTATGGAAGACATGGCAATATTACGGATTAATCCCGGTATAAAAATTTTGGCTAAAGCAAAAACTATAATCGCAATCCCTAAAATTCTTATCAAGACCCGCTTATTCATAACCAGCGAAAAAACAAAAGACGCAAAGACTAAAACAACGACAGGCATGAAATAAAGTAAATAGCGCCCGGTTTCAGAACTATAAGGGCTGAATAAAAGCCAAAAGATATTGAGGATATAAAAAACAAAGACCCTCTTCAGGCCATTATTAACATACAGGTATTTTATCATAAGAGGAATAGAAAAAATTATCAGCCAAGAATGTGCGCCTGGCTTGCTGTACTGCCAATTATTAACCATAAAGAATTCTTTTATGTTGCTCACTATTGTGCTTAATAGATTTGGCATATAGAGCCTGGGCTGATCAAAATGATAAACCACTACACAAGTCAGGAATGATGGAGACATGCGGTAAATAATAATTAAAATAACAGCTGCAACCGCGGAAAAACCACTTATAAACGGGACTAACGCCTGTGAAATAACCGAAGATTTTCTTTCTGTTACCGCCTGATAAATAATAAACAGCACCAGGGCAGCTAGGCCAAACACAGCAAAGAGCTTATACCCTAAAGATAGCGCATAAAATATACCCGAAAAAACAAAAAATAATTTACGCTTATCCTGCCAGGCTTTTATGAACAGAAAAAGGCCAAGCGTAGAGAAAAATACCGCATAGGCATCTGACCGGTAAAGCCTTGCCTGGAAATAGACTACGGGCAGAATTAGGTAAGACACTAACCCTGCCAACCCTACTCCATAACCGTAGATCCTTCTCCCTATCAAGAAAATCAGGTATCCGGTCAGTAAGGTTGCTACCGCGGAAAACATCCTCGCCCATATAGCGAATGGGCCAAAAACCTTAAAAATAAGGTACCCAGTAAAAAGGAATAACGGCCCTTCCGGCACATAAAAATCCTTGTAAGGGATTTCCCCTTCAGTCATACGCCAGGCCTGGTACAGATAGTTACCTTCATCGTCGTGAATAAGCCAACCTGTAAGATTATAAACATACGGAATAAGAATAACAAGCAATATTAAAAAAACTAATAATCTACCGGCTTTTCCGCTACCCGAAGGAATAAACTTGTTTATTTCCATTTTTATTTAAAATAATACTGATAGAGCATTCTCTTTCAAGTAAGCACAGTTCCGATTACAAAATGGGCCTGCTTAAACAAACACTTGCAAGATTTATTAAAAAATAATTCAGTTATCTTCAGAAGAATAGCATCTTTTATCACTTTAGGAAACCGCGAAGAATTATATTTGCTTGAACCTTTTTCCCGGTCTGCCCAGGAAATCTTAACTTCTCCTATGGACATGCCTTGGAATTTAGCAAGGACCGGGACAAATCTGTGAAAACCGTCTGCTAAAAATACCTTTTTGTAGAAAGCTTTACTGTAGCCCCTGAAACTGCAACTGAAATCGTGCACTTTTAAATTAAACATACATACTCCAAAAAAATTAGCCATAATCGAGGGCATCCTCTTAGACAATAAATATGGATTCTTGGTCTGCCTGCGGCTGCAGACAACATCTGCTCCCTGCTGAAGCACGCCTAAAAGCAAAACTATATCCTGGGGGTTACACTGAAGGTCTCCGTCAATGGTAACCGCAAAATCACCCGAGGCAGCATCAAAACCTGCGGCAAAAGCCGCACTCTGGCCGAAATTTCTGATAAATTTTATAACCATGATTTTTTCGCCGGCAGTCTTTAGTCCATTCAACAGCTGATAAGTCTTGTCTGTGCTGCCATCATCGACAAATATTATTTCGTGGGATAAAGGCAGCCTAACCAGGGAATCCTTAAGCTTTCTGTAAAATAACACCACATTTTCCTCTTCGTTAAACAAAGGCACGATCACGGAAAGCTTATTCTTATTTTCTGATATAGACATCGAATACCTGCCCGGTCCTTTTGAAATTGCCTATAAACCGATAGCGTTGGTTGAGATAAAACAAAAATTTATCGCCATCCGGAGAATTAATCAAAGTATTGAAATGATCCGGCTCAAATAGGTTTCCCATGATAAACCCCAAATCAACGGGAATTTTGCCCTCCCTATGGATCAGCACCATTTTAACCCGGTATTTTTCAAATTCATCTATGAGCCTGCTACTGGTGATAGCGCCGCACTCAACTGTTGACTTGCTCATAGCGGCCATTAAAGGCGTAGTCTTTCTTTTTGCATAAAAAAGCACGTCCCCGTAATCAACTGCCACATAATCCCCACCAGAAGTATACCCCTTGACATATTCCGCAAGGGCCAACGAGCTGTTTTCCTTTATCCCGGAAAGCGCAAAATCTCTCAGCAATCCCGGTATAAATACCTTGAATAAAGAAAAAATCAGCACAAATAAAGCAAGCCCCCTGATGATTACCCTCCTGTTCCGGTCAAAAACATTAAAAGAAATTCCGGCAAAGACCAGCACAGTTGTGGGCAAAAAATAAAGGGAGTAGCGAAAGTTTGCCCCAGGATAAGGATTAAACAACAGAAAAACTATGCTCATAGCGTAAAAGGAGAATATTTTTCTCAAATCTTTTTTCAAGAACATGTATCTTATGAGTACCGGTAAAGAAAAAATTATAAGCCACGGATGCTTGTCCCCTATGCCGTATTGCCGGGGAGCAATCATAAGCAAATCTTCCAGGTTGCCGATCACCGTTGTCAGCAAATTTGAAGCGGCTAAAAGAGGCTGATGCGCCTGGTGGCCTATTAAACATGCGAAAAACCCGGGAGCTATATTTGATAAAATAGCGACGACAACAAGTATTACCGTTACAAATCCCGATATAAAAAATAAAAAACAATTCTTTATAACTGAGGCCTTCTTCTCTATAACCACCTGATAAAGTATAAATAACAGCATTGCGGTTGCGCCTAAGGCGCCGGAGAATTTATAACATATGGACAAAGCGTAAGAAATACCGGAATAAGCAAAAAATAACCTGCGATTATCCTGCCAGGCCTTTATAAACAGGAAAAGCCCCAAGGTAGAAAAGAATACCGCGTAAGCATCCGAACGGTAAAGCCGGGCCTGAAAAAAGACTACCGGCAGGATAAGATAGAAAATTGAAGCTAACAGCCCTACCGTATAATTATATACTCTCCGGCCTATCAGGAAAATCAGGTAACCGGTAAGGATAGTGATTAAAGCAGAGGACATCCTAGCCCAAAAGACCGCGGTGCCGAAAAGCTTAAAGATAAGGTACCCGGTAAAAAGAAAAAGAGGCTCTTTAGGAGTATAGAAATCCCTATAAGGCACTTCCCCTTCCGTCATCCGCCAGGCCTGATAGAGATATCCTCCTTCGTCATCATGGATCAACCAGCCGGTAAGGTTATAAGAATACAGGAAGAAAATAACAATAAGCAGAAGCGCAACCGGCCAACCGCCAAATTTTTTATTTTTAACCATTATTCAAATAAATCCTTAAACAACCCGCTACAGCATGCTAAAATCAACTAATCCTATGTTCAAATTATGGATTGCCTCTTTCAACCTGGGAGAAAGCAATACCTCCAGCTCGCGCTCTCTGGCAGTATTGATATAATACCTTTGCTTATTTAAGGGCGCAGACTGCCATTCTTCATCGATATATCCGGGATGGCAGAATATCTCCGTTGTGCCATCTTTCAAATATTCGAATAACCTTTCGCATTTATTTAAAGACATTCCATTTCTTTCCAACAGGCCAAAAGAATAATCGGCTGTCTTTATAGAATTAGCAGAATTAATTTTTTTCTTACTCCGTGAAAGGATTTGCAGCAGCGCTATCCTGCCTAATGCCGTGCTCGAGATTTGCCCTCCCCTTAATACAAATTCCAGCATATAGGGGTACTCATTTATATTCCTGATTGTATTAATCCCGTGCTTCTTCGCCAGCCTTACGATGATTTCATAAACCCGGCTGATTAAATGGAGGTGTTTTTCACTATCTATGTGTGTTATCGGTATCCCTTTCTCCAGAGCTTTGTTTATTTGGGCCTCGCATTCTGTTTCTAATTCTAATAAACTTATCCTTTTTTCGTAGATATGTTTTATTATTTTAAAAATATCCTGCAGAAAAAATCCGTCTTTGCCGACCAGGGTCGCGGTTTTCTGGATAGGCAGCACTGGCGTACCCCTGAAAAAATTAAGATGCAGGCCAATGCCTAAGCCGGGATTCTCCCTTATCAAACTGGCCGCATCTTCAAAACCAGGCATATTGACCATTAAAGAAGCGCTGCTTAAAACCCCTTCTTTATATGCCCTTATTATCCCCCTGTTTATGCCTTTGCCTAGGCCAAAATCATCGGCATTAATTATTATTTGTTTCATAGTAATCCGATTATAAAAAGTTATCAAAAAAATCAATAGCGCTGCACTGCCTGCATAACGGTATCTTATTGATATCGCTCAGGGCCTGTTGACGGAACTCAGCATACCCACGGCTCCCCCATATCTGCCTGAAATCAGAGTTATCCATACTCCCAAATTTATGTTCGGCCTGCATATCAAAACAACAAGGGGTGACAGAATTATCGCAAAGCACTACCGTAGACACCCAGGGGCGAAAACATCTCTTTTTCCGGTAGCCGTCTTTATAAATCTTTCGGATGTACCTTGTATCTAAAGGCAAGAAGGCGGCATCAGGCTGCACCCCGGGAAAATCAACCCTCACTTTTTTTATCAACCCCTTATCGGCTTTCAACCGGCCCACCAGCGATTTGAACCGGCTGATTTCGTTTTCATTATCACGGGTGAGTAACAGCTGGACATTGATAAACGGCCGGTATCTCCTGCCCCTCTCCCTGATTATTGAAACGATATTATCAATAACATTTTCAAAAGTATCGCTTTTTTTATGCTTGAGATAAGCCTGGGGAGTCGCGCAATCTAAAGAAACAGTCAATTCGTCCACCCCGCAATTAATGATACTCTCTATGTGCTTCTTGTCTTTAAAATCACCGTTAGTGTGAAGCCTGACAAATATCCTCTTCTTTTTGGCGTAGCTAATCATCTGATAAATCTGGTTGTTCAAAAGCGGCTCCCCTAAATTATACAAGACCAGATAGAACACGCTGCCTTCAAGCTGATCTATGATTTTAGCGAACTCATCAAAAGCCATATCCCTCTTAGGACGGTTTAATTTTTCGTAACCGGTCAAACACAGCCTGCAATTTAAATTACACCTGTTAGTCGGCTCGACCTGAAGAAAAAACGGCAATCCCAAAATTTTATTTTTCCGGGTCAAACAAGAATACAGGATAAAAATAATATTAAGCAAACGCTTTTTATAAAATAAAGCTCCGGCCAATGCCAGGTATTTTGATATAGTAGCAAAAAAGCTCTTCATTTACTGCGCAACCTCCATAACCTCACCTTATCCGCGATATATCTTAAATAACCCTCCCGGTTTTCTTTATGAAAATTTACCAGGAGCGCTTTTGGCGCATTAAAACAGAAACTGGTAACGCAGGACGGTTGAGTACTTCTGTATGTGCTGAAAAAACCGCGGCCTAGATTAATGCCGTTATCTTTCAGGTATTTTACCCTGGCGCCGGTAGAATCCTTGTATGCCCTCAACCTTCGCATTATAAACAGTAATTTACTCTTAGAAATTATTGTATTATCCTCGTAATAAAAAGGCGTTTTAAAATTCAACCCCTCTTCTTCGTAGATCTTTCTTATCGCTTTTATCACATCTTCATTCTGCGCCAATGACTCGCTGTCATAAAAATTACTGCCCTCTAACACAACCGGGATATTGTTCTTTTTGCAGAACTCGACCGTATACAAATGCATGGCTAACCTGCAGCCCAGGCACCAGGAACAGTAAAAATCATATTTGATATTATCGCGTATACAGGCACCGGCGTTTCCTTTTATTGAATATATGAAGTTCCTGATATCAATAATATTATGGGTAACTTTTTTCCCGCATAGATCCGCTACCTGCTTAGCCGCCCTCTTAGAGAAAAACACGTTAATCATCCCCGGCACTCTATAGGTATTAAGTATCAGCTCGTCATAGAGCGGCGCCGATTTAACCGCAAGATAAGTAGAATCTATGCCGCCAGAAAATAACATGACTGCTTTGTTCATGTATTCCCCCTGCTAGAAAAACGTTTTAGAATTATGTAGCCTGTAAACACCCTTTCAATCTTGTAATTCTTCCGGATAAACTCGTCCAGGTCCTTTACCCCGCTAGCCTTGCTGCTTTCGTTCGGCTCATTTATCTCCTCTGAGGCTGTCCAGAGCACTACATACCGCGGCTTCTCTCTGTATAAATCCCCGATTATCTCCTGCTGGATCCTTCTGGTATTTGTAAACCCCGGCTCAAAAACAAAATACCTGGTCGCGCTTTGGCGTTCAGCTAAAAAATAAAACATCACATCATTATTCACCAGCCTGTCATGCCTCAGGTTGCCGACGAAGATCTTTTCGTTCATGCCTGTCCTTTCACGGATGTATCTAACCGCTTCCATATGGGATTGCGCATATTCCGAAAAATCATAGATTCCTTCTGCCCGGGGAACTAACGGCCCAGCTTCTCTTCTATGTTGCCCTTGCTCTCTTGAATTTATAAAATTATGTTTTAGATTCAAGAAAATCAATAGAAAACAGGCAGAAAAAGAAACCCCCCAAAGTAATCCTTTATAAAGAGCCCCATATTTAAATTTACCAATAGATTTCATAAAATCTCCGTAAAACAGGACAAATAAAATTATGGCCGGGACCATTGTTGCTAAAAGGTGCGGCATATCCGGCCTGCTAACGGTATAACCATATAAAAAAAACAAAGATAACAACAAAAATACTTTTAACCAAAAGATTCTATCCTTATTTACCGCTTCAAAAGACACCAGCTTAAAAACTGTAATTAAAAAAACCAAAGCTGGCAGGTAAAAAATGAAACTGCCCGCTTTAAAGCCGGGAAAGGGAAGAAAACGGTTCTTAAGCCATACTCCTGATAATATATAACTTTGCAATTCCATGGAGCCGCCGAAGCGGATAAAAAATATAAAAACAGGCAAAAATACCAGTAAAAAACCGCCGAATAAATAAAAACAGTCCTTCATTATTGAAATCAGCATCTCCTTATATGGCCCTTCCCGATATGGCCCTTCCCGGAGTTGGGTTATCCTCTTTAACAAAACGACTATAAAAAAAGAAGTCAGGCAAAAAAACTCAAAATCAATCCGAAATAGCCCTATCATCCCCGCAAATAAACCACCGATAAACAACCACTTTCTCTTCCCGCTGGATAAATAGCTTAACAGGGGAAAGAAGGAAAAAATATAAAACAAAATAGCGTATTGCGCGGTACGGTTATAAACCATATATGATTTAAACAACACCATGGAAAGTAGATAGGCGAATATTGCAAAAATTCTTGCGCTGACTCTGGAAACAAAAAGATATATTGCGCTGCTGGTTAAGGACAAGATAAATACCGCAAATAATACCGCTGTTTTCAGGCTTATGCCAAAAATCTTGAAAATAGCCGCTAATACATAGAAGCGCCCCGGCATGTGGTATGTCCAGAAATCACGGCAAGGTAAAGCCCCATTCAAGACCTGAGTAGCTCCGTAAACCGACATTCCTTCGTCAAAATGGTAAGTCCGGAAATCAAAATATTGGCAGCCATACCAAAAATACAAAAAAGATACGGCTAACAAAAATATAAGCATAACCGGCTGGCTTAATTTCTTATTCTGCAGTATATTCATCATTTAACTGAAGGAATTTTGTATTCTTTTATAAATTCGCAAAACCGATTATCTGCCTGGCTGTGGCTTTCATTACTCCACCACATAGGAACCCTTTTCTCTTCCGGGACCCCCCATCCCCAAAACATTACACCTGACGCCCCGGATGAAAAAGAAGCGTCCATTATTTTTTTAAACACCGAGTTATAGAATTCCGGCTGCTTAGACCTGAAATCATTGTTTATCACGGAAGAACTACTCAAGCCGAATTCCCCCATTACTACCGGTTTCCCCATAGAAATGAATTTTTTTATCCGGAATTTAACCTGCCGTGCGTAATCGCTTTTAAATGCTAACCTGCCGTCGCTTGACACGCTGCTTGAGGGATAAAAATGCAATGAATAAAAATCTAATTCAGGAATATTAAACAAGCCGTATAGCTCTTCACCTTTATCAAATTTCGGGTTATCCGTACTTATGCCTATACTGACAAGATGGCTGGGGTCGATTGACTTAATGTAGCCGGCCAACTCCTTTATCCAATTTTTTACTTCAGAGGCGGAAAAATGCCAATATTCCAGCTCATTGGCGATCTCCCAGGCAAAAATTACCGGGTCGTCTTTGTAGAACTTCCCGGTTAAATGATTCTCCCATTCCAGGACCGCCTTCACCCTGTTTTTAAAAGCAGCTACGGCCTGCCTGTCATTAACATTACAAAACGGGGCATGGTTTTTAAAATAATCTTCCTGGCTTTTGCTGTCACAACTGCAGCAACAGTCGGTTAAAACTAAAATAATACGCACTCCATATTTGGAAGCAAGCTCTAAAATTGCATCGTAATCTTCAATTTTTCCCCAACCCCAATCTAAATAAAGGCGAAGCACGGAAATATTATTTTCCTTCGCCTCGCGGATAGCTTTTTCCGCATCCAGCCCCCAATCATCATAAAAAACCAGATTAACGGCATTTGCCCCGATAAATTTAAAATTATCGCCATTTATTACAAAATTATTTTTCTTTATCTGCGCAAATGAAGCCTCATCAGCAGGACATATGCTTACGCTTAACAAGAACATGAAAACAATTGCAAAAAATATACCGGCCTTATTTCGCATCGTCTTTTATTTAGTTACGCTATCAAATTCATTATATGGGCAAAATTCCTTATCGCACGGTACGGGCCCGTCAAATAACTTCAGGCTCCCATCCAGGATATTGCCTAATCTATTCTCCGGTGAAAATTTACACCTGGTTACCGCGCCATCCCCTCCTACCATGCACCGTCGGTAGCCGGAATTACATAGTTTTCCTTTTGGGCTCTCTCCCTTTAAGTTATAGGATATCCTGTAAGCATCGCCTAAATACGGTATTAATATTTCGAGCTCTCTCCGCGTATACTGCCCCGGATAATTCTTATTCTCATATTCGCCCCAAAAACCATTTATGATGAGGCTAAAGCCTCTTTCCTTGAAATTCTTATCTATTTCTGGAATTTGCTCCACCTGGATAGGATGCGCCAAGCAATGTATCTCAGCTTGGTATCCCATTTTTTTTAATAACCCTGCCTTTTCTAAAAAATCTTCCTGGTCCATATACCGGGAATGGAAGTTTAAACAAAAAACAACCTTTCCGGGGTCAATATCAAGCTTTTCAACCAGAAATTCCCGGGGAAGATTTGTATGTATTTTCAAGCTATGCCAAGCAGTTAATCTTTTTGCCAACTCAAAAAAATCTGGATATAAATAAGGCTCTCCTCCTTTTATGGTAATCTGCGCAGAGCCATAATCATCATATATATCCTTCCAAACACTACTCCACTTTTCGGAGCTAAGATACACCGGGCTTACCCCTGCCTGCTTATCTTTGCAATAGGCGCAATCAAACATACATTCCCCGTGGAGCTCCCATATGAAATTAATCTTTTCAACTTTATCTTTCTCTATCAGGCCCCCGCAGATATTAAGGTTTATGCCCTTATTATAATCTTCATATTCTTTAATGATCTCTGTTTTATGTTTTCTATTCTTATCAAAACTCCCGGAGAGGTTGATTTTTAGTTCTTCCGCCTTGCCGCAAAACTCTTCAAACCTACGGAAGCGCTCCAGATAATTGTTATCCCCATCCCGGTTCTGCCAAAAAAACGGGTGCGGATTTAAATAAAGCCCGAAACGCTCTGCGTTCTTATATAGAAGCGAGTGCCTTTCAATGACGCATAGGCCATCAGCGGGGATTACCCCGTCAAAATAGTCCCTGTTCCGCTCTAAAAACTTCAAGGTACACTCAAAGTCTTCTTTGGTTTCTCCGGGAAAGCCAAACATAAATATAGCCGTAAGGTATATGCCTGCTTCGTGTGTATTTTTAACAACTTCGCTGGAAATATCAGGGCTGTATTTCTTACCCATAAGGCTGGTTACTTTTTCAGACCCGGACTCTACGCCGTAAGTCATCCAATCGCAACCCGAAGATTTCATCTTTCGCAACAGCTCTACGGACATTTCAGGCCTAATGATCCCCTGCGCCCACCAGATAAAATCCCTTAGATTATTTTTCCCTTTTTCATCTACGATCAACTGACAAAGCCTGTCCAGATTGGCTATATCGCCATTCACCAGGCAATCATGAAAAGTAAGCTGCTTCACCTGCGGATATTTTCCCAGATGGTATTTAATTTCTTCCAACGTCCTCTCTGCGCCCTGCGAACGGTATTTTTGCCAGGGAAACCTGGCTGTGCAAAAAAGGCAGCTCCATACACAGCCCCTGCTGGAAAGAATGGGCAATTCATGAGGCCGTTCGTATTCCTGGAGGTTAAAATCGCTGAAATCCGCAAAAGGCAAAGAATCTATATCGGAAATCGGTTCTCTATCGCCGCAGTCGAATAATTCTCCGTCTTTCTTAAACAAAACACCGGGGCAAAATTCAAAATGCCCCTTCTCATCTATTATTCTGGCTATCTCTGCAATAGTCTGGTCGCCTTCATTGACTACAATAGCATCAACAAAACTGTTCTTGATGATATCTGTTCCGCCTACCTGGCGCATACATTGAGGCCCGCCGAAAACTATGATCCTATCCTTATCTTTTTCCTTTATCAGCCTGGCTATCTCTAGGCTTACTAGCTGATTAGTAAAATATACAGAAAAACCGATCACCTTCGAACCTTGTTCCAAAATTTGATCCACGTAACCGTCAATCAACTCTTTATTATCCAAGAAAAATTTATCTACAAAGTTTTTATCTACCCAGTAAATATCTTCTTCCTTCTCCCATTTCACCCGGTAATCCTCTTTACATTTTAAATATAACTGGTTGTTTAAATCCAACACAGAGACCTTGTTGTTGTATTTCCTTAGATTAGCTGCCAAGAGCGCCAGGGAAATAGGCGGCCTGACTCTTGACCAGTTCGGGGCCATGACTAAAGCTATATTCATATTATTAATTTATGATGAAAATGCTTCTTCCAGCTCAACTGCCTCTTCCTGTATAGTTTTTACTTGAGGCAGATTATTTTTAAATACACTAATAGTATCAGGGTTATTTATTATATACTGCAACTTATCCTGTAATTCATGGGCATTACCGGGCTGAAATAATAACCCGTTCTCGCCGTCAATTACATTCTCCGGTATCCCCCCTATCCTGGAAGCGACCACCGGGACTCCTGCCGCAAAAGCTTCACGGATAATAAGCGGGCTGTTTTCCTGCCAGATCGAAGGCACAACAAGCACGTCTACGGAATTTAATACCCCACTTATCTCTTCATGGCTGAATTCCCCCAAAAATTCAATGTTTATGTTCTTTGATATATTCTTCAGGGAATGTAAATAACCTTCGAAACCCGAATAACCCTTCAACTTACCGTATATTTTCAAAACAGCATTATCAAATTTAAGCCCATTAAAGGCTTCGATTAAAACATGCAGCCCCTTGGCTGGGATAACCGTTCCAATAAATGCAAACCTGATTTTTTCCGATATTTTATCTTGCGGTAACTGCCTGGATTGAGGCATATTTAAACCCAGGTAATGCAGCATAATCTTCCCGGGGTTGACTCCGAATCTTATCAATTGGCTTTTTATATATTGAGAAGGGGCCATAAATAAATCAATATTCTCCAAAGCGACCCTGACCGTAGCATCTCTTTTCTTTAACTGCTCCACAGCATCAAAATGGCCGGAGTTATTAAAACGGGAATATGCTTTCCTCAAACAACTCAATAAATGCCCAGGCAGAAACTTTCTTAGCCAATAATATGCCTTCAACGCAGCCGGATTAATTTTAGACATATCCTGCAGGCAGCTGTTACACTCACGGCCGAATAAACCAAGTACGGCTTTTTCACAAGGGGTTTGATCCGCCCTTAACAGGTGCCATTGCGGACAGGCCAGCCAATAATCATGCAAAGTAAAAACTACCGGAATATTCCTTTCTTTAGCTTTTTTAATTATCCCTATCGATAAGAATGCCAAATGCTGGATATGCACCACATCCGGCATGATTTCATCAAGCAGAGAGGCAAACTTTTCATCTATATTCACGTTTTGATAAAACATCTCAAATGAACGGCAATCACGAAAAGTATTATTTATCAGATATACGGGGATACCCGAGAGGACTTCTCTCCTGACAAAGTAATCCGCGTGTTTTAAATCAGAATACCTGGAAAAAATGTAAACCTGGTGCCTTTTAGATAGTTCCAGGGCTGAATCAAAAGCATATATTTCAGTCCCCGCCTGGCTTAAAAAGGGCAGGCTATGGACGACCTGGAGTATTTTCATGCTTGAAAAGAGTATTTAGTTTTTTAGAATTCACCTTATACCGGCTATACCAGCTTAAAATTGAAAAGTCGTGCGAATGATAAACTAACGAATCCGGCTCATAAACGATCCCGTAGCCTGACTCTAAGATTTTTTTTGACCATTCTAAATCCTCGGCAAAGTCAGTATCAGGAAAAGGAATATCCCGCCATATGCTTCTCCTTATACACGACGAGACATTATCAAAGTTGCAAAACCTATGCTTTTCCCGCGGGCTCAGCCTGTTATAATCTTCAATCTCGGTAATGCGGCTTTCCCTTCTCCCCGCTTCCGAAGTAAAAAACTTCTTCACTATCATCCTGGTCAAGGCGCAAGAGTCTTTATGCGGGAGATGCCTTGAATAAACTCCGGCCAGGTGTTCATCGTTTGCGAAATTATCCACCAATTTCTTCATCCATTGATTATCATAAGGGACGGCGTCCTGGGTCATCAACACGATATATTCTCCCCGCGCCTTGGATATAGCCAAATTCCGGGTCAACCCATGGTTAAATTCTGCCGCCTTTATTTCATAAAGCGATACAGGATACCGCTTGATAATATCTAAAGTATTATCCGTGGAACCGGAATCAACCATAATCACTTCAAATCTAGCATTGATCTCTTGAGAAAAAACCGCCTGAAGCAACAAATCCAGGTACTTCTGCCCATTCTTGACCGGCACCACAACCGAAATATCTATGTTATTCATCTCTTCACCCTATCCGCGATTAAATCTTTGGCTGCGCCCGCTATTCCTTTAAGGCTCACCTTATCCATGCAGGTCACAGTCTTGCCGCATTTGTTTTTATAACAAGGCGCGCAACTTAGGCCGGAAATTATTTTCTTACCCCGGTTATAAAGTTCGATCTCCTGATGAGAAGTCGGCCCGAATAGAGTTACAACCGGTTTCTTGAGAGCAACAGCTATATGCAGGCCCAAAGTATCAGCGGTAATAACCAGCGAACAACGATTGATCAACGCCGAAAATTCTTTGAGGCTATTTCCGCAGCCAGCGTTTATTACTCCAGGGCCGGCATTTTTCAATATATAGGCATTCATTTCTTTTTCAAGCGGACCTCCCAACAACAATATCTTTGCCTTAATCCCCTTCGCCAATAACTTAATTAATTTAACTGTCTTTTGAGGCCGCAGGTTTTTATTAGCAAAAACTTTTCCCGAGCCGGTATTTAATCCGATAATAACATCTCCCTCTTTTAATCTATTGCCCTTGAAAAACTTTTCCGCGAAATCCAATTCTTTTTTGCCCAGCCTTAATTCATAACGCTCGCCGCTATATTTAAGCTTGGCAATCTCAAATATCATCTCTTGATAGGTTTTCTTATTCTTGTAAAATTTTAAGTCATCATCTAATCCCAATATAAATGAATATTCCGCCTCTTTATTAAAAGGGTAGACTTTCCCGTTCTCGTCCATGCCAAAGCCGTATTTTTTTCTTGCCTTAACCAGAGTAGCAAGAGCAACCGCCTCAGGCGCCTTATCCAGGGAAATGACTAAATCAAATTTTTCCGCTAACAGCGACAGGACCGGTTCTAAGCTAAAGGTAAGGATACGGTCTATATAAGGGCTTGAATCCAAAAGCTCCTGCCCGGGATCTTTGACCAGCCAGCTTATCTGGCTTCCGGGGTATTTTTTTCTAAGCGCAGGAAGTAACGCGGCAGTGCGCAATACATCTCCGCTAGAAGCCAGCTTAATAATCAAGATCCTTTCTTTCATAGGGCTGTAAAATTTGCAACCGCGACAAACAACCTTAAATTTACATGGTTTACTACCGTCAATATACCTGCAATCAAATTTTATATCTCTTTTCCGCATTTTATTGCTGCCAATGAGGCGTCCATTTACTTTCCTCGCCTACAACCATCCTTCTCCAACAAATACAATCATCAACCTCGCAGATCTCCGGTTTTTCTAATAAGAAGAAATCCGTGTCATCCAGGAGGTTACCTATTTTACTTGCTCCCGTAGAACAGCACCTATGCACATCCCCGCTGGCGTAAATCTTTCCATACGCCTGTCCCATATGGCAAAGTTTCTGCTCTTTCTGTTTCTCATCTAAATGATAGGCGACCATATCCTTAGAGGAAAGAATATCTTCGCCACAACGCCTCAAGAGGCTTTTCTCATCTTCGGTATACCCGTCAGGGTACTTCCTCCCCTTGTATTCCCCTCTAAACGGCTGGACAATAAAACGGACACCGTTTTCAGAAAAATATTTTTTAAGGCCCTCAACTCTTTCTAAATGCGGAGGATAAGCCACGAATGAAACAGAAACCGTAAAGTTACTGTTTTTTAAGCATGAAATATCTGATGAGAACCTATTAAAATCAGCGAATTCAGGATGAAAACTCGCGTCCAGTTTTATTCTTTCCGGGTCAAATTTTTTGACAAAGCCGGCCACATCAAAAGTAAGGTTAGTTGAAACCTGTAAAGTAAATTTTTCATTCAGGTATCCCAAAAGCTCAAAAAAATCAGGGTACGCAGAAGGTTCCCCTCCGGATAAATGGATATGGCATGCGCCGTATTTATCATAAATCCTCCCCCATGCCTCTACCCATTTTTTTGTGCCAGGATAACGGTTAGCTTCAGCCGCGGCATCCCATTTACCCGCAAGGAAGCAATAGGAACACCGGTAATTGCAGGCATAATGAATATCCCAATTCCAGAAAGTTTTCATAGATGCTTATAAAAAATTTACGTGCTCCCTGGGCTGACTTATATTCCAGAGGATTTGATTAAAAGTATTATCCCTGCATAAAGGAATGCAATCGCGAAAATCTATCTTCTCTATCACTGCTTTACGTTTCCTGGAATTCCAGATTTCTTTAAAAGTCTTCTTGCGCAAATCTCCGATGCAGTATTTCTCATAGCCGCGGGTATGGCAGCATATATACATTTTCGCGGCAGCGGATATTACGGTAGCGAATTGATGGCCGTAACACTTGCCGTAATTTCTGCCGTATCTGGGGTCATGGGACATCTCATATTTATGCTTGGAATACAACACTTCAAACCCTTTACCCGAATATTTAAGGCACTCCCCTATTTCTTTTTGGACGTCAGTCCAGTGATACCCGAATTTTCCGCCGTTATGGATCTGCATCGGCCTGAACTGCAGGTAATCCACTCCCAGTTTTTTTGTTAACCGCGCCGCCCCTGCCATATCCGATACGCTGCTATCGCATGTCAAAAACCCCACCCCTATGACACAGTTGGTTTTTAGCTTCTTCTTGGTACGGACCAATAAGCTAATCCTGTCAGTTGTTTTTGCAAATTCATTACCGCCTAAGCCATGAGTAACACTGAATACTTCCGGAGAGGCAGCATCCAAAGAAACCCTGGCCCAGGTGCAATTTTTTACTATAACCTTTGCCGACTCTTCGTTTAACAACGAAGCATTTGTAATAAAACCCAAATCCAACCCTTTGGCCCTGGCTAATTTAATTGCCTCTAAAGTATAGGGATTACAAAGCGGCTCTCCTCCTCCGGTAAATATAAGCCCCCTGACCTTAGTTTTTGCCAACTGCAGAATAATATTCCTTGCTAAAGCTTTTGAAAGCGAGCTATTATCCGCGACCCTGAAATAATTTACTACGCACTGAGGGCACCTGTGGTTACACCGGTTGGTCATATCCAACTCTACGGTAACAGGAAAAGGATTCCCTCCCTTTAACCACTCATCAACCCTGTCTAAATGTTTTAGGATCTTATCCGAGCTGAACTGTCGTACATTAAAATCTCTTATGTCTGGTTTCATTTTTTTACAATTTGTCCTGCGTTGATAATCTTACCCTAAGCGAAGTCCTGGCTAATATGATGCCGGACATAACCAGCAGATATAAATACACAGGGACCATCACCAAAATAACAAAGACCCATTTCAAATACCCGAACAGATTACGGAAACGTAAACCAAACCACTGGTGCCACCTGTTATACAATAGAGTCCTCGCCTCAAAAAACAGGCAAGAAACTATTAGCGGAGAAATGTCCAGGGCAGAAAGAATAATATAATCCGTTTTCTGCCTGCACATTTTAAGCATCCGCGCAGCCAGGCTATATCTATGCGCATTTCCCCCAACTATGATCAGTTTTTTACCGGGAAAATTATATGTAAAATCCTGCTTACGCCTGGCAAAGGTCAATATGGATATATCAGGGTTTATGAATAATTCCTGGGCCCGCCTGACCGCGGTCAACACATGGCCTACATCGGTATAGCCGTTGTCTTCGATTAAGATACGGCATTTTATATCCTCTTCTTTAAAGTCATCAACAATGACGAAAATCCTCCCTAATGATTTAAGTATATCCTTTATCCCGCGGTCCATCCTGCGCCTGTTGCTATCGGCTTTATTCGGCTTACGGAAAAGGTCGCTTAGGGTAGTTTTTTTAATCCTGTGCCATTCCATCCACCTGTTGTGCAGGTATATAGGGCACCTGGCAAACAAAGAAACCACCAAAACCAATGAAATATCCAGCGATGATAAAACTATATAATCAAACCTGATTCGCAATAAATGAAACAGCTTGGCCGCTAATTGATATTTTTCAGGCCTAAGGTTATCTTCAGGGATAATTGTCACCACATCAGGAAAGTTATCCCTGATGAATTCTGCCTTATCTTTAAAGGTCAATACCACGATTTTCGCGTTGACGAATTTCTTCTTTACCCCCTTGATAATCAGGGCAAAGTTATTCGGAAGGATAAGGTTGCCATCGACTATTAAAACCGACTGGCGTATATCATCCTCACAGCTCTGATTAAGCTCTATAAAAATTTTGCCTATTTTTCCCAGCAGCTTCCTCATTCTGAATTTTCCTCCTTATTCTTCCTTCTTTAATAAGACCGCCCATTCATTACAGGGGCATATTTCTGAAGTGCAAGGACGGGCTTCTTTAAGCAAATTGAAATTTTTGTCAAGGATATTGCCTACTTTAGCGTCCTGGGAATGCATCCCTCCGCACCTTAAAACTTCGCCGTCAGAATGGATTACCCCGTAAGAACATCCGGCATAACAAAGTTTTCCCTTAGTGCGGATTGCTTCGGTCTGGAATGGTTTTCCTCCCCGCTGGCCAAGGTAAGGCATTATCATCTTCCTCTCTTCATCAGTATACCCTTCGGGATATTTCACGCCTTTGTACTCCCCAAAAAATGGCTGGACGAACATCTCAACCCCGCATTTTTTAAATTTATCGGCATAATATTTTATAGCTGCGACCTGAGGCGGCCAGGCAACATAAGAAGGATTCTGGGCCAACCCCCGCTCCTTTAATAAAATGAGTTTATCTGTAAACTCTGCGAAATCAGCAAAAAGCGGATGAAAAGACGGATGGATTTTTATGTTACTGGAATTGATACGCTCCGCCAGTGTTTTTACTGCCCAGGAAAGATTAGTGACAACCTCTATTTTATGCTGTTTTGCCAGCGCGCTGATTAAATCAATGAAGCCGGGATACAAGAACGGCTCCCCTCCGGTGATCGCAATTTTTATCTGCCCATACCTTTTATGCATACCCATCCAGAAGTCTTCCAACTCGCTTACCGGTATGTTTAAGTTTTGCTTTTTCATTTCTACCCACTTGCCATAAAACCAGCAATAAGGGCAGCGATAGTTGCATACCGGAGTTATATCCCAGTTAAAAGAAACCTGCCCATTATGGCCGGGCAAAACCGGAGTTTCGGCCTCAGCCCCGGAAAGCTCTTTCAGCTTTTTATTTATCACTATATTCTTGGGGTCAAACTTCAGGTATTCTTCAAAGCAATCCCTGGCCTTTTTGAAATCTTTTTTAGACTCATAATAGAAAGCAAGGCTAAAGTAGCGGTCTTGCTCCAATGATGTCTGTAAACCTAACCCTATCGGGACACCTAATTCCAAGGCCAGCCTGGAAAATTCTTCGCAGCGCTTCAGGCGTTCGGGATAATTATTCTTACCGTCATTGGATTCCCAGTAAAGATTATTATGGTCATTAGGTACTATGCCGAATTCAACCATATGCGAATCAATATAACTGTGAGGCTCTATGGTAAAAAATGACCTGCTGGGATATACAGTGCCGATGACCGAAGCATTACGCCTTAAAAATTCAAGGGTCAAATCAAAATCAACTTCCGTCTCCTGGGGGAACCCAAACATAAAATTCGTGGTCACATGGATCCCTGCTTCCCGCGTATATTTAAGCACTCTATCCGCGTCTTCTATCTTGTATTTCTTGTGCATTAGATCTAAAACCCGCTGCGAGCCGGTCTCAATACCCACCGAAACATGCTGGCAGCCGGCTTGTTTCATTTTCGACAACAGCTCCCGGTCCATTTCCGGCCTGATCACGATATTCGCATGCCAGTGGATGCCCGGCTTGGGCGGATGTTCGATCATTAAATCGCAAAATTCGGTCAAGGCCTTGATATTCCCGTTTAATTCCAGGTCCAAAAATTCAATGTGCTCTATATCAGGATGATTTTGAATATGATATTTTACTTCATCATATATCCTTCTGCCGCTCATAAAACGAAAACCCTTCCAATAGGCCTTAGGGCCGCAATAAGCGCAATTAAAAATACATCCCCTGCTGGTCATAAGCGAAATATGCCTGCCAAGATGGCCGGGCGGGTCATAACGATCCAGAGGAAAACTGGTTAAATCTAAAAACGGTAAAACGTCCAGGTTTTTCATTAGCGGCCTGGCTTCGGCCTTAGTTATCTTGCCGTCTTTCTTAAAATATATGCCCCTGCAGCAAGAAAGGTCTTTTCCCTCTCTTATCAATCCGGACAACTCAAGAAATGTTTCTTCAGCCTCTGCCTCAACGATAATATCTACACAATCATTCTCAAATATGCCTTCGATATCGCAGGGCACGAAGAACATCGCTCCGCCAAGAGAGATCTTTACCTGGGGCAGCTTCTGCTTGATCCTCTCTGCCAATCCTACGGTCGCGGGCAAAGAGCAAACATTTGCCGAAAAACCGATCAAACCCGGGTTTAGTTCAACGATCTTATTTACGTACTCTTCTATTAATTCAGGATTATCATTAAAAAATTTTCTGACATTATCCCTATTTGCCCAAAAAGCGCTCTGTTCTATCGCCCAGGCAGTATTGTATTCATCCTTGCGCCTGTTATAAAACTCGATGTTGAGGTCGAAAACCGAAACATCGTACTCGGCTTTCTTCAAACAGCTGGAAAGCTGCGCCAAGGCTACCGGAGGCTCATATATGCCCCAAGCCGGCGCCTGAATCAAGGCTATTTTAAAGGCAGCCTTATCATGTTTACTTATGGCTAATTCGGATATCTCAGCCCTGCCCCAATTCTTCAGCCAGGAGCTTTCATTACCCGCGAGCATACATCTCCAGCAGTTACAATTATCCGCCCGGCACTCAGACGGCTCTTCCCATAACCTGAAAGTATCGTCAATAATATTACCAAGCGAGATGCTATGGTCGCGGCAGCACCTGGATACGCTGCCATCAGGATGGATATAACAATAATTTTGCCCCATCCGGCAAAGCTTACCCTTGGTGGAGTCCGAGGCTTTAGTAGTTTTGAAATCCAGGGTCTTAAGGTTGCAATCATCATTAAAGATACCAAAGTACTCTCTTTCTTTCTCCGTGTAACCGTGGGGATATGACCTGCCTTCAAATTGGCCGATAAAAGGCTGCAGGGTAAGTTGGCAGTCGGTTTTCTCTATGCCTTCTTTTATCTCCTCCATCCTGGACAATAAAGGAGGCCAAGGCACAAAGTTTACCG
>CAYPRG010000004.1:0-35451 GCA_964413025.1 uncultured Planctomycetales bacterium
ATACAGGTAACTATCGGAAATACCGTAATCGATGGCTCGCTAAAGAAGCAGCTTGATGATTTAAAAGAGAAATTAATGACAGTCAGGGTGTCCTAATATGGATTTGAAACCGGAAGAGATAACCTCGGTAATTAAGAAAGAATTGGAAAAATATAAGACCCGCCTGAAGTCTGAATCCGTAGGCACGGTTATTCAGGTAGGCGATGCCATTGCCCGTATCTATGGGTTGGATGACGTGATGATGTCTGAGTTGGTGGAATTCCCCGGTAATGTCAGAGGCATGGTTTTAAATTTGGAAGAGGATAGCGTGGGGGTGGTAATTTTCGGGCAGGATAATCCTGACCGTAACATCAAAGAGGGGGATATTGTAAAGAGGACCGGAGAGATCGCCCAGGTTCCGGTGGGGGACGCGCTTATCGGCAGAGTAGTTGATGCCCTGGGTATCCCTGTTGATGGTAAGGGCCCGATAGCCACGGATAGGTATAGGCCGCTGGCTACCCATTCGCCAAATGTGGTTGACCGTCAGCCGGTCAAGGAATCGTTGGAGACCGGCATTAAAGCAATAGATGCCATGATTCCTATCGGCCGCGGCCAGCGCGAATTAATCATAGGAGACAGGCAGACCGGAAAGACTGCCTTGACAATTGATACCATAATCAATCAGAAAGGTAAAGGTGTCTATTGTGTATATGTGGCCATCGGCCAGAAATTAGCCAGTGTAGTGGCGGTAGCCGAGACTTTAGAGAAATACGGGGCGATGGATTATACCGTTATCGTCAGCGCTCCTTCCAGCGCTTCCGCATCACAACAGTATTTAGCGCCTTACAGCGGTTGCGCCATTGCCGAAGAATTCTTATATTCCGGCAGGCATGCATTGGTAATATATGATGATTTGTCCAAGCACGCCCAGGCATACCGGCAGCTTTCGCTTTTATTGAGGCGGCCGCCGGGAAGAGAAGCATACCCGGGGGATATATTTTATCTGCACGCGCGGCTATTGGAGCGGGCGGCAAAATTAAATGATAAATTAGGCGCGGGTTCCCTGACCGCGATCCCTATAATTGAAACTCAGGCAGGAGACATCACTAGTTATATCCCCACAAATGTCATCTCGATTACGGACGGGCAGATCTATCTGGAGAACGACCTTTTCTACGCGGGGGTGCGCCCGGCGGTAAACGTGGGGCTTTCGGTGTCGCGCGTGGGCGGAAAAGCCCAGGCAAAGGCCATGCGCCAGGTAGCCGGCAAGCTGCGTCTGGATTTGGCGCAGTACCGCGAGTTGTTGACTTTTACCCAGTTCGGAGCCGAAGTGGATAAGACCACCCAGGCTCAATTGAACCGCGGCGGAAAAATGGTCGAAGTATTAAAGCAGGAGGAATATGATCCTCTGCCGTTGGCAAAAGAAGTAATGATTATTTACGCCGGGATTAATGGTTTCCTGGATGATCTACCCGGTGCGCTGATAAAGAAATTTGAGAGTGAATTTTACGTTTTCATGGAGAAGAACCATCCCGGCATAGAGGAAGATATAGCTAAAAAGCGCCTCCTGGACGACGATTTAATACCGTTACTGGATAAAGCTATCAGGGAATTCAAGGAGTATTTTACTAAATAATGGCAGAATCTCTTAAGCAGATAAAAAACAGGATACGCAGCGTCGGTAACACCCAGAAAGTCACTCACGCCATGGAGATGATCTCCGCGGCTAAGTTAAGGCCATTGGAAAACAGGCTTCCTGCTCAAAGCGTATATTTTTTGAGCATAGAAAAATTATTAAAAAAATTAATGCCTTGCCAGGTCTCTGCGGTTCACCCCCTGATTGAGGAACGCCAGGAGAAGAAAAAGACGGCCTTTTGCGTGATTGCTTCCGACGCCGGGTTATGCGGGATGTATAATAACAATCTCTTACGTTTAGCCGACGCCTTTATGAATCAAAGAGGGCAGGATAATATTTTATTGATCAGCGTAGGTAAAAAAGCCTTAAATCATTTTAGAAAAAAAGAGGTCAGTATCAGGGAGAAGTTTGTGGAATTAAACGGGCATTATTCGGATGAGCTGTGCGATAAAATTTTAAATACCCTGATGGATGCCTACGTCTCCGGGCAGGCGGATGAGGTTTATATCGCTTACACTTCTTTTATTTCGCCGGTGAGGCATAAACCGGTTATAGAGAAAATATTAAATATAACAATGCCCGCGGATGAAGACAGCACGGGTTACCTGTTTGAGCCTGATGTTAAGAGCATCCTGGATGAACTTATACCGGCGTATCTATCATATAAAATGAAATCAGCGATTTTAAATTCATTTGCTTCTGAGCAGGCGGCCAGAATGGTAGCGATGGGCGAAGCAACCAGGAATGCCGATGAACTGCTGGATGACCTGGTTTTATCCAGGAATAAATTAAGGCAGTATAACATTACCAAGGAATTACTGGAGATTATATCTTCGGCAGAAGTATTAAGATAGGTTAAAAATATGGCAAGCGGAGAAGTCATACAGGTTATCGGGCCGACAGCGGATATCAGGTTTCCGGAAAAAGAAGTTCCCAGGCTGCTAAATGCTTTAAGGATAACCGATCCTAAGAATGGTATTGACCTGACCTTAGAAGTGGCTCAGATTATCGGCAATAATACTGTGCGTTGCATTGCCCTGGGTTCTACGGACGGGCTGAGTCGCGGCATGAAAGCCGATGATTCAGGCGGTCCGATTACTGTGCCGGTAGGTGAGCAAACATTGGGCAGGATATTTAATGTTTTAGGCGAGACTATAGACGGAAAAGGACCTTTGCCGCATCCGGAAACCAGAGATTCTATTCATAAAGATTCTCCATCTTTTATCGATCAGTTACCTACTTCCAATATGCTGGAAACAGGCCTAAAGGTCATCGACTTGTTAGCTCCATTCCCGAAGGGCGGAAAGATCGGGTTGTTTGGCGGAGCGGGCGTAGGCAAGACAGTAATCGTTATGGAGCTTATACGCAATATCGCTCAGGAGATGGGAGGGGTTTCCGCCTTTGCCGGTATAGGCGAGCGTACCAGAGAAGGTAATGAGCTTTGGGGCGAGTTAAACGCCTCGGGGGTTGTGGATAAGACAATGCTGGTATTCGGGCAGATGAATGAGCCGCCGGGTGCAAGGCTGCGGGTGGGATTGGCAGCGTTGACCATGGCGGAATATTTCCGCGACAAAGAGAGAAAAGACGTACTTCTATTTATTGATAATGTTTATAGATATGTGCAGGCCGGTTCTGAGGTTTCTACGCTGTTAGGCCGTATTCCTTCCGCAGTAGGTTACCAGCCGAATTTAGCTACGGAGATAGCCTTGCTTGAGGATAGAATTGCTTCTACCAGGAGCGGTTCAATCACTTCTGTCCAGGCGATTTATGTCCCGGCGGATGACTTAACCGATCCGGCTATAGTCAATATATTTGCTCATCTGGACGCCAAAGTGGTTTTATCGCGGCAGATTTCAGAATTAGGGATTTATCCTGCTGCTGACCCGCTTGATTCTACTTCAAAAATCCTGGACCCGAAAATAGTAGGCGAAGGGCATTATGCAGTGACTATAGGCGTGCAGAAAATCCTGCAGCGCTATAAAGAATTACGGGATATCATAGCTATTTTAGGCATAGATGAACTTTCTGATGATGATAAGCTGATTGTGGCCCGGGCAAGAAAGATACAAAGGTTTTTCTCCCAGCCGTTTTTTGTGGCTGAGGCGTTTACCGGCGTAAAAGGTAAGTACGTCAAGTTGGAAGATACTATAAAAGGATTCAGGATGATACTAGACGGCAAGCTCGATGATTTACCGGAGCAGGCTTTTTTCATGGTTGGCACCATCGAAGAAGTAATTGAAAAAGCCGAAAGTATAAAAAGGCAAAACGCGAAAATTTAATTTATGCCTAAACCGTTCAACCTCATTATTATTAGTCCCGATAAAATCGAATACGAAGGAAAAGTTATATCGGCGGTAGTTCCTGCCGCCTTGGGTTATTTAGGTATATTAGCCAATCACGCTCCCCTGGCGGCAAACCTGGCCAGCGGAAAAATAATCCTGCAGGAGGAATCCGGGGAAAGAAAGATTTTTTACCACAAAAGCAAAGGATTCCTGGAGATCTTAAAAAACAACGTCACTATAATTCTAAATTAATCCATAAGAATATTTTGGCGGTAAAGAAGGAGGGGTTTTAGATGACTCTTTGGCAATTAGTTCAGTTTGGCGGTTTCACTATGTATATACTTCTGACTGTTTCGGTGCTCTCGCTTGCTATTATCATCGAGAGGTGCGCTTATTACCGGCGCAGGTCCCGGATCAAAAGAGAAGAATTTATGAGGCAGGTAAGCGCGGAATTAAGAAATGGCAACCTGAAGAGGGCCTTGGAAATATGCAAGGATAACGATACGCCCTTTTCCAGCGTGGTCCATTCGGGCCTTAATCTTCACGGCCACAGCGAAGTGGTAATATCCAATACAATGGAGAGAGAGGTAACCATAGAAACAACCAGGTTAGAGCGGTTTACCAGCATCGTCGGCACCATCGGCAGCACCGCTGTTTATATCGGGCTTTTTGGGACAGTTTTGGGCATAATCAGGGCTTTTCGCGATATCGCAGCCAGCGGTTCAGGCGGAATAAGCGTGGTCATCAGCGGCATATCTGAAGCTTTGGTCTGTACGGCCATGGGGCTTTGCGTGGCTGTGCCGGCAGTTATTGCCTACAATTATTTCGTGAAAAGAGTAGACAGTTTTATTACCGATATGGAACTTTGCGCGTCGGAAACAATGGACCTTTTGACCATTAAGCAGAAATGAATATTAAATCCCGTAAGCAAAAATTAGTCGCAGAAATAAATATTACCCCGTTTACCGATGTCATCCTGGTTCTACTGGTAATATTTATGATAACTACGCCTTTAATCACCCAGTCTATGATTAAAGTCAAGCTTCCTCAGGCAAAAAGCGGCGTCCCGGTTGAAGCCGGCAGGCAAATACAGGCAGGTATTACTATAAGCAATGAGGGTTTGATTTATCTTGAAGAGAAACTTGTCACTAGGAAAGAACTCAGAGAGAAAATTGCCCTGATACATGAGGATAATCCGGGGTTAAGCGTTATTTTACGGTCGGACAGGTTGGTACAGTTTAAAAATATCGTGGGGGTCTTAGATATCTTGAGTGAATTAGGTATCAAAAACCTTAATATCGCGGCAACAACCGAATAGTAGAAAGGAGAGAAGTAAAAATGTTTTCTTTGCAGGCAACAATGTTTGAGTTAATTTCAATTTGGGGGGTTCTGGTCATCGCTTTCTTAGGCTTAGGATATGCTCTTTTGTTGAGGGCCCAAATCCTGCGCCAGGATAAAGGCACGCCCCAGATGCAGGAAGTCTGGACTGCTATCCGTACAGGAGCGGATGCTTATCTGGGCCGCCAATTAAAGACTATACTACCCTTAATTTTCATTCTTACGGGTGTTTTGTTTTTTTCGGTTTATGTCATACCTCCCAGCGAAGAGGCATTGCAGCGTTTCGCAAAATACAGCCCGGATATGGTCAGGCTGATTGTCGGGATAGGCCGCGCCGCAGCATTTATCATGGGCGCGACTTTTTCATTAATGGTCGGGCAGTTCGGGATGCGTATGGCGGTTGAAGGCAACGTCCGCGTGGCGTCAGCTTCAAGAAGAAGTTTTTCCGAGGCCTTGAAGATTGCTTACCGCACCGGAACTATTACCGGTATGCTTACCGATGGTTTAGGCCTTTTAGGAGGCTCGGTTATTTTTATTATCTTCGGCCTGGCTTCACCGGATGTCCTTTTAGGTTTTGGTTTTGGCGGCACGCTCCTGGCTTTATTTATGCGCGTGGGCGGCGGCATCTATACCAAGGCAGCTGATGTCGGGGCTGATTTGGTGGGAAAAGTAGAAAAAAATATTCCCGAGGATGACCCCAGGAATGCCGCGGTAATCGCGGATCTGGTGGGAGATAACGTCGGCGACTGCGCGGGTATGGCCGCTGATATTTTTGAATCATATGAAGTTACCATTGTCTCCGGATTGATATTAGGCGTGGCGTTGATTGGCATCACCGGAGAGATAAAATGGATTATTTTTCCTTTACTTGTGCGCGGCATCGGCGTCCTTTCTTCGATTGTCGGCACCTATTTAGTTAAAGGTAAGAAGGGAGAAAAAAGAGGGGATGCTCTCGGCAGTATTAACCGCGGCTTCTATGCTTCGGCCGCGATTTCCCTGGTGGCATTTATGTTTTTGGCTCATTATTATATGAATGAGTGGAGGGCTTTTTTCTCGGTGGCTGTAGGTATTTTGCTGGCTATTGTTATCGATGAAATAACAAAATACTTTACCCATACCGCTCACGCTCCGGTGAAGGAGATCGCCGCGTCTTCCAAGACAGGTTCAGCTACTTTGATTTTACGCGGGCTCTCAATAGGTTTTGAGTCTTCCGCCTGGCAGTTTATAGTTATTGCTTTTACGATCCTGGCGGCAGTTCTGATCTATTGGGGACAACCGGTAATATTTGTCCTCTATGGTGTGGCTATGACCGGTATCGGGATGCTTACTCTTACCGGCAACAACGTGGCTATGGATTCTTTCGGGCCTATTGTTGATAATGCCAACGGCATAGGCGAGATGACACATATGGATAAGGAATCGCGCCAGATTATGGCTGACCTTGATGCGGTAGGTAATACTACTAAAGCTATCACCAAGGGAGTGGCAATCGGCTCTGCGGTAATTGCCGCGGTATCCCTGTTCGGTTCATTCCTTACTGATGTAACCAAAGTACAGATGCAAATGGGCATAGCTGAAAATCTACGCCTTCTTGTTACAGGCATACGCGTTTCCGAGCCGATAGTTTTTGTAGGGCTGCTTATCGGCGGAGCAATTCCTTGTTTATTCTCAGCTTTGACTATTAATGCAGTGACAAAAGCCGCTTCTTTAATTGTGGAAGAAGTGCGGCGTCAGTTTCACATCCCGGGGTTAATGGAGGGTAAGGTCAAGCCTGACTATAAAAAAGCAGTGGATATCTGCACAGTTTCAGCGCAGAAAGAGTTGATTGGCCTGGCATTAATTGCAGTAGTCAGCCCGCTCTTAATGGGTATGCTTCTTGGAGTTGAGGCTTTAGGCGGATTCCTTGCCGGCGTAATCCTTGCCGGCCAGCTTTTAGCGGTATTTATGTCCACAGCAGGAGGCGCCTGGGATAATGCTAAGAAAACGATAGAAGACGGGTTGTATGGAGGGAAAGGTTCCGAGGCACATAGAGCGTCGGTAGTCGGAGATACGGTCGGCGACCCCTTAAAGGATACCTCTGGCCCGGCATTAAACCCGATGATCAAAGTAATCAATCTGGTGTCGCTTTTGGCAGCGCCCATTCTTATACATTACCGCAGGACTGACCCGGGTGTTATTTTTGCCATGGTGATATGTACTCTTTTAATAGGCGGAGCAATCCTCTATTCTAAAAATGGAAGATTAAGTTTTAAAAAGGCAAAGGCGGATTCCGCGTGGTAGATTTTTTCTTCCATATTGATAAGTACCTGGCCGCCATTATTCAGAATTTTGGCGCCGGGTCTTATCTTTTGCTTTTTGCCATTGTCTTTGCCGAAACCGGGCTTGTGGTCACCCCATTTTTGCCCGGCGATTCATTGCTTTTTGCCGCGGGGGCTTTCGCTGCCATCGGATCGTTCGACCTATTTTGGCTTTTTGTGGTTTTGTCGGTGGCAGCGATTCTCGGCGACAGCGTTAATTACGCGATAGGAAAATACTTCGGTGAAAGATTATTCCGCAACGAAAAGTCCAAGATTTTCAAAAAGGAATACCTGAAACGCACTCATGCTTTCTATGAGAAATACGGAGGAAAAACCATCGTTATAGCGCGTTTTGTACCGGTGATACGCACTTTCGCCCCTTTTGTCGCCGGAGTAGGGAAGATGAACTACTTACACTTTTTTTTCTACAATGTAACCGGCGGTTTATTGTGGGTCTCAAGTTTTCTCTTCTGCGGGTTTTATTTTGGAAATACGCCATTGATTAAAGAGAATTTTTCAATGGCTATCTTTGTGATAGTGATACTTTCAATTCTTCCCGGGATAATCGAGTTTTATAAGCACCACAGGCGCAGGCGTGCAGCTGGAAAATGATAGCTTTCGCGGCATCTTTTATTTTGGTGGTCTTTGCCGAAATGGGGGATAAGACCCAGCTTTTGGCAATGGCTTTTGCCATGAAGTACAGTATTTATAAAGTGCTCTTGGCAATTTTTCTCGCCACCTTATTGAGCAATGCTTTTGCGGTAACCGCGGGCCACCTTTTGACCGCGGTTATGCCTATAGACATTATTACTTTTGTCGCCTCCTTATCGTTTATATTTTTTGGGATATGGACTATTCGGACAGAGAAGCTTGAAGGGCAGGATAAGAAAGCATCAAAATTCGGCCCCATACTTACCGTGGGGATCGCATTTCTTCTTGCGGAAATGGGAGATAAGACTCAGCTTGCTACGATAAGCCTTGCTGTAAAATATCAAAATATATTCGGCGTGCTTATGGGTACGACCCTTGCCATGGTGGCCGCCGACGCTATCGGCATAATTTTTGGCAGGGTAATACATAAGCGCCTGTCTGAAGAAAAGATCAAATGGTTTGCCGCGGTTATTTTTGTATTATTCGGCCTTAGCGGAGTTTACGGGGTGTTATCCGCCAGGCTTGGGTCATTATTGCATATCTGGGGTGTTATTTTGTTTATCAGCGCATGTTCGGTTTGCGGGCTGTATTATTTTTCGCGGCCCCAAAAAAATCCTAAAAAGAGGGTATGATGCAGATTTTGTTATGGGTGGGTTTTATTCTTTTTGTCCTGGTTATGCTGGCGCTTGATCTGTTTGTTTTCCACCGTAAGACCCATGAGGTTAAGGTAAAAGAAGCCCTTCTCTGGAGCGGTTTTTGGATAGCCCTGTCGTTAGTTTTTAATCTGGGAGTCTACATCTGGGGCGGTAAGCAGCAGGCGCTGGAGTTTTTAACCGGGTATTTGCTTGAGAAATCATTAAGCGTAGATAATATTTTTGTATTTTTAATGATCTTCTCGTATTTCAAGATACCGCATAAATACCAGCATGAAGTTTTATTCTGGGGGATCCTCGGCGCTCTTATCATGCGCGGCGCTTTCATCGCCGGAGGCATTGCTTTAATCGAGCAATTCCACTGGATAATCTATGTGTTCGGCGGGTTCCTGATCTTTTCCGGGATCAAAATGGTTACCGATAAGGACAAGGAGATCCACCCTGAAAAAAGCCTTGTCCTGCGCCTCTTTAACCGGGTGATGCCGGTCACAAAAGGGATAGAGGATGGAAGATTCTTTGTTAAAACTTCCGGGCGGTGGTTTGCCACTCCGTTATTTGTAGTCCTTTTAGTGGTCGAAACCACCGATGTGATGTTTGCCTTTGATTCTATACCGGCTATACTGGCTATTACCCAAAATCCGTTTATCGTTTATACTTCCAATGTTTTTGCGATCTTGGGCTTGCGCGCCCTTTACTTTGCCTTAGCCGGAGTTATGCAGTATTTTCATTACCTTCATTACGGGCTTTCCCTGATACTGGTTTTTGTGGGTTTAAAAATGCTTTTAGCGGAGATATATAAGATTTCGGTAGGTACTTCATTGTTAGTTCTTGCTTTTATTTTAACAGTTTCAATTATTGCTTCAATGCTTTGGCCCAAGAAGGCTAAATAAAGGAAGGAGCAGGCGATGTTCTTCAAATTTTTTCCCAATGAGTTCAATTTTTTTGACCTTTTTGAAAAGCAGGTAAGTTGCGCGGTTGACGCGGCAAAGTATTTTAAGGAATTAGTGCTTAAAGGCGTTTTTGATGAAGCGGCGATACAGAAAATGGGCGCTATCGAGCATCAGGGGGATGATGTTGCTCATACTATAATCGAGCAACTAAATAAAACTTTTATCACGCCTTTTGACCGGGAAGATATCCATCGGCTGGTAAAAGAACTTGATGATGTTATTGATATGATTAACACCATTGTCAGCCGGATGAGAGTCTATAAACTGTCGGGAGTCAACAAAAACCTGGTAGAATTTGCTTCTGTTATTGAGGAATCGGTTAGCGCGGTAGCCTGTGCGGTAAAAGCCATGCGAAATATGAAAAACTTAAAGGTAGTATCCAATGCTTGCGTAGAGGTAAACCGCCTGGAAAATGTCGGTGACTCAATGAGGGATGAGATGCTGGCAGAGTTGTTTGAGAGAGAGAAGGACCCTATTGCGGTGATCAAATGGAAGGAAATCTATCAGGACGCGGAGACCGTCCTTGATATCTGCGAAGATGTCGCTCATGTAGTGGATTCCATACTTGTAAAACAAGCTTAAACTATGACCCTAGCCATTTTGTTATTGATAGTGCTTGCGCTATTATTTGATTTCTTAAACGGATTCCATGATTCGGCAAATTCCATTGCCACAATCGTTTCTACCCGCGTTCTTTCCCCGCGCCTGGCGGTTATCTGGGCAGCTTTTTTTAATTTCGTGGCTTTTCTTTTTTTCGGCCTGCACGTAGCAAACACTATCGGCACGGGAATTATCGATATAACGATTATAGATAAAGGGATTATTTTCGGGGCGTTGGTCGGCGCCTGCGGTTGGAATATTATTACCTGGTTTTTTGGCCTGCCTACAAGTTCTTCCCACGCTTTAATCGGAGGGATGATTGGAGCTGCTTTAGTAAAGGCTGGCTCGGGCTCCTTGATATGGCAAGGTATTTCAAAAACAGTTATATTTATATTCGTTTCTCCGGTATTGGGCCTTATTCTGGGATTAGGATCCGGTATTATCGTCTATTGGATATTCAGTAAAAGCGCGCCCTCAAAAGTTGACCATATTTTTAGAAAAGGGCAATTAGTCTCCGCAGCATTTTATAGCTTGGGCCATGGGGGTAATGATGCGCAAAAAACCATGGGTATTATTGCCAGCCTTCTTTTTAGCGTCGGGCTATTGGGCGATAAATTCTTCATACCTTTTTGGGTGGTATTGATGTGTCATGGCGCTATTGCGTTAGGCACGATGTTTGGGGGTTGGCGTATAGTTAAAACTATGGGGCAGAAGGTAGCAAAACTCAAGCCAGTAGACGGGTTTTGCGCCGAAACTGGCGCCGCGGTCACCTTATTTATTTCTTCGGCATTCGGCATACCTGTAAGCACTACGCATACCATAACTGGCTCAATCATGGGCATAGGTTCGTTGAGACGGTTAAGCGCGGTGCGCTGGGGAGTCGCAGGGAGGATCGTATGGGCATGGATTTTAACCATACCGTGTTCGGCGGCAATATCAGCTTTGGCCTATTCTTTGGTCAAACGGTAATAATTAATAGGGGAGTTTGGCGGTCCTGATAAACAATATTAATCAGGACCATTTTTTTTAGAGTAGATAGTTAAAAGAAGGAGGCTAGAGATGGGGGATTTAAAAAGTTTGTTTCAGGAGGCTGATTGGAAGACGGAAAAACATGTGCCGGTGATTGAGGCGCCTGATAAGGCAAAAAAACAAGAGGCAGTAAAAATTACGGTGAGCGTGGGAAAAGAGATTCCTCATCCTAATACCACCGAGCATCATATCCGCTGGATTACGGTATTTTTTCATCCTAAGGGAGAAAAATTTCCTTACCAGATAGGCAGGTTTGAATTTAATGCTCATGGTGAGTCGGTGCAAGGCCCCAATACCAGTACCATTTATTCCCTGCCGATTGTAACTTGCAGTTTAAAAACAGAAAAAGCGGGCACTATCCTTGCTTCTTCGTATTGCAATATCCACGGCCTATGGGAGAGTGCTTTAGAATTAGATGTCGAATAAGCCAATATAGGTTAGGAGGCAAACAATGAAGGTTGCTATTTTAGTGGAAGATTACTATCAGGTGTTGGAGGCGTGGTATCCTTATTTACGTTTGCGGGAAGAGGGGACAGGGGTGGTTTTTGTGGGGACAGGCAAGAAGGAATACAAAAGCAGGGAAGGTTATCCTGTAACGGCAGATATGGCTGTCCAGGAAGCAAATCCGGATGATTTTGACGGAGTAATTATCCCGGGGGGCTACGCTCCTGATATTTTGAGAAGATACAAAGAAGTGGCTGCTTTTGTTAAAGGTTTAAACGAAAAACATAAACTAGTCGCGGCGATATGCCACGGCGGATGGGTGCTGGTATCCGCTGGAATATTGAAAGATAGAAAGGTCACGGCATTTTCTGCGATAAAGGACGATTTAATAAACGCCGGAGCTTCTTACCAGGATGACGAAGTGGTTGTTGACGGGAATCTGGTTACTTCCCGTAACCCCTATGATTTACCTGTTTTTTGTAAGGAGATAATCAAATTTTTGAAAAAATGAAAATGTTTGATTTAATTATCATCGGAGCCGGTCCGGCTGGCATCACCGCCAGTGTATACGCGGCGCGGCAAAGGCTGGATTTTCTTGTTATTACTAAAGATATAGGCGGGCAGGCGGCTTTAAGCGGTGATGTAGAGAATTACACCGGGTACCAGTTTATTAGCGGCCCGGAATTAGCCGTAAAGTTCGAAGAACACATGCGTAAATTTGATTTTGAGCTGAGGGAAGGCGAGGAATCTCTGGATATTAAAGAGAAGGCCGGAGTTTTTGAGGTCACTGCCGATAAAGGTACATACCAAGCCAGGGCTGTGATAATCGCTTCCGGAAAAAAATCAAGAGAGCTTGGCGTGCCGGGTGAGAAAGAATTTAAAAATAAGGGGATTACTTATTGCGCTATTTGTGACGGACCGCTTTTCTCCGGAAAAGACGTGGCGGTTATAGGAGGAGGTAATTCTGCTCTGGACGCGGTAATACAGCTGATAAAGATAGCGCGGAAAGTCTATGTTATTAATATCGGCCCGCAGCTTGGCGGCGATATGGTGGCGCAGGAGCAAATTTATAGCAGTAAAGTTGCGGTTGTCTTAAACAATTCTCAGGTGACCGCTGTCTTAGGGGAAAAAATGGTTAATGGGATTAGAATCAATCGGGGTAGCAAAGAAGAAATATTGCCTGTTCAGGGAGTTTTTGTGGAAATCGGTTTAATCCCCAATACGGATTTTGCAAGGAATGTAGAAAAGAATACTTTGGGAGAGATTAAAGTTAGTTGCCGTAATGAAACAAATATCCCCGGAATTTTTGCTGCCGGGGATGTCACCGATGTTCCGGAAAAGCAGATTATCATAGCTGCCGGAGAAGGCGCCAAGGCAGCCTTAAGCGCTTTTAAATATTTAGCGTATCAGGTTAAAAAGGCGGTCTAAATTATGACAATGGATCATGCGTGCTGCCAGGGGCATATGGTCGGAGATTTTAAAAAGAGGTTTTGGATATCCTCCGTATTAACCCTGCCGGTTCTTATTCTCTCCCCGATGATCCAGGAGTTCCTTGGCCTTGGAGAAAAGTTCAGGTTCTCCGGGGACCTGTATTTACTTTTTCTTTTTTCTTCACTTGTGTTTTTTTACGGCGGCCGGCCTTTCCTTAAAGGGTTGTTTGATGAAGTAAAAGGTAAACAACCCGGGATGATGACTTTAATCGGGTTGGCGATTACCATAGCTTATGTATATAGTGCCGCGGTTGTCTTCGGGCTTATCGGGACAATATTTTTCTGGGAGTTGGCCACTTTAATCGATATTATGCTGGTCGGCCACTGGATAGAGATGAGCTCTGTTTTAGGGGCATCAAAAGCACTTGAAGAATTGGCCAGGCTTATGCCTCAGGAAGCGCATAAATTATTTCCGGATGGTAGCATGAAAGATGTGCCGCTGGGTGAGTTAAATATTAATGACAAGGTTATTGTGAAGCCCGGAGAAAAAATCCCTGCCGACGGAGTGGTAATCGAGGGGCAGAGTTCAGTCAGCCAGGCTCTTTTAACCGGAGAATCTGCGCCTGTGTCTAAAAGAGCAGGAGTAGAAGTTATAGGGGGTTCCTTAAACGGCGAAGGCTCTTTGATTGTCGCGGTTAAAAAAACCGGTAGGGACTCGTTTCTTTCTCAGGTAATTGAATTAGTCAGGCAGGCTCAGCAAAGTAAATCCAAAACCCAGGACCTGGCAAACCGCGCCGCGCTTTGGCTGACTATAATTGCGTTATCATCCGGGGCAATAACTCTTTTTGTTTGGCTGGTGATAATAAACAAGGATTTCGCTTTTGCGCTGGAGAGAACGGTAACGGTCATGGTGATTACTTGCCCTCATGCTTTAGGTTTAGCTATTCCGCTTGTAGTTGCCGTCTCGACTGCATTAGCGGCAAGTAACGGTTTGCTTATTAGGAACAGGGTTGCTTTTGAAAAGGCAAGAAATATCCAGGCGATCATTTTTGATAAGACCGGGACTCTCACTCAGGGTAATTTTGGCGTCACCGATAAAGTTCTTCTGGTGAAAGATATTGATGAATATGAGCTTTTGAAATATGCCGCATCTGTAGAATCACACTCCGAACATCCTATCGCAAAAGCAATTGTTTTATCCTCCAGGGATATTCTCCCGGTTGAAGGTTTTAAGGCTATACCGGGTCAGGGCGTTGAGGGAGTAGTCAGGGGGGAAAATGTCCTGGTGGCAAGCCCTGGTTATCTGAAAGGGAAAAATATATTCGTGGATGATAGAAGAATAGAGAAACTTTTTCTTGAGGGCAAGACAGTAGTTTTTGTGATGATTGATGAAAAAGTAAAAGGCGCTATAGCTCTCGCTGATTTAATCAGGCCGGAATCCAAAAAAGCCGTTTCGATGCTTAAAAATATGGGTATCAAATGTATGATGCTTACCGGCGATAATAAACAGGTCGCGCAATGGGTGTCGGAAGAGATTGGGCTGGATGAATATTTTGCCGAGGTCCTGCCGCAGGAGAAGGCAGCTAAGGTAAAAGAGGTCCAGCAGAGAAATTTAGTCGTGGCAATGGTAGGCGATGGGGTGAATGACGCTCCTGCTTTAGCCCAGGCAGATGTGGGAATCGCTATCGGCGCGGGGACTGATGTCGCAATTGAAGCCGCGGATATTATTTTGGTCAGGAATAGCCCGCTTGATGCCGTAGCCATAATCGGGCTTGCACGGGCTACTTATAAGAAGATGGTCGAGAATCTTATTTGGGCTACCGGATATAATGCCCTGGCCATACCCCTTGCGGCAGGGGTTCTTTTTAATTCAGGCATACTTCTTAGCCCTGCCATGGGGGCGGTACTTATGTCTTTGAGCACGGTTATCGTGGCGATTAACGCAAAAAAGCTTTCTTTTGCAAACAGGGCGTGATATGAAGGCGGGAAAATATATTATCAGGGCTTTAAGGCTGCCGTTTCTCTCCGCAAGCATACTCCCTTTTGTATTCGGTTCATTGATTAAGAGTGATAATTTTAATTTTTCCGGATTTTTTCTCGGGCTTATCGCCGTGGCAGCCACGCATCTTAGCGCCAACCTTATCAATGACTATGCGGATTCAAAGAGCGGGGCAGACTGGCAGGATTTGAATTTCTATAAATTCTTCGGCGGCTCAAAATTAATCCAGGAAAAAATATTACCCGAGAAATTCTATCTCAAGGCGGCAGTGATTTTTGCCTTGATAGCAGGCCTTTGCGTGGTTTTGCTTTCGTTTTTCCTTAAGAGCCTTTTTGTTTTGTTTATTTATTTAGCCATAATCATACTAAGCTGGTCGTATTCAGAAAAGCCGCTGCAGTTTTCCTATCATCGGCTGGGAGAAATTTTTATATTCATCCTTTTCGGGCCGGCCCTGGTCATGGGCGGATATTTTATCCAGACAGGAATATTCCCTGATTTGAGGAGTTTCCTGGCCTCGGTTCCCTTTGGGCTGTTTACTACCGCTATTCTTTTTGCCAATGAGGTCCCGGATTTCCTTGATGATAAAAAAGCCGGGAAATTGAACTGGGTAAGTATTTCCGGGCCTAATCAGGCATTTTTGCTGTATTATTTATTGATGATTATGGCTTTTTCAGCTATATTATTAAATGTGTCTTTGGGATACTTTAAGCCCTGGGCTCTTCTTGCTTTTATATTCATCCTGCCGGCGGCTAAAGCGGGAATTATTTTAAAGAATTATCCTGATGATAAGGCGCGTCTGGTCAATTCTTCCAAATTGACCATTGCAGCCCAAACACTGGCGAGCCTGGTTTTAATTGCAGGGGTAATAATATGATTAAAGTTGTAATCATCGGGGGAGGTTTTGGAGGCTTAAGCGCTAGCCGAAGGCTTTGCAAATCAGGGATTAAGCTTGAGGTAATCCTCATTGACAAAAAGCAAACCGTGGATTTCCTTCCCATGCTGCCTGATTGCATAGGTAGAATGTTAAGTCCTGATTTTTTAAGCTATAGGATTGAAGATCTGGGGGGCAAGCTAGGTTTTAATTTTATAAATGGAGAAGTAATTACGTTGGATTTAGATAAGAAGGAAGTTTCTGTTAATTCAGAGGGCTTGAAATATGACTACCTGATTATAGCCAGCGGCTCCGAGACCAACTTCTATGGAAACCAGGGTATCAGGCAATATGCCTGTGTTTTAGGTGGGGTAAGCGATGCCAGAAAGATGGTTGATAGATTAAGCCAGGGTAAGTTTGATAACTATGTTGTCGGCGGAGGCGGTTATACCGGGATAGAGGTAGCTACTAATTTAAGGCTGTTTTTAAATAGGAACAATAAAAAGGGTAAGATAGTTATTGTTGAGCGCGCGCCGGAGATATTAGGGACACTTCCGGAGTGGATGAAAGAATATGTCGTTGATAATTTACGGAGGCTAGATATTGAAATCTCCGTTAATAATACTATTGATATAATAGAAGAGCGAAGGATTCATCTGTCCGAAGGGAAAACCCTGGATAATACTTTTGTGGTGTGGACAGCGGGAGTAAAAACCTCTAGTTTTATCCAGAATTTAAAAGTAGATAAAAATCCTCAAGGCAGGATCAAGGTAGACGAATATCTGCGCCTGAATAATAATTGTTTTGTTATCGGAGACGCGGCCAGTTTTTCGCATCAGGAAGGTATTCTAAGAATGTCGGTGCAGTTTGCTATTACCCAGGGGGATTCCGCGGCGGAAAATATAATCAGGGGTATAAAGGGGCTTGGCCTTCATAAATACAAAGCGCGGGATTTAGGATATATCATCCCTATGGCTAATAACCGGTCCTGCGGTAGCATTCTAGGCTTAAATTTTAAAGGATCTTTACCGACGATACTCCACTTTATCATGTGTATCTACCGTTCTTATGGCATAAGGAATAAAATCGGCATAATAAAAGATTTGTTGAAAAACAGGTGCCTTTGAATATAGCTTTGTGATTATCTGTGTTTGTATCGCCTTGATGCTTTTGGGCCCGGGAAAATTCAGCATACATGCTAAATTTTAAATCTATAAAAACTCGATTAATCCTCTATCTGGCTTGTTTCGCTGTTTTTTTGTCGATCGAGCAAAATGACGCTATGTTACTGGCTGCGGTATTTATCGCTGTTATCTGGAGCCTGGCGGTAGAGTCAGCGTTTTTGTATTTGAAAACAAAAGCCTTTCAAATCAGCGAAAGCTCTATTATCACCGGTTTAATTGTAGGTTTTGTATTCTCTAACGGTCAGTCCTGGTGGGTATTGGCATTAGCTTCTTCGCTGGCAATCCTTTCAAAATATTTAATACGTTTTAAAATAAGGCACATATTTAATCCTGCAGCCTTGGGAATATTCTTGGCTATTATTATTTTGGGAGCCCCTACGGAATGGGAGGGGACTTATTTCTGGTTTATAGTTTTGCCTTTCGGGATTTATTTCGCGAAAAAAATCAGGAAGATGGAGATACTTGCCGGCTATACGGTTGTTTTTCTGGCGCTGTTCGGAACCCAGGCGCTCTTCCAGAAAACCCCTGTCTGGCATATCTTTGGCTACCTGAATTATTTCTATTTATTTGTTATGGTGATCGAGCCTATGACTACTCCTGTAAGGCCGTTGGGAAAGTTTCTTTTCGGCGCTGGCGTTTCCGCGCTTGTTTTTATCCTGACTGAACTGGGAGTTAGGTTTGACGTTGAACTCTTTAGCTTGTTAGCGATGAATATCGCTGTCCCGTTATTAAATATGATACCGCATAAAGAAGGAGGCAGGGTATGAAAAAAATAGGATTATTGCTGGTGTTATTTTTCGGGTTTACTTGTGCGGCATATGCCCATCCGCCGTCTGATATCAAAATAACCTTTGATGCCAAGACAAAAATGCTGCAGGCGGTGATTATGCATGGCGTGAGTAATCCCCGTAGCCATTATATCAAAAAAGTGGATGTGGGCTTAAACGGCAAAGAAATAATCGAGCTCGATTTCTCCCGCCAGGACAATAATGAAAGCCAGGCTGTTACTTATCTCATGCCCGACGTAAAAGACGGTGATATTATTTCCGTTGAAGGCTATTGCAGCATAAGCGGCAAACTGCAGAAGGCAATCAAGGTAAAAGCAGAAAAGTAGCACGCCCCCCGGTGTTAAATCATTTTTAAATCCGAAAATTAAGCTTGACAGTCAGCATATGATATGTTAGATTATTCGTGTAAATCATACATATCATACTAATATGCTTCATAAAGAAAGAAGGAGAATCCAAATGCAAAAATTTCCTATGCCCATGCCTATGCCTAAGGTTTTCGGAGCGGTAACTATGGGAGAGCGGGGACAGATTGTAATACCCGCGGATGTAAGAAAAGTCTATGGTATTAAGCCCGGGGATAGGCTGATTGTTTTTGCTAAGGAGGGAGCGCCGATCGGGCTGATTCCGGCGCAACAGTTCAGCCAGTTTCTGGAACATGCCGCAGAAATGCTGGCGCAATTCAAAAAAATCAATAATGCCTAAAGCGAAATTCGCACTGATAATTCTATTTTTTGTGTTTTTTGCCTTGGGGTCCGCGGATGCCCAGGAAATCCTTAGCTGGCAGGAGTGTATCAAAGAGTCAGCCAAGAACAATCCTGATTTAATTGCCGCGCAAGAAACCATAAAGCAGTATGAGGCTACTAAAAAGATTACCGCCAGCACTCTTTATCCTCAGGTGGACAGCAATTTGAACGCTTCAACCGCAAGAAGCGCAAGTAATGAAACTCCCGGTACTGTTTCTGACAGCTACACATACGGTGTTTCGGGAACACAGTTGATTTTTGACGGATTAAAAACCGTCAATGATGTAAATGCCGCCAAGGAGAATATAAAGGCTTCTCAGCAGGGCTATAAATTTACTTCTTCCGAAGTCAGGCTAGGCCTGAGGACAGCTTTTATCAACCTGCTCACCGCCCAGGAATTAATCAAGGTCACTGAAGATATCGCCAGGATAAGAAGAGAAAATTATGAACTCATTTCTTTGCGTTATGAATCGGGGTTGGAACACCGGGGGGCTCTTTTGACCGCGGAAGCGGATCTGGCCCAGGCGAACTTTCAGATTGCCCAGGCAAAAAGAGACATAGAAACAGCGCAATGGCAGCTGATGAAAGAGATGGGGCGTAAAGAATTTAAGCCTGTTTCGGTAAAAGGGGATTTTACAGTGGTTGACTCGGCGAAGAAAAAACCGGATTATGAGGCTTTAGCAAAAGATAATCCTTCTCTGCAACAGTTAATTGCCCAAAAGAATGCGGCCGAATTTGGGCTTAGGTCTGCTTATGCCGAATTTTTTCCTACCCTTTCCGGCCAGGCCGGGGCCAGTAAGGAAGGCACACTTTATCCGCCAAGGGGGAATAATTGGAATCTTGGGCTTGTTTTGTCCATGCCTATATTTGAAGGAGGTTTGCGGTTGGCTCAGGTGTCCAAGGCAAAGGCGCTTTTGAATCAACTTCAGGCTAATGAAAGAAGCACAAAAGATGGAATCGTGGTGACTTTAGCCCAGGCATGGGCCTCTCTGCAGGATGCCGTTGAAACGGTTGATGTCCAATATAAATCGCTGATTGCTACCGAGGAGCGCTCTAAAATAGCCGAGGCCCAATATTCAACCGGTTTTATTTCTTATGATAACTGGACGATCATTGAAGATAACCTTGTTAGTGCAAAATCAGCTTATTTGAATGCCCAGTCGAATGCCTTGACTGCGGAAGCGAGTTGGATCCAAGCGAAAGGAGAAGTGCTTGAATATGCGCAATAAAAAATTAAAAATAATTTTTTTGGTATTAGCTATAGCGGCCGTCGCGGCAGTAGTTATTTGGAAGGCCAAAAGTAAGGGCGCAAGCGATGAGATAATCCAGGAGATAAGCCCGTCTATAGGTGAAATAAAAATTTTAATTTCTACCACTGGTTCGGTTTTGCCTGAAAACCGCCTGGAAATAAAACCTCCGGTTAACGGCCGGATTGAAAGCGTATTGGTGGAGGAGGGGGCGAAGATCAAGCAGGGGCAGGTGTTGGCCTGGATGAGTTCTACCGAGAGGGCAGCCTTACTGGATGCCGCGCAGGGTCAGGGAGAAAAAGAATTGAATTATTGGAAAGAGGCCTATAAGCCAATAGCTTTACTTTCTCCGATTGACGGTGAAATAATCGTGGCTACAACACAACCGGGACAGACTGTTATTACCAGCGACGCGATAGTGGTCTTGTCTGACCATTTGATCATCCGGGCTGAAGTTGATGAGACCGATATCGGCCGGATCACCAATAATATGGCTGCCTTTATCACTCTTGATGCCTACCCGGATGAAAAGATAAAAGCCAGGGTTGACCATATTTATTACGAATCCGAAACCGTCAACAACGTCACTATTTATAAGGTCGACCTGACCCCTCAGGAAGTGCGGCATTTTTTCCGTTCCGGGATGAATGCTTCCATAGATTTTGTGCTCCAGGATAAGAGCGGTATATTGATCATCCCGGTTGACGCGGTTTATAAAGATGAAGAAAATTACTGCCTGATAAAGCAGCCTAACGGCAAAGAGCCGGCAAAGGTCCGCGTGGAGCTGGGGATAACAGATGATAAGAACATAGAGGTAATTTCGGGGGTAAGCGAAAAGGACCGTTTGATTGTAAAGTCAAAAAAATATTTCCTTCCTGTAAGCAGCTCTGGCAGCAACCCCTTTATGCCCTTTGGCAGAAAAAAAGAATCGGCCAAGAAATAAAAAAATGATAGAGCTGAAAAATATATCCAAGAGCTATCAAATGGGCAAGGTGGAAGTAAAAGCCCTGCAGGGAGTTTCTTTAAAGATAGCTCCCGGAGAATTTATAGCGATCATGGGGCCTTCGGGTTCCGGTAAATCCACGCTTATGCATATTCTGGGTTTGCTTGACAGGCCTGATTCAGGGGAGTATTATCTGGGGCAAAAAAAACTTAATGGCCTTTTAGACGATGAATTAGCGGCTGTACGCAACCGGCTGGTGGGTTTTGTTTTTCAGCAATTTCACCTTCTGCCAAGAATGAGCGCGCTGGAAAATGCGGAACTGCCTTTAATATATGCCGGGAAGCGCCACCTTAAGGAGCAGGCAAAAGAGAAGTTGGAAGAAATTGGTTTAGCGGACAGGATAAATCACCGGCCTAATGAGCTTTCCGGAGGCCAGCAACAGCGGGTAGCCATTGCCCGCTCACTGGTCAATGATCCCTTGATTATCTTTGCTGATGAGCCTACGGGAAATCTTGATTCAAAAAGTAAGGAAGAAATAGTCGTTATCCTGAAGGGTTTGAACGATAAAGGTAAGACCATCATTATGGTCACTCATGAAAGCGAAATGTCGGTGCACGCCAAACGGATCATCCGTATCTTTGACGGAAAGATTATTTCTGACGAAAGGCAGGGAAAAGTACCCAGGCCTCCTGAAGAGGGCCAGGCAGACCAAATTATTGCTACGGTGTTATCAAAGCACGAGAGGAAAGTAAGGGGGATCCAATTCTTAGAATACCTGCAGCAAGCGGCTCAGGCGATGGTGTCGCACAAGATGCGTTCCTTTCTTTCAATCCTAGGGATACTGATCGGAGTTACCGCGGTGATTGCCATGCTCGCCGTAGGGACAGGAGCGAAGGAATCTATTGAGAAGCAGTTATCTTCTCTAGGGTCAAACCTTATTTTAGTTATGCCCGGTTCCTCAAGGGTGCATGGGGTTTCTTCCGGGGCAGGAGGGGTGACCCGTTTCGTATTCCAGGATGTGGCGGCGATTGAAAAGCTTCACGGTCAGGTAGTAAGAGTCAATCCTTCGGTCAGGGGGAAAGGGCAATTAGTCTATGCCAACAAGAATTGGAGCACTCAGGTAGAAGGGAATGGAGTGAATTATGCCCCTATGCGCGCGGCAATCCCCACAATAGGGAGGTTTTTTACTGAAGAAGAGGTAAAGAGGAGGGATAAAGTCGCGGTGCTGGGGATGACGGTAGTGAAAGAACTTTTCGGGGATAGCAACCCTGTCGGCGAGACCATAAAGATAAATCTGATTAATTTTAAAGTTATAGGGATACTGCCGGAGAAAGGGGCGGGAGGTTTTCATGACCAGGACGATGTGGTGGTTATACCGATCACCACCGCTATGTACCGGGTGTTCGGCAAAGATTACCTTGATTCAATTTCTGTTGAGGCTAGCAGTCCTGATGTGATAGATGAGGCTCAGGAATCCATAGCTAATATTATTGATAAACAGCACAATTTGGATACTGAAGCTGAAAAAGATACTTATCAGATACGGAATATGTCGGATATTAAAACCACCCTGCAAGCCACTACCAAGACAATGTCGCTGTTATTAGGGGCTATCGCGGCCATATCGCTTTTAGTCGGCGGCATAGGCATTATGAATATTATGCTTGTTTCAGTGACCGAACGCACGCGCGAAATAGGTTTACGTAAAGCAATCGGGGCGACCAATAAAGATATTATGGTTCAATTCCTTATTGAGTCGGTATTGATGTCTTTTCTCGGCGAGGTAAGCGGGATCCTGCTTGGCAGCGGCATATCCATGATGATCACTATTTTTGCCGGATGGAGCGCCAGGGTATCTATGTCTTCGGTAATCCTGGCAACTACATTTTCTCTGGGCGTAGGGGTGGTCTTTGGCCTCTGGCCTGCCCAAAAAGCCTCTAAACTTGACCCTATCGAAGCGCTAAGATACGAATAGCCGCAATTAATTTTCTTGACAGGTTTATCAATTTTTGTTAAATTATTAAGGTTAATCACTCTTTAGGGAGTGATTTTTTTGTTCCCGCCGGTTAGTCTTATTATCCCATTGATAGAGATAATAAGGAGGTAGTAGTTCTTATATGAGATACGAAGCTATGCTTTCAGCTACAATTTTTGTCCCGCTTTTGGGGGCGTTTATCCTTCCGCTTATAGGAAGGGTTTCTGTCCGCTTGCGGAATTTCTTTGCCTTCTGCTTTATTTTTGCCGCCTTTATTTTTTCTTTAAGCATGATAGGACCGGCCCTGTCAGGTAAAACTATCACCATTAATAGAGAACTGGCCATGGGGTTTAATTTTGTATTTTCCGCCGATATCCTGGCGGTTTTCATGGCCTGTATGTCGTCTTTGGTCAGCACGGTAATCATTTTGTATTCCTTTGGATATATAAGTCATTATGAGAATCAAAATGAATATTATTCCATGGTGGTGCTGTTTTTTGGCGCGATGATGGGCCTGGTTTTCTCGGGGAATCTGATTTTACTTTATGTATTCTGGGAGATTACCGCGATCACCAGCTGGCGCTTAATCGGTTTCTTCAGGGAGAAGACTCATGTATTGCGCGCGGATAAGGCATTCCTGGTTACGGTATTCGGAGCGGTGCTCATGCTTATTGGTTTCATCAGCATCTATCAGCAGACAGGTTCGTTTGACCTGGGCGTGATTAAGGAAAGCGCGAAAATAAACCCTATTTCAAATTTAGCTGTTGGTTTAATATTAGTGGGCATACTTTCCAAGTCGGCAACCCTGCCGTTACATACCTGGCTTCCTGACGCCGGCGTTGCTCCTTCTCCGGTTACGGCGCTGCTTCACGCCGCGATCTTAGTCAAAATAGGAATATATGTTTTTGCTCGGCTTTTTATAGCCACTTTTTCACCCGCTGAATTTTGGCATACAGTTGTGCCGATAATAGCTGCTGCCAGCGCGCTAGTTTCGGCGGGAGCCGCGCTCGTTGAAACCGACTTAAAGAGGATCATCGCCTATTCTACTATCAGCCAGATAGGGTTTATCTTTTTTGGATTAGCGGTAGGAAATGAAATTGCCGTGGCAGGAGGGTTATTGTATATACTTATGCACGGCATAGCCAAAGCCGGGCTTTTTCTTTGCGCCGGTATTATCGAACAGAATACAAAGACTAAAGATATCACAAAGTTAGGCGGGCTCATGGCTACCATGCCGGTTACCGCGGTTTCTTTCTTATTCTGCGCCTTTTCGGTAATGGGCATTCCGCCTTTCGGAGGATTCTTCAGCAAATATATGGTTTTTGCCGGAGCAGTCAATGGCGGGCAGATTTGGATCGGTTTTGTGTTTTTGTTGGGTGCTGTAATGACCATACTTTATCTTTTCAGGGCGTTTAATTTAATATTTCTCGGCGAGGCAAATATACCCGGGGTGAAAGAAGCCAGTCCGACAATGGTTACTAGCGTAGCTATATTAGGCGTGTTTTCGTTACTCAGCGGCATTTTTATCTGGTATCCGGCTAAATTTGCTTTGCTTGGGGTTTGGCAGATGCTGGGGATAGTCAAATGACGGAAAAATCCTTACTCTTACCTATTATATTACCTTTATGCGCGGGTATCATTGCTCTGATATTGCGTAAAAGGTTCCGCATAATAATTGAAACAATCGCGTTATCCGCTACTCTGGCAAATCTTTTAATCGCCATAGCCTTATTCAAAAGTAATTTTAGTTTTTCTCTTCCCTGGGCGGGATTGGGGTTGGATTTTTCGCTCAGGATTTATCACTTCAGCGCTTTTATCGTTCTCTCCGCGGCAGCTTTCGCGTTTTTGATTACTTTATATTCTATGGTATTTATGCGGGATAAGCCCTGCTTAAACCAATTCTACGGTTATTTCTTGATAACTCTTGGCCTTGCCAGCGGCGCGGTGCTTGCCGATAATCTGGTGATCATGCTTTTTTTCTGGGAAGGTTTATTATTGACCCTTTTCGGCATGATTGCTATAGGCAACAAGAATGCTTTTAAGACCGCTACCAAGGCGTTTATTATCATCGGTATAGCTGATTTATGTTTTATGCTTGGCATCGGGCTCACCGGCCACCTTGCCGGCACGTTAGCTATGTCTCAGATAAATCTTCCTCTGGGGGGATTAGGCAGCATCGCATTTATTCTTTTGATGATTGGAGCGATCGCTAAAGCCGGCTCAATGCCTTTCCACAGCTGGATTCCTGATGCCGCCGTTGACGCGCCCCTTCCTTTTATGGCTTTAATACCGGCTGCGTTTGAGAAGCTCCTGGGAATATATTTTCTTACCAGGATCTCGCTTGACTTGTTCAAGTTGAGCCATGATTCCTGGATAAGCGTTTTGCTCATGGCCATCGGCTCAATCACAATAGTACTTGCGGTAATGATGGCTTTAATACAGAAGGATTATAAAAAATTACTTTCTTACCATGCTATAAGCCAGGTGGGTTATATGATTTTAGGCATTGGTACCGCAGTTCCGGTGGGCATTGTCGGCGGGTTGTTCCATATGATTAATAATGCGCTTTATAAGAGTTGTTTGTTTCTTACCGGAGGTGCGGTAGAGAAGCAGGCCGGTACAGCTAACCTGGAAAAGCTGGGTGGAATCGGGAAAAAGATGCCGATAACCTTCGCCTGTTTTATTATCACCGCGGTTTCAATATCCGGAGTGCCGCCTTTTAACGGATTTTTTTCAAAAGAGCTGGTATATGACGCAGCGCTGGAGAGAGGGCTGATTTTTTATATTGCCGCGGTGGTCGGTTCATTCTTCACCGCCGCGTCGTTCTTAAAACTTGGGCACGCGGCTTTTCTCGGGAAAATAAGCGAAGAGAACAAAAAGGTTAAAGAAGTTTCTTTTTCGATGTTATTCCCTATGATCGTGATCGCCTTTTTATGTATTATTTTCGGGGTATTTAATTCCTTGCCGTTAAATATGCTTATCCAGCCGATACTCGGAGAAACCAGATTAGAGGGGAAGGATTTCTCGGGATTTCCAACTAATTTTATGCTTGTGGCAGTTACTTTAGTGGTATTAATCGGGGCTTTATTGAATCATCTCTGGGGGGTAAAACGAAAAGGAAGCGGGCTTAAAGCTGTGGACCATATCCATTATGCCCCGGTTTTATCGACTATCTATGATAAAGCGGAAAAGAGGTATTTTGATCCTTTTGATATAGGTTTAAAATTTACCGGCGCGTTCTCAAAGGTTGCTTTCCGCTGTGATAGGGCGATAGATTGGTTGTATGATAATTTGACAGTTAAGTTGATTTTCGTATTCACCGATCAGATAAAGAAGTTGCATAACGGCAACTATTCGACATATCTGATTTGGTCTTTGCTGGGGTTGGTTTTAGTTATTATTTTTTTAGTATAATAATAGGGGAGAGGTTGTGTATTCTTCGTTAATATTACTGCCGTTTTTCGGGGTGATAATTTTAAATCTGCCGTTTCGGGCATTGATGAGAAAGGCCGCTTTCTGGCTTTGCCTGTTGATAGTGCTTCTCCAGATTTGCTTAATCCTTTTTCCTCAGATTTGCTGCTTTAGCGATAAATTGGATACCTTGGGCTCATTTTTTAAATTTGATTTTGCGGTGGATAACCTTAGCCGGGTGATGCTGTTTTGTATAGGCATAGTTTTGTTTACCGCGCTCTTCGTGCAAAGAAATAACTGCAGGGACGAGGAGAAGATTTTTAATTTCGTAAACGTTTCCCTTCTTATTTTATGCGGGATGAACGGCGTGGTAATGGTAAAGGATATTTTTTCCTTGTATGTATTCTTGGAGATTACCGCGGTCAGTTCATTTATCTTAATCGCTTTTAATAAAGAAAGAGATGCGTTTGAGGGCGCGTTTAAGTATATCGTCCTTTCCGCGGTAGCCACGGTGCTTATGCTTGCGGCGATTGCTTTGTTTCTGGTTGTTTCCGGAGACACCGGTTTTAGTTCCATAAGTTCCGCCTTAAAGATTTCCCATGACCGTTTCTTTATCGGACTTGCCGTGGGCATCTTTCTTTGCGCATGTTTTATCAAGTCTGGTTTGGTGCCGTTTCACGGCTGGGTTGCCGATGCTTATTCCAGCGCGCCGCCTGCGGTATCCGTGCTTCTGGCAGGAGTAGTGACTAAGACAGTAGGTATATACACATTAATAAGAGTCGTAAATTCAATATTTGGTTTTAGCGATTCGCTCAAACACCTTCTTCTTGCGGTGGGAGCAATTTCAATTGTGGTGGGAGCCCTGGCAGCTCTCGGACAAAAGGATTTTAAGAGGATGCTTGCCTATTCAAGCATAAGCCAGGTGGGCTACATTGTTTTAGGTTTAGGGACCGGCACCGCGCTGGGATTGACCGGAGCTATCTTCCATTTGTTTAACCACTCGATTTTTAAATCACTTTTATTTGTAAATTCCGCGGCTGTGGAGTCGGAGACCGGCACCAGGGATATGGATAAACTTTCCGGCCTGGCAAAAAAGATGCCGTTGACCGGAGTGACTTCTATTTTAGGGAGCTTGTCCTGCGCGGGGATCCCGCCTTTGGCGGGCTTCTGGAGTAAATTGCTTATCATTATGGCTCTATGGTTATCCGGTTTTCACGGCTACGCGTTTATAGCGGTTTTAGCCAGCATCTTGACCCTGGCATACTTTCTTTATTGGCAAAGAAGCGTTTTTTTTGGGATATTAAAAGAAGACTTGGTGAATGTAAAGGAGGCAGGTTTTGGGTTGGTATTTCCTGCTTTGATACTTGCGGTGATAGTTGTAGGCGCAGGATTATTTTTCCCTTTCATAATCAATTATTTTACATTGCCAATTGGAAATATTTTAGGAGGATAGGGTGTATCTAGATATAGTTATTCTTGCGGTATTACTTCTGACTTCGCTGTGGACGGTAATGACCAGAAGTATCTTGCGTTCCGCGATGGGCCTGGCGCTTACCAGCGTTATATTGGCTATAGTAATGTTCAGGCTGAATTCGCCCCTGGCCGCGGTTTTTGAGCTTTCGGTTTGCGCGGGGCTTATTTCGGTGTTATTTGTCAGCACCATAAGTATCACCCAGCCATACACAACAGAGGAAATTTTAAAGCGGATGAAGGATATGTTTGCCAGGTTCCGTTTTTTGCCGTTAATCATATTGGTATCAGGGCTCGGGTTATTTTTTGTAAGCATAAAGCCGGCGATAAATTTACCTGCTCCGGAAGTAATAAAGGACGCCAGGGTGATATTGTGGAACTTCAGGGGCCTTGATCTGATGGGCCAGGTTTTAATATTGCTGACTGGAGTTTTTGGCATCGTGGTATTATTCAAGGAAAGGCTAAAAAGGTGAGCAGCGAGACTGTAAATTTATTCTTTTGTTATGGTTTTTTTGTAGCCATGCTTTTTGTAATCGGCATTTACTGTGTCCTGGCTACTTTTAATTTAATCAGGGCATTGATCGGCCTGGAGATTTTAATCAAGGCAGTCACGCTTCTCTTAATAGCTGTGGGCTATATAACCGCTCATGAAGCCCTGGCTCAGAGTTTGGTGATTACTTTAATAGTGATTGAGGTTGTGGTGATTACCATATCGGTAGCCGTAGTTGTCGGGATACACAGTTACAATAAATCGCTTGATGTGAGAAAAATAAGGAACTTAAAAGGATAGAAAAAGATGGAGAATTGGTTATTGACGCCGCCGGTTGCTTTTATCGTGATTTTGTTTGTTATCTGGCTGCTTTCACATTTACTTTCCAGGTTAGCGTTTAAGGCAGGAAAGCATTCTAGGGGTGAAGGCGAAGCCTATGCTTGCGGAGAGTGCAACTATGACAATATGGCCCAGCCTGATTATAGCAATGTTTTTCCTTATGCTTTTTTCTTTACGCTTGCGCACGTGGCTACTTTAATCATGACTACCGTGCCTACGGAGACCATACAGTCGTTTGCCATGGTAGTCATATATATACTCAGCGCTGTATTAGGGCTGTATATTTTATTCAGGAAGTGAGGATTTATGGGATTGATAAAAAAAGCGGTCAACTGGGCAAGGATTAAATCCCCCTGGATACTGCATTTTAATACCGGGGCCTGCAACGCCTGCGATATTGAGATTATCGCCGCCCTTACTCCGCGCTATGACCTGGAACGTTTCGGGGTGATATTAAAAGGTACTCCCCGGCATGCCGATATACTGGTTTGCTCCGGCCCGGTGACAAGACAGATCGAAGATAGATTAATCAGGATTTATGAGCAGATGGCTGAGCCGAAGTTTGTAATAGCAGTGGGCACCTGCGCCTGTTCAGGAGGAGTTTTTAAAGGTTGCTATAATGTAAAGGGGGGGATCAAGTCGGTTATCCCGGTATCGGCATTTATTCCCGGTTGCCCGGTAAGCCCCAAGGCAATAATTGACGGCGTAGTTAAGCTGTTAAGCAGCTTAGAAGAGAAGCCAAAAAAATAACTGGAGGATAGAAGTGCCTTACGAAGAAGATATCAAGCAGAAGTTAACAAGTAAATTTGCTTATCTTGAAGGCAATGCCAGGGTTACCCGGCCAAGGCGCATATTTTTAGAAGCCGGAGCTGAAAACTTCTCTGAAATTTTTGATTATCTGGTCAAGCAGCTGAATTTTACGCATTTATGCACCATTACCGGCCTTGACGAACAGGATAAATTAAGTTTCATTTATCACTTGGCAGGAGAATCGGGAGTCTTGGTGAATTTAAAAACCAGCGTTCCCAAAGAAAACCCGGTATTAAAAAGCGTTATTCCGTATTTTGCCGGAGCAGAAATTTATGAAAGGGAATTAGTAGATTTATTTGGGGCGAAGGTGGAAGGCCTGCCCGCAGGGAACCGCTATCCTCTGACAGATGACTGGCCGGTTGGCCAGTTCCCCTTGCGCAAAGATTGGAAACCCGCTGCGGATAAAGAAAACGAGGTGGAAAAAGATGCCTGATACAAATAAATTTAAAATACCTTTTGGGCCGCAACATCCGGCATTAAAGGAACCGGAAAGTTTCAGTATTGCTTTAAAAGGCGAAAAGATAATGGGTGTGGATATCCGCCTGGGGTACAATCATAGGGGGATAGAAAAGGCCTGTGAAGAGAGGACGTATATCCAGGACCTTTACCTGATCGAGCGTATCTGCGGGATATGTTCGCATTCTCATTCTACTTGTTTTGTCCAGGCTGTTGAGGAGATTGCCGCGGTGGAAGTCCCCAAGAGGGCTCTTTATATCCGTACCTTGATCGCGGAATTAGAGCGCGTGCATAGCCATCTTCTATGGTTGGGTGTGGCCGGGCATGAAATAGGTTTTGATACATTGCTTATGTATGCCTGGCGGGACCGCGAAGTAGTAATGGATTTACTGGCGCTTCTTACCGGAAACCGGGTTAATTATGGCATAAATACTATCGGCGGAGTAAGGCGCGATATATCCGGCGAGCAGATAGAGGAGATATTAAAGGGAGTAGGTATTCTTGAGGAGAGGACTAAATATTACATTGAAGTAGCCACTCAGGAAACTACCATTATTAAAAGATTATCCGGGGTAGGAGTAGTCTCTTATGAAGATGCCTTGAAATTAGATGCGGTAGGCCCGACCGCGCGGGCCTCCGGAGTAGACCGGGATGTCCGCCGCGATGATCCGTATGCGGTTTATGGAGAACTTCATTTTGATGTAATTACTGATAAACATTGCGATGTCTATGGCCGGACTGTTGTAAGGGTAAAAGAGTTAATGGAGTCTTACAAGATAATTCGCCAGTGCCTGAAACAATTACCTGATGGCCCGATAGCGGTAAAAGTCCCGCGCAAGATTCCCGCCGGGGAAGCCATAAGCCGTTATGAGGCGCCCAGGGGCGAGGATGTGCATTATGTAAAATCAAACGGCAGCGAAAAGCCCGAAAGGGTTAAAGTAAGAGCGCCTACCCTGGCCAATGTGCAGGCAGTTAAGCATATGTTGAAGGATAGGTTCCTGGCGGATATGCCGATAGTTATTGCCGCTATAGACCCATGTTTTTCCTGCACTGACAGGCTTATTTCCGTTAAAGGGGTAAACAGTAAAAATAAAAAAATCATCACTTGGGAAGCCTTGCGTGCTTATGGTATAGATTGGTATAGAGGGCGCGGCATAGATTTTACGAAGATAAGTAATGATCTTAGAAAGAGGTTAGAGGGTATTTAATGGCTGGAGCACTTTTTTCCATTTTAGTTTTTCCCGGGCTTTTATTCGTGAGTCTCTTCGGCTTGATCGCGGAATTCATAGACAGGAAAATATATGCCAGGCTGCAGAACAGGGTAGGGCCGCCTTGGTTCCAGACATTCGCGGATTTCCTTAAGTTGTTGGGAAAAGAAGATATCATTCCGACTGAGGCTAACCAAAAGATGTTTAGCCTGGCGCCGGTATTTGCCCTTACTTCGGTGGTAACGGTTTTTCTCTATATTCCTCTCTGGAAAGCCGAAGCCTTGTTTTCCTTCAACGGGGATATAATTATGGTGCTTTATCTATTGACTATCCCCACCCTGGCATTTTTTATCTGCGGCTGGTATTCAAAGTCATTATTTTCCAGAATTGGCTCTGTGCGTTGTGTCATTCAGCTGTTTGCTTATGAGGTACCGCTTTTTATGAGCATATTGGCTTCAGCGTTATTAGCGGATACATGGTCATTAAGGGATATGGTTGTTTTCTATACCAGGCACCCGTATTACTTTTTGTTTAATCTGATAGGTTTCGGGGTATCTCTGGTGGCATTGCTGGGAAAATTGGAGAAAGTGCCTTTTGATATTCCGGAAGCCGAAACAGAGGTGGTTGCCGGAGCTTTTACCGAATACAGCGGAAGGCTGCTGGCAATATTACGGTTGACAATAAACGTAGAAATGGTAGTCGGGGCCTCGCTTTTAGGAGCGGTGTTTTTTCCTTTCGGATTGGGGTTTGGCCCTTACGTAGGGTTTATTATATTCATATTTAAGACCTTGATGATAATGGCCATGCTTTCATTATTGCGCACTATTGTGGCGCGTTTGCGTATCGATCAGATGATTGATTTTTGCTGGAAGTACCTGGTGCCGCTTTCGTTTATTCAGTTATTGCTTAATCTTATTGCGAAAGGAATTTTGTCCCGATGAGGCCCGGTAAAATGCTTAGAGAAGTTTTGGGTTCGTTTTTTAAGAAACCTGCGACTAATCTTTATCCCGCGGAAAAACTGGAGATGCCTAAGAATTTCAGGGGAAAGCTGGTTTTTTATCCTGATAAATGCATCGGGTGTAAATTGTGCATGAAGGATTGCCCTACCGGCGCCATAACCATTAATAAAATCGGAGAGAAGCAGTTTGAAGCAGTTATAGAGCTGGATAAATGCATATATTGCGCGCAGTGCGTGGATTCCTGCCCCAGGAAAGCCCTGGAAGCCACAAAAGAGGTTGAGTTAGCGCAGTTAGACGCCAAGAAGTTAAAGGTGATTTTCAGTGGTAACCCTCAAAACGGCACTAAAAAAGAGACTCTCTGATTCCGGAAGAATTGCCCTGCTCGGCGTCGGTTCTGAATTAAGAGGCGATGATGCAGCCGGGCTCTTGGTAGCCGAATACCTCCGTAAATCCCCCCCCAAAAATATAAGACAAAAAAAACTTAAAGTTTTTTTTGGCTCAACCGCTCCGGAAAATCTTACCGGAGAAATCAAGAAATTTAAGCCCGATTGCCTGATTATAGTTGATTCCGCTGATATGAATAGGAGGCCGGGTATGGTTAAGCTGATTGACCCCGATAAAGTCGGAGGTATTTCTTTTTGCACCCACCAATTACCCTTGAAGATATTAACGGATTACCTGGTCCAATCCATCGGTTGCGAAATTATAATTATCGGCATACAGCCGGGAAAGATTGATTTTGGTATAGTTCCCTCAAAAAAGATAGAAAGGTCTGCGAGGCATATTTCGGGAATGATCAAAGAAATTTTAAGAAAATAAAAGCGTATGGAGCATCAAAAAACGGAGGAAAAAATGCAATTAAAAGAGATAACATTAAAAGATTTGATTACGGAACAATTCATTAAAGAGGAGGCGGATAATATTTCTTCTTTAGTGGGAGGCGGTTTGGCGATTAATGCTTTATCAGGCGGAGTGGATTCTTCCTGTGTTACTATGTTGGGCCATAAAGCGCTGGGGAAGAGGCTTCTGACCTATTTTATTGATAATGGTTTAATGCGCCAGGATGAGCCGCGAAAAATTGCCGAACTGTTTAATAAATCGGGCGTTAGCGTAGAAATTGTTGACGCGCAGGAGGAATTCTTTAAGGCCTTAAAAGGAATAACCGACCCCGAGGAAAAAAGAGAAGCCATTACCCAGACGTTTTATAAGGATGTTTTTGGCAAGTTAATCAAGAAAAGCGGGGCAAAATATCTTTTGCAGGGGACAATCCTGACTGACATCGATGAGACGGTGGCGGGGATAAAAAGGCAGCACAATGTTTTTGAACAGTTGGGTATTGACCCTCAGGAAACCTTCGGCTATAAAATCATTGAACCCCTGGTGCGCTTGCGTAAAGACGGCGTAAGAAAAGTGGCGCTGGCATTGGGATTGCCGGAATCAATCTATAGCCGGATGCCTTTTCCCGGCCCGGCTCTTTCGGCAAGGATAATCGGGGAAGTAACCCCGGAAAAAATAAAATTAATCAGGCTTGCCACGGTCATTACTGAAGAAGAATTAGCTGCGGTAAAAGCTTTCCAATATCTGGCGATACTGCATCAGGACAGGGTGACCGGTATGCGTAACGGAAAAAGAGATTTTGGATTGCAAATTGAAATCAGGTGTTGGGACAGCCTGGATGCGCGATCCGCCAAGCCCACAAAGCTGCCTTATGAAACCCTGGACAAATTAGCCAATAGAATGGTGGTTGAGGTTCCGGGAGTAGTAAGCGTAACTTATAATATTGCTTCTAAGCCGCCCTCTACCATGGAGGCGATTTAAGAAAATAATTGACAATGGTTGAATTATGATTATAATTGTAAGTGAGCGTTTACTTACAATTATAACAAGACGGGTAAGCAATGAGTAAAAATTTGACTGTCAATCAACATAAGATAGTAGAAGCCGCCAGGAAGATTATAGTATCAAGGGGCATGGATAATCTTACTATTCGGGAAATTGCCAGCGAGCTTAAACTTACAGATGGGGCTTTGTACAGGCATTTCAAGAGCAAAAAAGAAATAATCAGCCTGCTTATTGATGACATCGAAAAAACTTTATTAGCTACGGTTGACGCGGCAGCGAAAAAAAGCGACGAGCCTCTAAAGAAATTAGAAAATATTTTTTTATCGCATATTTCTTATTCCAAGCAGAGAAAAGGGGTATCTTTTATCGTTATTAACGAGACCCTCAGCCTTAAAGATAAAAGTTTACAGCGTAAGATGTTTAATGTTATCGGCAGGTATTTGGAAAAAATCAGGCAGATACTTAAGGAGGGCGTGTCAGCCGGAAGCTTCAGGAGGAATGTCGACATAAGTTCTGCGAGTATTGTCTTTTTTGGGATTATACAGGCGCAGGTTATGCTATGGGCTATGAGCGGTTACCAGTATTCTTTTAAGAAAACATCTATTGAGCACTTGCTTGATATTTTTGAGAAGGGAATAATGTTTTTATAGCAATAAACAATAAAGGGAGGTGGTGAAATGCATAGAGGGTTCACTTTGCTGGAATTAGTAGTGGTTGTTATTATCTTAGGCATACTTGCGACATTAGGTTTCACCCAGTATACCAAGATGGTGGAAAAAGGGCGGACTTCTGAGGCTAAGCTGGTCCTCGGCCAGATTCGTTCCGCCCAGCAAGCTTATAATATGCAATATGGAGGATATACTACCGTTATTGGCAATTTACCGATACAGCCTCCTACGGCCTGCGGAGCTAGCGGCAACCATTATTTTTCTTATAATGTAAGCGCTACTACCGCAACCGCCAGAAGATGTACTGCTAACGGTAAGCTTCCCGTCGCCTCTTCGCAGTACAGGTTGACTTTAACTTACGGGACGGGCGTGTTTGGCGGCACTGCTGGTTATTATTAATACCTAGTAATAATTTTGTAAAAGATAGAAGTTTAATTATTTTGCCGTAAGGTTGATAGCCTCAATCTTACGGCTTTTTCATGAGAAATTAAGCTGTTAAAAGCCGCTGTTATGTAGTAAAATGAAACCTGAGTTAGGGATATTTTTTTAAAACGAAGTAAAATCAAGGAGAAACGATGGAGATGGCTTTTGGTTTAACTTTTCCGGGAGAGTTAAAAGACGAATCGGTAATCTGTTATCTATGTAAAAATTTTGATATTGAATTGAATATAATCGAAGCCTCTTTTTCTATGTCCGCGGGCTGGGCAATTTTAAAAATATTGGGCAATGAAAAAGAAATCAAAAAAGCTTTTGACT
>CAYPRG010000005.1:0-12346 GCA_964413025.1 uncultured Planctomycetales bacterium
CTATCCCGGGGATATAAAACCCCATGCTTTTTTCAAAATAAACATTCAGGTATTTTCCCAATATGCCGTCGGTGAACTGGAACACGAGCACCAGGATGTAAACCGTGACAACAACCGGAACAACCACCACTAATCCGGCCAAAAGGTATTGTTTTAATTTTTTCATCTTTTTTCAGCCCCCTCTAATATTATTCTTATGCTTTCCAGGTTTCTTTTGGTCGCTCCCTGGTTTTGGGCGATTAATCCCCTGGCCTTCTTAGCCATCTCATCTATTTTTGAAGGATAACCCAGCAGATACTCTATCTTTTCTTTTAATTCTTCCCCGTTGTGCACTGCCAGAGCAGCTTCGGCTTTCAAAAACATCCCGGCAATATCGCGGAAGTTAAACATGTACGGGCCGAACAAAACCGGCTTACCCAGCGATGCCGGCTCTAAGATATTTTGCCCGCCTTTTTTCACCAGGCTCCCCCCCACAAAAACAATATCAGCTATGGCATAAAAGCCGATAAGTTCACCGATAGTATCCAATATGAATACGGTTTCATCTTCTTGGCGATCGGATTCTTCTTTATCTAAAGAACCTGTCCTCCGGGGCCAAAAACCGGATTTCTTTACCAACTCGCATATCTGGGGGGAACGCTCCGGATGGCGGGGGGCGATCAAAAGCCTTAAATCCGGCGCGCCCTCTTTTAATCTTGTAAAGGCAGCTAAAATAATCTCCTCTTCTCCGGGATGGGTGCTGGCAGCGATAAAAAGCTTTTCTTTAGGCATTAACCTTAATTTTGCCCTACAATCAACTCCTGCTTTACCTGAAATCAAACTGTCAAACTTTAGGTTGCCGGTTATCCGCAGCTTATCTTTATTCACCCCCAGGCAAAGCAACCTTTGGGCATCGGTCTCTGACTGCGCGCAGCATTGATTGATTTTTTCTAATATCGGCCGCAGCAGATACTTTACGCTCAGGTATCCCTTAAAAGAACGGCCGGAGATCCTGGCGTTTACTATCATCACCGGAATATTTTTTTTATAAAGGCAGCTTATCAGGTTCGGCCAGATCTCGGTTTCCGCGATGATGAAGAGGCAAGGATTAATCTTATCAATAACAGGCCTGACAATAAAGCTTAAATCCAGAGGCAGATAAGTCACCAAGTCTTCTGCCTTGGCAATGCCCCTGGCGATTTTATTCCCGGTAGGGGTGACCGTAGAAATTACGAATTTCTTACCTGGATATGCCAGCCTCAATTCTTCAAGCATTTTTTTTATGGACATCACCTCGCCTACGCTTACCGCGTGTATCCAAATCGGCCTATCAAGCTTCAATTCCTTAGGCAACATTCCTAACCGCGCAAGGAATCCCTTATGGAATTTTTTCTTAAAGAGATACAGCGGTAGGCAAACCAGCGCGAACACCAAGAAAATAAAATCGTAAACAATAAACATATTTTATTTGATTAACTTAGGCCCGGGGATGCGCCTTATCATAAACACTTTTCAACCTGTCGGTAGTAAGATGAGTATATATTTGCGTAGTGGAAAGATTGGCATGCCCCAGAAGCTCCTGGACGCTCCTTAAGTCTGCCCCGCGGTTTAAAAGATGCGTAGCAAAGGAATGCCTGAAGGTATGCGCGGATACGCCCTGTTTTGTGCCTGCTATGCGGATATACTTGCCGACGATATTCCTAACCCCTCTTGTGCTGATGCGTTTGCCGTTTTTATTTAAGAATACGGCTTCCACTTCTTTTTTCTTCATTTCTGTGTATGCCCTTATAGCCTTTATTGCCCTGTCTCCGATAGGCACTATCCGCTCTTTCCTGCCCTTACCCAGGACTTTTACTATGCCGCCGATAAAATCCAAATCCTGGTAGTTCAGCCCGACTAACTCTGAAATCCTGATGCCGGTCGAGTAAAATGTTTCCAGTATCGCCCTGTCTCGCAAGCCCATTTCATCTTTTTCGTCTTTGGCAAAAGCGGATTCAATTAATTTGCATACCTCGTCTTCAGTAAGAAACGAAGGAAGGTGTTTCTCCTGCTTGGGGCTGGAAAGGCTGAGTATGGGATTTGACTTCAGGTAACCGTCTTTTGTCAGGAACCTGAAGAAAGACCTTAAGGTGGAAAGATGGCGGCCAACAGACCTGGTCCCCAGCCTTTTTTCCTTCAGGATAGCCAGGTATTTCCTTAAGAACAGGTAATCGACCTTCTCCAGTTCTGCCTCGCCAAGGAATTTACCAAAATCCTCTAGATCCAATCTGTAATTCAATACCGTATGCGGCGAATAATTTTTTTCAACCTCTAAATACCTTATGAACTTCTCGATATAACGTTCCATAGCTTAATTATTGATTCTCCGGCAATGCCCTTGAGGTAAAATTACATTTGGGGTAATTGGAACAGCCGAAAAAGAATCCTCTCGGCCCCCGGCGCTCAATCAACTCTCCACCGCATCCTTCTTGAGGGCATTTTACACCGGAGGTAATCGACTTGGAAAACTTGCATTGCGGATAATCCGAGCAGCTCAGGAATTTTCCTTTCCTTCCCCATTTTATAATCATCGGCTTGCCGCATTTTTCGCAGACCTCATCGGTAGTAACGACTTCCTTCTTAATATTACTCTGGGCAAAATCAAGGCTTTCCTTAAAAGGCCCATAAAAACCTTTCAACACTTTGAGCTTATCTACCTTACCCTCCTCCACCTCATCAAGCTCTTCTTCTAAAAGGGCGGTAAACTTAACATCCATTATCCTGGGAAAATATTCAACCAGCAGATCACAAACCTTAAATCCTAATTCCGTGGGAAAAAAATACCCTTTAAGCCGGCGCATATAATCGCGCAAAATAAGCGTATGGATTATCGGGGCATAGGTAGACGGCCTGCCAATACCCTCTTCTTCCAGTATTTTTACCAGGGAACTGTCGGAAAAACGGGGAGGCGGCTTAGTAAAGTGCTGCGATGGCGTCAATTCAACTAAATCCAACCCCTCATCTTTCTCTAAGGCCGGGATAACATTTTTTTCTTTCTCTTCTTTATCCTCGCCGTTTTCATTATCCTTATTATAAACAGCGCTAAACCCGTCAAAAATCAACTTTGAGCCCGAAGCGCTGAATTGATACTTATCCGCCCGGATACTAATCGTAGTCACTGAGTAACGCGCCGGGGTCATCTGGCTGGAGAGAAACCGGTTGTAGATAAGTTCGTATAGTTTATACTGTTCCGGGGTTAAAAAATCCTGCAGGCTCTGCGGAGGCCTGGAGATTAAGCTAGGCCGGATAGCCTCGTGCGCCTCCTGGGCAAGCTTTCTTACTTTATAGACATTTGGGGCTTCAGGCAGGTAATCTTTACCGAAATGAAGCTGGATGTAATCCCTTACTTCTTTTATTGCCTCAGGAGCCACCTTAACAGAATCGGTACGCATGTAAGTAATCAAACCGACGGGATTCTCTTCGCCGACATCAATACCTTCATAAAGCTGCTGGGCGATAATCATGGTTTTAGTAGCATTGAACCTTAATTTATTAAACCCTTCCTGCTGCAGGGTGCTGGTGACAAAAGGCGGGTCGGGGTTACGTTTCTTTTCGCTGTTTTTAATATCCGATACGATAAATTCCTTGCTCTTTATATCCTCGGTAAGCTTATCGGCTTCCTGCTGGTTCTTTATTTCCGCCTTTTGCTCGGCTATCTTATCTAATTTGGCGGTAAAATCATTGTCCTGGGTTTTCTTTTTTAACCGGGCCTGGACCTCCCAGTATTCCTTCGGCTGGAATCCCTTAATCTGCCTTTCTCTTTCAATAACTAATTTCAAAGCCACTGACTGCACCCTGCCGGCGCTTAGGCCCCGGACAATCTTTTTCCAGAGCAGGGGGCTCAAAAAATAACCTACCATCCTATCCAATATCCTGCGGCCGGCCTGGGCTTCTATCATATTCAAATCAAAATCACGAGGATTCTTGAATGCCTGAGCCACCGCGCTGGAAGTGATTTCATGAAAGACGACCCGCAGGATCTTTTTATCCTTGGCCATCTTTTCTTTCAGGTGCCAGCCGATTGCCTCGCCTTCCCGGTCAGGGTCGGTAGCGATGTATATTGTACCCTTGCCTTTGGATTCTTTCTTCAGCGCGGAAAGGACCTTTTGCCTTCCGGAAATGACTACGTAAGAAGGCTTAAAATCATTGTCCACATCTACCCCCAGCTCTTTCTTCGGCAAATCAATAAGGTGGCCCATGGAAGAGACCACCGTATAATTATCGCCCAAAATCCTGCTGATTGTCTTTGCCTTTGTCGGAGACTCTACTATGACTAAACTTTTATCTTTCATTTTTAATTCCTTATAAGCTGTTGACCGGGAAGCCGCCTGATTAATTTCTTCATTTCTAATTTTAAAATTAAACCATATGCCTGGGAGATACTCACGCCGGATTTTTCCATAATTTCATCTAAAAGGACAGGTTGAGCGGAAATAAATTCGTACATAAAGGACTCCTGATTATCCAAATCTGATTTTAAAATATCTTTCACTCCGGATGATGCCCGGATTTTTCCGGCAACCGGCAATTGAAATTCCTCAATTATATCATCCACGCAGGATACCAGCTTGGCGCCCTGCTTCAACAATTGATTCGTACCGAATGAAGTGTACGAATCAATCTTCCCCGGCAAAGCAAAGACTTCCCTGCCCTGCTCCAGGGCAAAATCCGCGGTAATAAGAGCGCCGCTATTTTTGGCCGCTTCAACAACCAGGACACCTTTGGCTAAACCGCTGATTATCCGGTTGCGGCGGGGAAAATTTAATTTCCACGGCTCCCTGTCAACCGGAAATTCCGAGACTACCGCTCCATTGGCGGCGATCTCCTGGCAAAGTTTTCTGTTCTCCGGCGGATAAATATGGTTAAAACCGCTGCCCATTACCGCGATAGTCCGGCCGCCGCGCTTTAACGCGCCCTTATGCGCAGAGGCATCTATCCCGCGGGCCATGCCTGAGACCACGGTAAAACCTTTTCCGGATAAATCCCCGGCAAATTTTTCCGCGCAGGACAAACCGTAATAAGATGCCCTGCGGCTTCCCACGATAGCCAGGCTATCTTTATCCTCTTCCCACAACTCACCTTTAACGTAAAGGACGATCGGCGGGTCAGCTATATTTTTTAAATTTTCCGGATAGCCCTGATCGTCTATGGTGATAATCTCAAGGCCAAGCTTTTTAGCTGACTCAAGTTCTCTGGATAAATCTTCTTTTTTAAGAGAACATATCTTGTCAGCAATCTTTTGCCCTATCCCTGAAACAGCTATCAATTTATCCTGAGGCGCCTTTAATATGCCCTGCGGCTTATCAAAAACCTGCAACAGCTTATTCAATCTGATAGTGCCCAGGTCCGGGACTAAATTTAAACAGATCAGCGCTTCCTGCCTGGTCATTTTTTCTTAGAGGTTAATTTTGAAATCTTCTCCACGACTTTTCCCACCGGCAGCTTCGAAGTATCAATAATTTTATCTGCCCGGGCATAGTAAGGAGCGCGCGATTTAAGCAATGCTCCGATCTGTTTTTTGGGATTTGTAACATTTAACAGCGGCCGGTGCGCGTAGCCCGATGTCCTTTTCAGAATAACCTCAGGGCTGGCTGTCAGGCAGATTATTATCCCGGAATCCTTCATTATTTTAATGTTATCCCGAGCGACGACAATCCCGCCGCCGCAGGCAACCACAAATTCTTTCTCCTGAGAGACTTCTTTCAAGGCCTGCTTCTCCAGGCAACGAAAATACGGTTCGCCCTCCAGGGCAAAGATATCGGCAATCAGCCTTTTTTCTCTTAACTCGATCAACTCATCCAGGTCCACGAAACAACACTTCTTTTTACGGGCAAGCTCCCTGCCGACACTAGTCTTGCCTGTGCCCATAAAACCGACTAAATAGATATTTTTCTTTATTATATTTTTCATCTGTAATAAACCCCGCCCTTGCTTACCGCAAAATTATTGCCACAGAAAAGGCGGGGGACCGACCTTATTGGATTTATTCTTTGTAAGCTGTAAGCACCAAGTCGCTTAGTTGTTTCTGTATCTCTTTGGTAGAGGCATAAACAGTGTTATACCACTTGCCATCCTTACCCAGGTGACGGGGCATGCTCACAAACAACCCATTACTGCCGTCAACAATACGCAAGCCCTTCACCACCACCCCAGCCAAAGAAATATCCACAAAAGCCTTCAGCTTTGACTCGCCGTCAACCTTATAAATCCGGTTGACCTGTATTTCACCCTCATCCATGATTATCACCCCCTTCTGAATATAACTGACGAAGGAGGCGGTTTTTTCTAACTGATTCTTTTCAGATAATTTTTATAATTATCCTTGATGTCTTTAAGGGCATCGCTGCCGAATTTCTCAAGGAAGGCGTCCGTCAACACATAAGCGGAAACCGACTCCGCGATTACCCCAGCGGCCTCTACCACGCAGATATCAGAACGCTCCACCGCTGCCTTAGAAGGCTTCTTTGTATTTATATCCACGGAATCCAGGGGGCTCATCAGGGTACAGATCGGCTTCATACAGGCGCGTAAAACTATCGCCTCTCCGTTTGAAATGCCTCCCTCAATGCCGCCGGCATTATTAGTTTTACGAAAATAACCTTTGTTCTTGTTGTAATAAATCGCGTCGTGGCAGGCGGAGCCGAATTTATCCGCGTATCCAAAACCTAAACCTATTTCTACCGCTTTAATCCCGGGGATAGACATCATACCCGCGGAGAGTTTCCCGTCCAGGCGCCTGTCCGGCTGGACATAACTACCCAGCCCCAGCGGAACGCCTTTGGCGGTTACCTCGAAAATGCCGCCCATGGTGTCTTTTCTGCTTATCGCCTCAGCGATTTTATCTATCATTGCCTGTCTGGTAACCTTGCCTCCGACAGACAAAACCCTGCTCGATATCTTTATATTAAATTCTTCCAGAAATATCTTGCATATTGCTCCGATTGCCACGGTGGCGGCGGTGCTCCTGGCCGAAGCCCGCTCTAGAACTTCCCGTATATCGCTAAAACCATACTTTAACAAGCCGGCTAGATCCGCATGCCCGGGCCGGGGACAAACCACTTTTTTTAATTGTTCGATGCTGGCGTCTTTATTCTGGATCAACAGCGCCAAGGGACTGCCCAAGGTCAGATTATTCTTTAATCCAGAAATCAGCTGGGCGCTATCTTTTTCTATCTGCATGCGCTTGCCCCGGCCGAAACCTTCCTGCCTGCGCCTCAATTCTTTATTTATGGAACTTGAGTCTACCTTTAAGCCTGCCGGCATACCCTCCAAGATTGCAATAATCCCTTTGCCGTGCGACTCACCTGCAGTTAAACACCTTAACATGATTTACCTCCTGTAATATTATTCCGCCCACAAGCCGCGCTTATTTTCGCGCGCCTCCTGGGAAAGCTTCAAAAATAAATCCGCGTATTTGACATTAGGCGGTATGGACATAATCGAAGCATACCCCTGCCTGACAATCTCGGCATTCACAAACGTGCCGTCTTTTAGATATACGTAAGCCAGCAGGCGGTTATATTTATCCTGTTTCTCAATATCAAACTCCAGGTTTACCCGTTTGCCCTCAACTAATTTTTTGGTAAATTCATAGGCTAGCGTGCCTAATTTTATGATTGTCTTTATATCCTGATTTGTCTTCTGGCTGTCGCGGTGGAGCTTGGAAGATTCATGCATCTCCGGCGTATCTATGCCGATGAGACGGACCCTTTCGCCAGTGGCCAAGACCAGAGTATCCCCGTCCACCGCCCGCTTGACATAAACATTTGAATAATTATAGGTCTTACCGAGAGGAATGGTAACGATCCCGTCTTCGGATTTATAAATCCTTGGTTGTTCTTGCGCATGAGTGAAACCGAAGTATGCCGATATTGCCACTAAAACTGCTATAAGAACACTCTTGATGACCTTTTTCAACGCAACTTCCCTCCTTATAATCCTGCGGCAATGATCCCCGCTAACACAACTATATCCTCAGTACAGAATATTTTAGTAATGCTCTTATCAAAAAGTACATTTGCCTCCGGCCCAAACTCTTCGTCCGGCCGCCAAAGCAGCACTGCCACCGGTACAGCTTCAAATGCCTCCAGGACAACTCCCACATCCCCCTGGTTGATCCGTTTTCCGGGCAGCCTCTCCAATACCGCCAATATTCCATCGGGGCTGGCGCCGTATTTACGGATCACCGGTTCGATTACCCTCTTCCTGAAAGCCGGGGAATAACCTTCAATCCCTGATAATTCTTTAAAAGAAAGCCACTCACCACTTAACTCCGGCAACCCTTGTAATTTACAGGCCAGGTAGTGGAGGATAATAATTGCTGTAAAATCCTTTGCCGGAACATTACAGGCAAGAGAAATCACTTTTCTTGCCTTACTATCTACCGTGTACTCATCAGCCAGGAATTTTATAGATAAAGGGTTCGGAATATTTAACTTAGAGAGTTTTTCCCATGCTTTATCTAAGGCTAATTCATATCCCACGCCAGCTATTTTACTCTATTTATATAGATAAATCAACAGTTTTGCACTATAATACATCTATGATCTACGACCGTTTCCAACAGGAAGCAATAGACTATATTAACCAGAATTATTCTGTGATTGTCTCCGCCCCAACCGGCAGCGGTAAAACCGCGATTGCCGAGTACATCATCAATAATTCTTTAAAAAATAAAATAGGGGTAATCTACACTGCCCCGATTAAAGCCCTCTCCAACCAGAAATTCCGAGATTTCCAGGTTCAATTTGGCGAGGATATCGGGATATTGACCGGAGACGTCTCCATAAACCCGGCTGCCCCGGTTCTAATCATGACCACAGAAATATTCCGCAACAAACTCCTGGATGAGCCGGAAAGCCTGAAAAAATACTCCTGGATCATCTTTGACGAAATACATTATATCGATAATGCCGAGCGCGGGACGGTCTGGGAAGAATCATTGATATTCCTGCCTCCTCATATGCAAATACTCGGGCTATCGGCCACTATCCCAAATATAAATCAGGTGGCCAAATGGATTGAGTCTATACATAACAAGCCGGTAAAAACGGTGATCGAAGAAAAAAGGCCGGTGCCTTTGCACTTCTTCTTCCAGAGCCAGAATGAAATCGTCGATAAGATAGAGCAATTGAAGAAGATAAGGTTCGGTAAACCGAATAAAATAAATCAGCTGATAAATTACTTGCGTCAGAAAGAAGCCCTGCCCTGCATCTATTTTGTCTTTGGCAGGAGAAGGGCCGAAGATCTGGCCCAGGAATTATATTCTTACAATTTTCTGAACAGTAACGAAAAGGCCCAAATTACCGCGCTGTATGATTCTCTCTGCGAGCGCTTTGGCTTAAAAAACGATAAGACTGCCGGAAGAATGTACCCGCTCATCCAGAGGGGCATTGCCTATCATCACGCCGGCATGCTGCCTACGCTTAAAGAAGTCATAGAGAGATTGTTCACCAGCCGCCTGATAAAAATCATATTCACTACCGAGACATTCGCCCTGGGAATAAATATGCCCAGCCGCTCGGTAATCTTTGACGAACTGAGAAAATTCTACGGCCGCTATGTAAGGAATTTAAAGACCCGCGACTTCTACCAGATGGCCGGACGGGCAGGCAGGCGCGGCATAGATAAAGAAGGTTTTGTCTATTGCCGGGTAAACCCCCACCGCATAAATTTTCAGGAAGTGCAGCGGGTTATTTATGGCAGCCCGGAGGAAGTAAACAGCCAGTTCAATACCTCATACGCCACCATTCTTAACCTCTATGAAAAATACAAGGAAGAGCTTTTTAAGATTTACCCCCTGTCATTGCATTTTTTCCAGTCACGTAAAAACGAACAGAGAGAAGCCCTGCGCCTGATTGAGGCAAAATTAAAACTCCTGAAAGACTCCGGCTATATTTCCGGCGGCAGCCTGACCCAGAAAGGGCAATTCGCCAAGACCGTCTATGGCTATGAATTGATATTATCGGAACTCTACGACCAGAAAATACTCGAACAGCTGGATGAATTCGGCTTGGGGGTTGTGGCCTGCGCGGTTGTCTTTGAGCCCCGGAAACACCAGCGCCTGCCCACCGACCTTTCAAAGACCAACCGCAGCATAAAAAAAGCCTGCGAGGAAATATACGACGAGATAAAAGAGAAAGAGCGCCGCTACAGGATATATCCTTTCAGCAAACTGCCTTACTTTCACCTGACCGGCTGCATGGAGGCCTGGCTGCGCGGGACGAACTTTGAAAAGATTTTGCAATACACCGATACTGACGAAGGAGAGGTAGTGCGCTACTTCAGGATGAGCATTCAGACTTTACGCGAGATAAGCAAAGCCGGGGTAGCATCTCAGATTTTAAAAGAGAAAATTAAGGAAACTGTCAGGGTGATCAACCGCGATATCGTAGATGCGGAAAAGCAGCTGCGGGAAGGCTAAAAGGGATTTTTGCCTTCTTTGTATTTTATGTAATCTCTCAGGATTATCCTGTGATCAAAAGCGAATTCCATCTTTTCAATCTCATCTAACTTAATCACTTTTAATGCCGCGGCATCATCCCCTGCCTTGGGTTCACCTTTACCCTTGGCAAGGAATACGGTGCAGATGGTGTGAAATCGCGGGTCGCGGTCCGGCTCAGAATAAGTGTGGAATTGACGCAACTCCTCTAAATCCAGCCCGGTCTCTTCTTTCATTTCCCTGGTTACCGCGTTCTCTAAACTCTCCCCGTAATCTACAAATCCTCCCGGCAGCGCCCAGCCAAAAGGCGGGTTGCTTCTTTTGATCAATACCACGCCTTCGTCTGTTTCAATTATAGCGTCAACCGTGCTAAAAGGCCCCTTCTGAAGTTTCTGGATAACATAAGTAATGTAGCTCATTAACCCTTTGTTAAAAACCTCAAAGGCCTCGGTGCCTATAAGGCAAAAAGTGATTTCCTTCAGGCTTGTTTCATTTTCGCGCAGGTATTTCAGCACCTCCTGGCCCATGATTTTCGCCGAGGCTAATAAAGGGAAATTCCCCACGCCGCAGCCTAAAGCAGGGAAGGCGATAGTTTTTATCTTTAACTCTTCTGCCACCTTTAAAGCGCTCCTGCAGGCATTTCTTACTTTTATTTCGTCAGTCTTAAAATCCATCCCCATGGTCGCGGCATGAATGACGTATTTTGCCTCTAGGCGCCCGGCGGAAGTAAAAATCGATTCTCCGACCGGTATCGGGCCTTTGTCCATCGCCTCTTCTTCTACGATACTGCCGGCTTTCTTCTTTATCGCCCCGGCCACGCCCCCGCCCATCAGTAATTTGTTATTAGCGGCATTGACTATGGCCTCAACCTTAAGCTCGGTGATATCGCCCTTAAAAATCCTGATCTCGGTATCTTTTATTTTCATCTTTTTCCTCAAGATATTGGGAAAATGGGGACGTTTCTATTTTTTCTTTCCGCCGGGGATTAAAAAATAGAAACGTCCCCATTTTCCGTCATTCGCCGATAATCTTAACTAACACTCTCTTCCTGCGCTGGCCGTCGAACTCTGCGTAAAATATCTGTTCCCACGGCCCGAAATCTAACTTACCCTGGGTTATTGCCGCCACCACTTCCCTGCCCATGATCGTCCGCTTCAAATGCGCGTCAGCATTATCTTCGCCGGTCAGATTATGCTGATATTTATCTTTCCCGAAAGGCGCCAGTTTCTCCAGCCATTCATCAAAGTCCCTGTGCAGCCCTGACTCGTCATCGTTTATAAAAACCGAACTGGTTATATGCATGGCATTGACCAGGCATAAGCCTTCCTTAACTTTGCTCTCTATAACCGCCTCTTCTACCTGAGGGGTAATGTTAATAAATTCCCTGCGGGCTTTGGTGTTGAACCAGAGGTATTTGGTAAAAGATTTCATTACTGCGCCTTTTCCAGGACTAACTTATTGTTTTTCTGGTCGACTTTAAACACAAAATTCTTCAGGAAAGACATACCCAATAGCCCGTCCTTAAATTTAGCGTCGGCGACATCCGACGGCAGGACAGCCGCGGCCACATTTTTGGCCTCTACCCCCTGGGCGCTGACAGTATCAAGAAGCATGTATTTTGCTTTGGCCTTACGGCCGTCGGCTAAAACCATTTCTATGTCTTTACCTATCCTTTCGTCGATATCCAGGTCTATCTTTTGGGCCATGGCGTGGGTAAGCACCATATAGGTCGCTCCGGTATCCAGTATAAGCGAAGCCTTTATTTTTTTATTTATCAATACCTCAACTACCACGTGCCCGCTCTGCTGCTGGACGTCAATCTGTTTCGGCTCAAGCTCTTTTTTCAGCTGCTCCTCTTTTTCCTTATCCAGGGCTTTCTGTTTTTTT
>CAYPRG010000005.1:12446-14303 GCA_964413025.1 uncultured Planctomycetales bacterium
TGACACCGCCTTTCAACTTCATTCTTCCGTAGCCAAAAGAGATAAATTCCTCTCGATAAACTCCAATAACTTTTTTTGATCAGAAGTAGAGATATTACAGAATTCTATTCCCATCCCGGGATGCAGCTGCGGCAGGGCCTGCTTATCGGAAAGCCAGACTACCTTGGCCTCAAGCTCTAACTCCTGTGGTTTTGGCGAAAGCTTCAGCTGCAGGGTAACTTCATCGCCCAGCTTGAATTTATCGCATCCGTAGATATAGCCGCCGATAGCACTCAGATTCAACAGGTCTACCTTAAGGCAGGCGGGAGGATTGGCATATTTAGTTTTTAATTCTACCTTTATACCCAGGGGCAGGCGCTTAAATCTACGCCTGAGCTGGATCTTTTTTATCTTTTCTATAATCTTATCTTCCTTAAAGCTTTCTACCGCCAGATCCTCCGTGCCATAGGTGTCGATAATCCTGTCTAAGCCCGAGACCGAAAACACGCCTTTAAGATGCGCGGGGATATTGATAAATTTAAGCCGGCCGTTATTATGGATCACTTCCCTGTAAGCGATGACTACCGCCGAGATCCCCATGTAATCTATAAATTCAACTTCTTCAAAATTGCATACGATATCGGTATAACCGTCGCGCACGCATTCCCCTACCACCTCAATAAGATTAGCTGAGTCTGCGTCTATACGGCCGCATAAATCCAGCAGCACGATATTCTCTTTCTGCCTTGCCCTGATCTCCATATCCGTCAATACCCTTACTGGTTAACCCACAGCCTGTCCGCGGAAGGCAGCGGCAGCCTCTGGATATTCAAAGCCTCTATTAAATCTTCGTCTTTAACGAAACCTAATTCCTTGAGCACTTCCCCTAAAACAATATCCCTTTTCCAGTGGGTCTTCAGCGCCTCATCAAGCTGTTCCGCGGAAACAATATTTCTTTCCAGCAGGATCTGGCCCAGCGGCCTGTAAAGGCTGGCGGCATTTTCTTCTTTTTTATATACCTGGGGGATAGGGATAATATCCATATTGGGGTCACGCCTGTCAGCCATAAACTTGCTGCCGGGAAGGTTCTTAAGGTAACTTTTTATCTCGGCGACTTTTTCATTGATCTCGACTATATTTTTTATATCTGAAGAGATTCTCCTGTTGACCACCGCCACCGAAACAGTCATCAGGGATAATTTCTTCATAGTGTGGCTCCTGTCCCTGGCCACTACAAACCCCTGCTTCCTATCCTGCTCGGAATAATGAAAAGGGATGACCTTATCAAACATGAGTATGAAATTCTGGCAAATCTTCTTATAGGTATCGGGAGTAGAGATAAACACAAAATCGTCTCCTCCTATATGCCCGATAAAATCAGTTTTATTTCCGAATTTTTTTATAGTGGTATAGATCATGTAGGCGGTCTGCATGATTACCCTGTCCCCTTTAATGTAGCCGTAGACATCGTTGAAATACTTGAAATTATCCAGGTCTATATACCCGAATGTAAACGGGGTATTCTCATCCTTGAGCTTATCCTTGAGGACCTCTTCAATGATCCTTCCTCCCGGCAATCCGGTCAAGGCGCTGGCATAAAAGCTATACTGGGACCTGCGCATAGCCATTTCTACCCGCACACGCAAATCCAGCGGATCAGGCGGCTTTATCAGATAATCGTCCACCCCGTATTTAAGGCTCAACAGCTGCGCCCTTAACTGGCGCTTATTTATCATAGTGATAATGGGGATGAAATTAGTGGTAAAATCTTCCTTCAGAAAATTGCAGATTTCCAACTGGGCCTTGCTCGCGGAATGAACATCCATTACGATGACGTCGGGAGCGATTCTTTTGATCGAGGCAAAATCGCCGGTCAGG
>CAYPRG010000005.1:14403-25009 GCA_964413025.1 uncultured Planctomycetales bacterium
AAAAATCTATCTTAATTTTTTTATTAACTTTTTAGCTGCCTCTTGGGCCTGGGATTTTGTCTTTACTTCGCCGATTGCCTGCAATTCTTCTATCTCTTTGAGGACCTTGCCGATTAAAGGGGAAGGCTCCAGCTTAAAACGCTTCATCAGGTCATCGCCGTTTACGAGGCGCGGCAATTTCTTCTCTTTTTTCTTCCTGAAATATTCTTTTACCAGTCCAAAAACCACCCTTTCATGGCGGGCCTTGGATTCTCTGGTAGTCAGCCTTCCCTTTGTGGCGCGCTGGTCAGCAATAGAAAGTAACAGCGTGCTCACTCCTTCTCCGGCAGTATCACGGAAGTACCTGAATGCCGCCCGCGGGGTGACTTCTTCATTATCCGCCAGAAATCCCGGCCTCAAATGCCAGAGGACCATTTTCCCCAAAGAATTCAACTCTTCATTAGAAAGCTTGAGGCGCTTGGCGATAACTTCGGCAATCTCCCAGCCTATTCTTTCATGGCCGTAGAATTTGAGCTTACCGTCTTCGCGGAAAAGGGCGGCTGGTTTGCCGATATCATGCAGGATAGCGGCCAGCTTAATCAGCCAACGGCGTTTTCTATCGGAAGAGATGACTTCATTCAGGTAATCCTGGATCTCCCTCTTATCTTTTAACTCTATTAACAGGATTTCCAGCTGTCTGAGCGTCTCCAGGCTGTGCTGCCATACATCCAGATGATGATACGGACCCTGCTTGACATTACGCATCATTTCAATCTCAGGAATAACCTCTCTGAAGATACCCAGTTTATCCATCGCCACAATATAATTATAAGAATTGATCACCCCGAGAATCTTAAACAGTTCATCTCGGATGCGTTCATAAGAGACAGTGGATAATTTTTTCCTGGCCTGCCTAGCCAGCTTCTGAGTCTGTTCTTCTATTTTGAAGCCTAATACCGCGGAAAAGCTGAAAGCCCGCAATACGCGAAGAGGGTCCTCGATAAAAGTATCTTTATTTTCCGCCCTTACTATTCTCAAGCCCAGGTCTTTTCTTCCGCCGCAAGGGTCGATAAGCAGGTTATGCAAATAGCAATTAACCGCGTTCTCCAACTCCATGGCTAATGAGTTTATGGTAAAATCCCGGTGCAGTAAGTCGTCTTTCAGGGTCTTGCCGCGAAAATCGGTAAAATCTAAAGTGCATGCCTTGCCTTTTATCTTTTTTACCAGGCGGCAGGCGCCATGCCCCCTGTCCAGGACGACAAAACCTGCTCTTAATTCCTTGGCAAGTTTTTGCCCGAAATTGATCGCGCCTTTTTTCAGGCAAAAGTCAATATCCGTATTCTCTTTCTGCCTGTTTAAAAGTAAATCGCGCAAGAACCCGCCCACCAGAAAAAGCTCTACATTATTTTTTTTGGCGAAAGAATAGATTTTTTCGAGTATATCTTGATATTCCTGCTTAAGGGGTAAGAAGAGTTTCATTTACTCTTATTGAATATTTCCGATTGTTTGATTATTGCGTCTTCAACAAATATGGGAGCGTGCGCCCTGACCGCCAGGGCGATGGTATCGGACGGCCTGGCATCGATTATCTTTATTTCTCCGGAGCGGGTCTTTAAGTGGAGTTTAGCGTGAAAAGTATTCTCTTCCAGTTTATCAATGATCACCCTATCAATAACCGCATCCAGGTTCTCAATGGTAGAATGCAATAAATCATGGGTCAGCGGCCTGGGCGGCTGGAAACCGCTTATCTTTAATTTTATCGCCGAAGCTTCATTCAGGCCTATGACAATCGGCAAGAGGCGCTCTCCGCCTTTCTCTTTGAGGACGATCAGCTGGTCATGCCTCTTTTCATCGATGACAATCTTGTTTAGTTCCATTTCAACCATAGAAGTTTTCTCCTTATCTCTCTCCCCTTTTCGCTCCCGCGCTCCGCTGGGGGCGTTTTTCCTTGCTCAGGATATCTTTCAACTCCACCATGAACTGCCCCACGTCTTTAAACTGCCTGTAGACCGAGGCAAAACGGACATAGGCCACGTCATCTAGTTGTTTCAATTTCTCCATAACCAGCTCGCCGATTTTAGAGGAAGAAATTTCGCGGTCGGACTTTTTCTGGATAGCCCGCTCAACCTGAGTGACGATTTCTTCCATTTTATCCATACTCACCGGCCTCTTCTCGCAGGCCCTGATAACTCCGGATAAAATTTTCTTGTGGTCAAAGGCCTCTCGGCGGCCGTCTTTCTTTATCACCATCAAAGAAACTTCTTCGATATATTCATAGGTAGTAAAACGTTTCCCGCATTTTAAGCATTCCCGCCTGCGCCGGATTGCCGACTCTTCCGCGGTTGCCCGGGAATCCACTACCTTGTCTTCTTTATATCCGCAAAAAGGGCATTTCATTTTTTATATTTTCTCAGCTTTATTTTAGCTTCCTTTATAAAATCCATTGCCATTTTATCGGGGTATTCCCCGGCTATGATTATCTCTTTGATCGCGGCGTTAATCAGCATTTTGGCGCAGATGATACAAGGCTGGTTAGTAAGGTAAAGGATGCTGCCCTTTGTGCTTATCCCGTGCAGGGCCGCCTGGATAATCACATTTTGCTCGGCATGCAGGCCCCGGCAGAGTTCATGGCGCTGTCCGGAAGGGATCTTTAATTTTTCCCTGGGGCAGGAGCCGATTTCCAGGCAATCGCGCAGGCCCGACGGCGCGCCGTTATAACCGGTAGCCAGGATCCTTTTATCTTTCACCAGGACTGCCCCTACCTTACGCCTCAGGCAGGTCGCCCTTTTCGAAACTAACCCGGCAACTTCCAGGAAATATTCATCCCAACTCGGGCGGGGATGAGAATTTTTTATTTTTTTCATTTTCCCCTCATCAATTCAGGATATAAAGGAAACCTCCTGGCTAAATCCAAGACTTTATGTTTAATAGTTTTTAATTTTTCCGGCTGGTCGCTGCTATCTATCGCCTCGGTAATGAGCCCCGCTATTTCGCGCATTTGAGCTTCCTTCATCCCCCGGGTAGTCAACGCGGCAGTCCCCAATCGTATGCCGCTGGTAACTCCGGCGCTCTTCTTGTCAAAAGGTATAAGATTCTTATTCACGGTAATCCCTGCCTGCCCCAAGATGAAAGAGGCATCGCTGCCGGTAATCCGTTTTTCGGACAAATCTACCAGCATTAAATGCGTATCCGTGCCTCCGGAGACAATACGAAAGCCCTGTTTATCTAATGCCTTGGCCAGCTGCCGAGAATTAATTACTACCTGGCGCTGGTATTTCTTAAATTTTTCGCTCATCGCCTCTTTAAAAGAAACTGCCTTGGCGGCAATAACATGCATTAAAGGGCCTCCCTGTATACCGGGAAATATCTGGGCATCGATTTTTTTGGCAAATTCTTTCCTGCAGATAATAAAACCGCCCCGCGGCCCGCGCAATGTCTTGTGGGTAGTAGAACTGACGAATTCCGCGTAAGGAACCGGCGAGGAATGGACACCGGCAGCGACTAACCCTGCGATATGCGCCATATCCACGAAAAAATAAGCCCCGACCTTATCGCAAATCTTACGGAACCGCTTAAAATCAAGCCTTCGGGGATAGGCCGAAGCGCCGGCGAGGATCATTCTTGGCTTATGCCTTTTTGCCAAGTCTAAAATCTTATCGTAATCCAGAGTTTCGGTTTTACGGTCAACCCCATAACCAACCATATTAAAGAACCTGCCGGAAAAATTATGCGGATGGCCGTGGGTAAGGTGGCCTCCCGCCGACAGGTCCATGGCCAGGACCGTATCTCCTAAGTCCAGGGCGGCAAAATAAACCGCCATATTTGCCTGGCTGCCGGAATGCGGCTGCACATTAACATGGTCTCCGCCGAATAGTTTTTTTGCCCGCTCGATAGCCAGCCTTTCCGCGTCATCCACGAATTCGCATCCGCCGTACCAGCGGTGATGGGGATAACCTTCAGCGTATTTATTAGTAAGCACCGACCCCTGCGCCGCCAATACCGCCAGAGAAGTAAAATTCTCTGAGGCGATTAACTCAAGATTCTCATCCTGCCTGGCAAGTTCATTCTTTATTGCCTGATAAATCTGAGGGTCAACCTTCTTTATGTGTTTTAATCCTTCCATCTCTTTATATCCCTTTCTATTTCTTTTAATTGATTAAGGCGCCTTTTGTGACGGCCCCCCTGAAACTCCGCATTTAACCATGCCCTAATGATCCGTTGGGCAAGGGGAAAATTTACAAAAGTCGCTCCCAGCACCAAAACATTGCTATCGTTATGTTCGCGCGAAAGCCTGGCTGCTTTGACATTATAAGACAACGCCGCGCGCACGCCGGATAGCCTGTTGGCAACAATGGAATTACCAATCCCGCTTTTGCAGATAAGGATGCCTCGCTGGTATTTCTTCTGTGAAATCTCTTTTGCCAACTGATAAGCGAATTTAGGATAATCGCAGCGCTCCTTTGAATAAGCCCCCAGGTCTTTTACCTTAAGCCCGAGATTATCAAGGTAAGGTTTTATTTTTTCTTTCAGCCCGAATCCGCCATGGTCTGAGGCGATGAGTATTGTCTTCATATTGTTTCAGCCACCCTTTCTACCGCTTCCTTTATCACCCTAAAAGTCTGCCCGTAAAAATCAATCGATCTTCCGATGGGATCTTCGATATCTAAATTATTATCTTTTATTTTAGCAAATTCCTTTAACAAAAACACCCTATTTTTCGCTCCGGGGGCCTGGGCCAAGACTTCTTCTTCGTGCACTTTCTCCATGACCAATATCAGGTCGGACCTCTTGATCATCTCCCCGGTGATTCTCCTTGAAAGATGTTTGGATACATCAACACCTTCTCTTCTTAAGATCTCCTTAGTGGCCTCGCTCGCCCCCAAGCCGCTTAACATCATAATCCCCGCGGAGATGACTTCTACGTCCTTACGGTTACTCTCTTTTAGCTTCTTTTTTAAAAGAGCTTCTGCCATCACCGAACGGCAGGAATTACCGGTGCAGACGAAAAGCACGGTCTTCTTCTCCGCGGCCTCTTCAATATCCACTTTATTTATAGCGCCTTCTCTTAATACCCGCAAGGATTCGCCGCTTAGATCCACCACCGTTGATTCTACCCCGAGCTTAACCCTGCCGCTGTCAATAGCGAGATCTACCAGCCCATCCAGGTCCTTTATCGCTTCTTCAAGATCAAGCGGCGCGGGCTTCCCCGAGAGATTCGCCGAAGGACAGAATAACGCTGTGCCCGTTTCCCTGATTATTCCTAAAGCAACCTGATTATCAGGCATGCGTATACCGATGGTACCCGCACCTTTAGATTTTAAAACTAAAGTTAAAGGCCCGGGCCAGAATTTATCCGCCAGCCTGTATGCCGCGGGAGGAATAGCACCGGCAATCTCTTCAATTTTTTCTCTTTTATCAATGAGCAGGGCAAAAGGCTTATCTTTGGGCCGACGCTTTATTTCGTATAATTTATCCACCGCCTTTTTATCCGGCATGCTGGCAGCGACACCATAGACGGTCTCAGTAGGGATAATCACCAACCCGCCCTCTTTTAAAACCTTAGCTGCTTCTTTAAAGTCTTCTTCCTTGGGGTTTCCCGGGTCTATTTTGATTATCCTCGTGGGACTCATAATTTTATTTTGATTTTCTTGATCTTTAAACGCATTTTATTTTTGTAAGACAGGAGTTTTGATTGAATCTGCCTGTCACTAGCGCCTAAAATCTCTAAAGCAAAAATTGCCGCATTCTTTGCGCCGCTCTTCCCTATGCTCATACAAGCCACGGGAATACCCGCGGGCATCTGGGCGGTTGAGAGCAATGAATCCAGGCCCTTAAGGCTCTTTGTCTCGATCGGGATACCGATGACCGGCAATGTAGTATGCGAAGCAATCACCCCGGCCAAAGCCGCGGCCCCGCCGGCAGCGGCGATAAAAACTTTTATCCCTTTCCTGGCTGCGCTTTTTATGTGTTCGGCTAATTCATCGGGAGTCCTATGGGCGGAAAGGACCCTAACTTCAAATCCTACCTTGAATTCTTTAAGCAGGCCTGTTGCTTCCCGGACTGTTTCTAAATCAGACTGGCTTCCCATGATAATACTGATTAATTTTTTCATCTTCTTTCTCCTTTAGCCATTTAGCGCCCTGTACCCGATATCCTTGCGGTAATGCATCCCATCAAAATGAATCTTCTCTACCGCCTGGTATGTTTTGGCAATAGCTTCTTTTATATTATTGCCCAGTCCGGTCACGTCCAATACCCTTCCGCCATTGGTCAGATATTCAATCTCTGTCTTTTGCCCGACATCATAAATATTGCGCGCCTTGGTCCCGGCGTGAAATACCACTACGTCGCTCATTTGATCCACATCATCCAGGCCGGAAATTTCTTTGCCTTTTTCGTAATTACCCGGATATCCTCCGGAAGAGCAGACCACGCAGACACAAGCGCGTTTATCCCAGGCAAGTTCCCCGGTTTTCGAAATTTTATTTAATCCTCCTGAAGTAGCGGCCAGCATCACTTCCAGTAAATCCGATTTCATCCGCGGCAGGATTACTTCTGTTTCAGGGTCCCCGAAACGCACATTGAATTCTAAAGCCTTGGGGCCGTCTTTAGTAAGCATGATGCCGGCATATAAAACCCCCCTGTAATCTATTCCTTCGCTGGCTAAGCCGGCGATAGTGCGGTATATGACCTTATCTAAAATATCTTTAAATAATTCCGGCGTTACTACCGGAGCGGGAGAATACGCGCCCATTCCTCCGGTATTCGGGCCCTGGTCATTATCGAAAATCCTCTTATGGTCCTGGCTGGAAACCAAAGGGATAATCCCTTTCCCGTCTGCGATGACCAGGATGGATGCCTCCTGGCCGATCAGGCAATCTTCAATAATCACTTTATTGCCTGCCTCGCCGAATACTTTCTCCTGCATTATGGAACTAACCGCCTGCTTTGCCTCATCAACAGTATTGGCTACTATCACCCCTTTACCCTGAGCCAAACCGTCTGCCTTGACCACGCAAGGCGCGCCTTTATTTTCTATATATTTCTTTGCCTGCTCGGGATTATCAAAAACCTGAAAGTCCGCAGTCGGTACATTATATTTAGCCATTAATTCCTTGGCAAAAACTTTACTGGCTTCTAACCTGGCAGCTTTTTTATCCGGGCCGAATATCTTTAATTTGTAATTCTTAAATTCATCGACAATCCCCTCGGATAAAGACGCTTCCGGGCCAACTACGGCGAGGTCAATTTTTTCTTTCTTGGCAAAATCTAACAGGCGGGGAATATCTTCTGCTTTTATATCGATGCACTCGGCTAATTTAGAGATGCCGCCGTTACCCGGCGCGCAGAAAATCTTATCCACCAGCTTTGACTGGGCGATCTTCCAGGCTAAAGCATGCTCCCTGCCGCCTGAACCAATGACTAAAACTCGCATGATATCTTGTCTTATTTTTCCTTATGATGCTCGGTTTTTATCGGTAAGAAACCTGCCATTTCGCCGATCACGTTTACCAGCTCAGTATTCGCGGGCACCACGATCTTGGCGTTATTCTGTAATGACTTCTCAACCGCTTCCAGTTTGCGCAGCACCTGGGCATTGCCTACAAAATAATGTTCCGCTGCTTCATTTACCAGCTTAATCGCCCCTGCTTCACCTTCTGCCTCTAAAATCCTGGCCTGCTTGACGCCTTCGGCTTTTTTAATCTCGGCTCTCTTTTGCCCATCAGCAGCTGTTTCAGTGGCAGTAGCAAAATCTATAGCGGCAATTTTCTCATTCTCCGCCTTGACTACCTTATTCATAGTCTCCTGGACATCTTTAGGCGGGTCAATCTCCTTTAACTCTGTCCTGACTATTTCTATGCCCCAAGTGCCAGTCTCTTCCATCAGGGTCTTATGTAATTCGGAGTTAATCTTTCCTCTTTCGCTATTGGCGGATTTTAAAGTCAGGGTGCCGATAATATTTCTCAGGGTAGTCCTGGCCAGATTCACTATCTGCCATTGAAAATTATTCACATTGTATATGGAACTTTTAACACTATTCTCATCAGGCTTGACTTTAAAATATACCTGAGCATCCACCCTGGCATTCAAATTATCATTGGTAATAATTTCCTGCGGCTCGGCATCAACCATCTGTTCGGTTATGTTGACTTGATACAAATGCTCAATCCCCAAAGGAATAACCCAATTAAACCCAAGCTTGGCGAAACGGTTGTACTTACCTAATCTTTCTACTAAGCCTCTGTGCGTAGGCCTGACGATTCTTACGCCCATGAAAAATAAAACCAGCACAATAGTAATAATTAGCCATGTCAAATTCATCTTGCGCCCCCTTTCTTAGGTTGTTACACCACCGTAACTTCTTTTTTCCCTTTTATGACTTCTCCGATAACCCAGGATTTCAGCTTAAAAGCACTGAGCTTGGAAATTATGCTTTTCGCGAAAGCGCTGCCGGTAATCAAAACCATACCGACGCCCATATTAAAAGTGTGATACATCTCTCTATCCCGGATATTCCCCTTATTCTGGATCAGCCGGAATATCCGCGGCACGGTCCAGGAATTTTTATTTATCCTTACCCCAAGATTATCCGGCAGGATACGGGCTATCTTATCGTAAAACGCTCCCCCGGTAATATGGGCAATACCCTTTAAGTTGCCTCCGGGCAATAAAGATAACACCGGCTTTACATATATCCGGGTGGGCTTAAGCAATTCCTTGCTCATCCGCTTCAATTCATTTTCAGAGAATACTTTTCTTACCAGAGAATAACCGTTAGAGTGTATACCGCTGGATTCAATGCCGATAGCCACATCCCCGGCTTTAATCTTAGAGCCGTCAATAATATCCCGGCGCTCCACAACCCCTACGCAAAAACCGGCTATATCGTAATCGCCGTCCTTATACATGCCGGGCATCTGAGCGGTCTCTCCTCCGATTAAAGAACAGCCTGCCTCGATACAACCGTTATTCAGTCCCTTGATTATGTCTACCAAGGCGCCTTCTTCTAATTTGCTGAAAGCTATATAGTCCAGAAAGAAAAGGGTCCTGGCGCCGGTGCAGAGTATATCGTTGACATTCATGGCCACGGCATCAATACCCACGGTATCGTGCTTATTGGCCAGAAAGGCGATTTTTAATTTGGTGCCTACCCCGTCGGAAGAAGAAACCAAAATCGGCTCCTTGTATTCTTTGCCGGGAAATTTGAAAAAACTCCCGAAGCCACCGATATCGCTCAGGACTTCTTTGGTAAAAGAACTCCTGAGTAAAGGCTTTATCTTGCCCTTAAAGATACCCGCCTTCCCAATATCCACCCCTGATTTTTTATAAGTTAATTCTCTCATGGCTGCTTTCCTGTCCAGCAATATAGGCAAAGTTTTTCTTTGGCTAAGCCTATGGCCTTCACCATATCCTCTAACTTCTGGTATTTTAAAGTAGTCACCCCTAGATCCTTAGCAATCCATTCTACCATTTTTTTGTATTTTGGAGAATCTTCATTTAAATAGGGGCTGACATCATTTACCTCTTTACCCTCTAACGCCCTGATTGCCCTGCGGGCCGCCAGTTCATTGATGCTACGGGTGGAATAATTGAATTTACAGGGAAACATCAGCGGCGGACAGGCAATCCGGAAATGCGTCTCTTTTATCCCGCACTCTTTCAGTTTTTGTATAGTATAATTCTTAAGCTGCGTACCCCTGACAATAGAGTCATCGCAGAAAACAATACACTTGCCTTTGATCAGTTCCGGGACAGGCAGAAGTTTCATCTTGGCCACTAAATCCCTTCTCTCCTGCGAGGCAGGGATATAGCTACGGTCAAAACCCGGGGTATATTTTACCAGCGGCCTGCGGAAAAGCGCGCCTGATTCCATGGCATAGCCGATGGCGTGAGTTGTCCCTGAATCCGGGATACCGGCTGCCATGTCTATCTTGATTTTGTCTCTCTTAGCTAAACACCTGCCGCATTTTTCCCGCACTATTTCTACATTTATCCCTTCGTAGGAAGAAGCGGGAAAACCGGTATAAATCCAGAAAAACGAACAAATCTGGTTGCAGGTATTGCCTTTGCGCTTCGGCTTCAAGCCTGATTCATCCAACAATATTATTTCTCCCGGCTCGATATACTTAACCACCTTATACCCTAAATTACTAAAAGCCGCGGTCTCTGAAGTCACTGCCCAATCTTTACCTCTCTGGCCGACTACCAGAGGCGTATAACCGTACCTGTCCCTGGCGACGTAAATTCCCTCCTTATTCAATAAAAGCAAGGAGCAGGAACCTTCAATCTTGGCAAACATTTTTTCAATACCATCGACGATGCTCTTGCCGCGGATAACCATCTTTGCTACCAGCTCGGTAAGGTTAACGTCGCCGTCGGCAATCTCGCTGAAAGAATAACCGTCTTTATACAACTCTTCGGCGAGCTTCTGGGCATTATCAATAAAACCGTTAGTCACAATGGCAAAGGGGCCAAACCTTGAGTTAATCACTATGGGCTGTTCGTCTTTAGCGCTGACCACACCGATCCCCTTATTGCCGATCATCTTCTTATAATCTTCATAGAATTTTGTCTTGAACTGGCTGCCCCTGATATCGTGGATCTTACGGGTAAGCTCTTTACCGAA
>CAYPRG010000005.1:25109-26465 GCA_964413025.1 uncultured Planctomycetales bacterium
CCTTAAATGGACCCACCTATCTTCGAATTTCGCGGAATCGTTAATAATAAGGCTGGCTTCCTGTTTAAATCCGCCATTACCCGGTAATAGCCCGGCTTTCACCAAAATCTGAAAACCGTTACAAATGCCGATGATTAATTTTCCCCTGGCAACAAATTCTTTTATATCGTCCTGCAATTTGAACCTTAACTCATTGGCCAGGACTTTTCCTGCGCCCAGGTCATCGCCGTAACTAAACCCTCCCGGGAAAGCCAATATCTGATAATCTGCAAGCTTTTCCCGGCCACAGATAAACTTGTTTATATGCACCAGCTGCGCTAGAGCGCCCGCTTCCTCAAAGGCAAACGCCGTCTCTTTGTCGCAATTAGTGCCGGCAGTCCTTAAAACACATACCTTAGGCTTTTTCACCCCGCCGATCCCTTTCTATCTCGAACCCCTTACCCTTAGAAGGGCGGGGCAGGTAAAATTTCTTTATTATCGTTACTACCTCTGCGGGCGAATCAGTGATCTTAAATAATTCCATGTCTTGAGCGCTGATATTGCCTTCCTTTAAAACTACATCGCGCATCCAGTCAAGCATACCCTTCCAATATTCACTGCCAAACAATACTACCGGGAACTTGGCTATCCTCTCTGTCTGGATAAGATTAATAGCTTCAGTAAATTCGTCCAGAGTGCCATAGCCTCCGGGCATAATCACAAAGGCCTTGGCGTATTTTACAAAGATGACTTTACGCACAAAAAAATAACGAAACTCTATAAGAGTGTCTACATATTGGTTGGGTTTTTGTTCCGTGGGAATCTGAATGTTCAGGCCGATTGAATGGCCCTCAGCCCGCGTGGCGCCCTTGTTAGCCGCTTCCATTATCCCAGGGCCGCTGCCGGTGATTATGGCATAGCCTTCTTTAGCTAAAAGATAAGCCACCTCTTCGGCTAAAGGGTAATATTTATTGGTCGGCTTCATCCGGCTTGAGCCGAATATGGAAACCGCTTTTCCCACTTCAGAAAGCACTTCAAACCCCTCGACGAACTCCGACATAATGCGGAATACCCGCCAGGGATCCTCCTGGGTAAAATCATCTTTTACGACTTTATGCCTATGCATGCTCTTCTCCTTGTTGTTTACCAGTTTAACGGCCTCTGCCAGGATTCCTTTAAGGAACTAATCCCCTCCTTAACGCAAACTTCGCCATTTATGCCGTGAACTTTAAATTCTTTCCCGGGGCTGACGCACCCGATTAAACCAAACGGCAAGCCCTTGATTATCTTCTCAAACTCTTTCTGATTTCTCTTTGACACCTCCACGATAAACCTGGAATTGGATTCAGAAAAAAGGATAAAATCATTTCTTTTATT
>CAYPRG010000005.1:26565-31907 GCA_964413025.1 uncultured Planctomycetales bacterium
TAAATCGCCGGCTTCTTTGGCGTACATGGAAACTACTTTGCTGGCATCGTCCATCACGCAAATCGCGGAAATCAGAAGCGTGCCGGGTATGGCTAAAGATTTATGGTTGACCGTATATTCATTATATAAACTGTCTTTACCGGAAATAAAAGGCACTCCCAGCGCCTTGGCAATATCATAACAACCATAAGCAGCCCTGACTAATCCGCCCAGCCTATCCGGCTTATCCGGATTGCCCCAGCAGAAATTATCCAATATCGCCACTTCTTTTAATGAGCCACCCACGGCAATAATCTGACGCAGTGCTTCTTCGATACAAGAAGCAGCCATCCAGTATGGGTCGATAAAACCAAACCGGAAATTAATCCCGTTTGAGATAATCAAGCCTTTTTTTGAATCCAATACCGGCTTTACTACGCTGGCATCCGAAGGCCCGTCATTCTGGATCCCCACCAAAGGCTTAAGCACCGTGCCCCCCTGCACTTCGTGGTCATATTGCCTGATGACCCACTCTTTGGAACAGATATCATAATGCGAAAGCAATTTGAAAAGAGGACCTGTGAGGTCCTTCGGACAATTGAATCTCGGTTCTTTATGTTTCGGCTGGATAAACACCGCTTTTTTCTCGATCTTCGGGATGCCGTCGTGCAGGAACTGCATATCCAAATCGCAGACTAAATCATCATTATAATAAAGCTGCAGCTTTTTTGTGCCGGTGAATTCTCCGATAACCGTGGCCTCTACATTTTCATCGCCAAAAACCCCCAGCAACTCATCAATATTTTCTTTCGGCACGGATAAAACCATGCGCTCTTGCGACTCGGAAATCCAAATCTCCATGTAAGAGAGGCCGGAATATTTCAAAGGGACCTTTTCCAAATCTACCCGGCAGCCTAACTCATTGGCCATTTCTCCTACCGCGCTGGACAACCCGCCTGCCCCGCAATCAGTAATGGCATCATAGAGATTCCTATCCCGGGCCTGTAAAATCGTATCCAGCATCTTTTTCTCCTGGATAGGATTGCCTATCTGCACCGCTCCGCTGGAGATAGTTTCCGATTCATGGGTCAACTCTCCGGAAGAGAATGTCGCGCCGTGGATACCGTCCCTGCCGGTTGCCCCGCCTACTACTACTACTAAATCCCCTTTGTCCACACGCTTAAAAGATTTATCCTTAGGCATAATCCCTACTGTACCGCAATAAACCAGGGGATTGCCGGCAAAACCTTCATGAAATAGTATCGCCCCGTTTACCGTGGGGATTCCCATTTTATTACCGTAATCGCGAACCCCCGAAACCACACCTTTCATAACACGCTTTGGATGCAAACTTCCCTGAGGCACTTTGCTAAAAGGATAATCCGGAGGAGCGAAACAAAAAACATCGGTATTCAGGATAGGCTTTGCCCCTAAACCGGTGCCCATAGGGTCGCGGATTACTCCGCCTATACCGGTATTGGCGCCGCCGAATGGCTCTAGCGCCGAAGGATGATTATGAGTCTCCACTTTAAAACAAACATTATATTTATCGTCGAAACGTATTACCCCTGAGTTATCCTGGAATACGGACACGCACCATGGCTTATTCAGCTCTTTGGTCACCTTCATGATTGTGGATTTCAGAAGATTATCTATCGATTTTGTTTTTAGCGCGGGGCTAGGGGCGGGAAGTTTCTCGGTATATTTGATTTTCCCCCTGAAGGTTTTGTGCCAGCAATGTTCGGACCAGGTCTGGGCAACAGTTTCTAACTCGCAATCCGTGGGGTTGCGTTTTAATCTCTTGAAATAATCTTTAATACTGCGCATTTCATTGAGATTCAAAAACAATTGGCCGTCTTTGCTGATTTTCTCCAGGCCTTTATCCGTGGCATCTAATAAATTTACCGTGGCTAAATTAAAACAGTAGCCGGTTTCCGCCCTGCCCTCCGGGGCATCCTGGCTTTGCGGTTTAACCACATGCTGTATCAATTTATTATAAAGCAATTTTTCCGAGATCGTCTTAAGCTGCGCCTCGGTTAAACTCCCCTCAATTAAATATTTTTTTGCCGTCTTGACCGAAGCCACGTTTTGTATTCCCAAATCCTTTATACCCTTTAAAGTTGACCCTTCAACCGGTTCCATCACCCCCGGGTTATAAGCGACCTCTATCACAAATTGCCTCTTTTTTTCGGCGGATATGCCAGACTGCTCTATGATAAAATAATCCTGGGAAATCTTATCTGCCAGTAATTCCTCGCAGATCGTCTTTAACTCATCCCCGCTTAAGGCCCCTTCGATATTATAGACCTGGATAAAATGCACATCCTTGACGCCTTTTATACCCAGGTCAAGGATATCTTTCATTATCCCAAAGCCTGTGGCATCAAAAATACCGGGTTTGTCCTTTATTTCGATTTTATAAAACATGGTAATATCTATCAGGAGTTTTGGGTGGGAAAACTTTTTCTTGTTATAATCCGACTTTACGGAAAATCTTATTCACATTACGCAGATAATAATCTAACTCGAATATCCGCTCTAGCTCTTTTTTATCAAGATAGCAGCTGACATCTTTATCCCGCGAAAGATTATACTTAAAGTCCGAGCCGTCCTTCCAGGTCTTCATGGCATTTCTCTGCACCATATCATAGGCCTTCTGACGGGCCAGCCCTTTATCCATTAACTTAAGCAATACCCGCTGAGAAAATATCAAACCGTGGGTGCGCACTAAATTTGAAAGCATATTTTCCGGGTAAACCTGAAGCCCCTCGATAACCTGGATAAATTTATTCAGCATGTAGTCCAGGGCGATTGTAGAATCAGGGATGATCACCCGCTCCACCGAAGAGTGGCTGATATCGCGCTCATGCCATAGAGCAATATTTTCCATCGCCGCCAAGGCGTTACCGCGCAAAAGGCGGGACAGGCCGCAAATCCTTTCGCAAATCACCGGATTACGTTTATGCGGCATAGCCGAAGAACCCTTCTGGCCTTTGCCAAAAGGCTCTTCCGCTTCTAAAACTTCCGTCCTCTGTAAATGCCTGATTTCAGTAGCGAATCTTTCTAAGCTTGAACCTATAATTGCTAACCTGGCCATAAACACAGCATGAATATCCCTCTGGATTATCTGAGTGGAGATCTTCGCCGGCTTAAGCCCCAATTTCCGGCAGACATACGCCTCAACCTGCGGGTCAACATTCGCAAATGTCCCTACTGCCCCGGAAATCTTACCCACTGCTATTTCCTCTTTTGCCAGCTTAAGCCGCTCCAGATTACGCCTGGTCTCGTCATACATAAGCGCTAATTTCAGGCCAAAAGTAGTCGGCTCGGCATGCACCCCATGGGTCCGTCCGATACAAACCATATCTTTGTATGTCTTTGCCTTTTTGGAAAGTAACTTCAATAATTTATTCAGGTCGTCTATCAATATGTCTGAAGCTGCCACCAACTGCACCCCAAGGGTGGTATCCAAAACATCGGAAGAAGTCAGGCCTGAATGCAGGTACTTGGCATCCGCCCCAATATTTTGGGCTACATTGGTCACAAAAGCCACTACATCATGTTGTGTCCTGGCTTCTATCTTTTTGATTTCTGCCAGGCTGAATTTTGCTTTTTTCTTTATTCTTTTGAGTGCGGCAGGTGGGATTTTTTGGGCTTCCAAAGCTAGAATCTCGATGGCAAGCATGGTGTTAAATTTAAACTCTTCCTTCCAGATATTGTTCATTTTGGGCAGGCTATAACGTTCAATCATAAGTCCTCCTTAAGAGAGTTTTATTATAGCAAAAATGACTCAAATTGGCAACAGAATAAAAACCTATTTTGCGGGATTAACCCAAGATAATATTTATTGTGTTTAACTTTCCGGAGGGAAGATTGAGGATGGTTTTACGCTCAATGAGCAGGCTGCGCGTTTCTTTTAAAGCTAAATCGCGGGAATTAAGAGTTGCTTTGATTATCTTATACCCGGTTGCGGGCAGTTTCTTGGGGTTATAAAAATTGATGCGTAAATTTTTTCCGGCAAAGCACCGGTCAATCCCGATAACTGCGGTATCCTTGAATTGTTCCCGGGATAATTTGGGTTCGATAAGTAAATCGCCGTAACTGCCTCTTACTCCAAAACCCTGAGTTACCATAGCCAGCACAAACCAGCTGGCAGAACCGGTGAGATAAGAATACATCCCTCTGCCTTCGGCGTTAAAGTATTCGGGGAGGCAGGGATAAATCTTAGACTGCTTGCTATTGGCTGCCATATTATAAATCGAACTCAAAACCCGCCAGCCCTCATCTATATATCCCTGCTTATACAAGGCATAAGCGAACATCACCACCATATGGTTAAAGAATGCCCCGTTCTCCTTATCTCCGTAAATAAATGAAAATGCCCTGCCAAGGCTATGCTGTTCCTCTTTGAAATCCGTGTTTAAACGATACCCCTTTAGCCTGGGATCAAAAAGATATTTTTCTACGCTTTTTATTATTTTGTCTATCTGTCGCCTCTCGGCTACCCCGCCCATTATCGGGAAAACCTGGGAACTAAGCATCATTCGGATTAGGCTTCCCCTCGCCCCCTCGACGCGCCTCCCTTTGTTATCATAATAGCCGTTAAAATATCCGGACTTAAACCATTCTTTCTTACGGATATGATTCGACATCCAGAGGGATTTCTTTTCTAGATTATCCGCCAGGCCGGCGACATCTAAATCGGCTTTTTCCCCGGAAAACGCGTCTTTGGTTTTTTGAAAATACTCCATTAAAACTTTCTGCTTTGCTTTAACATCATTATAATTTATTTCTTTTAAAAGTATCTTCAACTCCCGGGCTAATTTGATTTTCCGCTTGCCTGTTTTTAGCAGCAGTTCGGATAAAAGTTTAAGATTGGAGGCATACATCGCTGAGAAAGCAACGCTTTCTCCTTTTTCAGCGGCCATATCCAAGCCGTCATTCCAATCTGCCCCCTCCAGGCGCACATGGTTATGGCTGCCGACATTAAAAAATTGCGCCAGGTTTTGAATCAAGAGGTGCTCAATGATACTACCTATACTGCCTTTGGCGTGATTCCAATCCCTGTCGCATAAACGGGAACGAAAGATATGCTGGTCGCGGAAATAAGCAACCTCCTCGGATAAAACGCCCAAATCTCCTGTCTCATTAATATACAAATCCATGGTCAAGAGCGGCCAGACCCCGTGGTCCATCCAGACCCTGGCGATATCGTTGCGGTCGGCAATGAACTCGCCCGGTTTTTTTCCGATGATCGTGGCGTTAGAGCCGTCGACCCTTACTCCTGAAAAATTATTGATAAGCAGGTTCCGCACTTCAGCGGGATTATTCAATATTATCCCCAGGCAATCCTGCCAGAGGTC